>NZ_JAWPOX010000005.1:0-193830 GCF_033344475.1 Vibrio sp. 1288
TTAGCATGAGTAGTTTTACAGGCAAAGCCGAAACGGATGATAACCACCTACTGAAGTAGGTGGTTTAGGGCTGAAAACAAAAAAGCCAGCCTTAAAAGGCTGGCAAGTAGAGCAACAAGGTCAGTGCTTACTGCTAACTAACACCGAACTCGTATTGGATTCATTTTCGTCTGTTAGTCTCTTTTATCGGCGTTTATGACTTGCTTGCTTTCTCTTTGTGGCACGTTACCTTTACTAACTGTTCTTGCTCATCTTTAATGTTTTTCACGATACGCTCATCACGTGCGTGAATGGCATCCATGTTCATTTGCTGAATATCTGCTATAGCTTCATGTTTCATTTCAGAAAAGTCCTGACGTAAATCTGAGCTCCACTCCTCTTTGTCTAAAGTGTTAGCAGCAGCGATTGGTGATGACATTACAGCAATAAGACTTAGAGTAGATAGAAATACGCTTTTCATAATAAGCTCCTTGAGGATTAGCAGTTAATTTTAATTACAATTCATATATTGCACATACGATGCCAACTTTTATTTTGTTATTTTTCAACAACTTAAATAAAACCTCATATTCAACGTTATCTTCGTCTGGTAAATTTCGCTAACCAAGTGTCAAATTAACCATGCGAATTTAAAACATTAGAAACATACATATTAGAAATGCTTTGTCAGGCAGTTTTCTCATCAGATAATTACGTAACTGCCCACTAAAAAATCACTTTGAATCAAAATGCGGAAACAAAAAAGCAGCCCGAAGGCTGCTCCTAATCGTTAACATCAAGCTTGTTAACTCGATACGCTTGCTTCAACGCTCGACGTCACTGGCGACTTTCTGAAACGATTAATCAAACGATGGATAAACCTCTTAATCGATCTGAAAATATTTTTAATATCTTCAAGCATTAAATACAAACAAGGCACCAACACTAAAGTCAGAACCGTTGCGTACAACACCGCAAAGCCCAAAGCGACAGCCATCGGTATGACAAAACGCGCCTGCAAACTCGTTTCAAACATTATCGGCAATACACCCGCAAACGTCGTTATTGAGGTGAGCGTGATAGCTCGAAAACGAGCACAACCCGCCTCAACAACCGCTTGTTTGATGTTCATACCCTTTTCTCTCACTTGGTTTACGTAATCTGTCATAACCAGAGAGTCGTTGATAACCACGCCAGCAGCGGCGATCAAACCAAATGTCGACATCATACTTATGTCTAAACCTAGCCAGAAATGGCCCCAAATCGCCCCCGTCAGACTAAACGGAATGACGGACATTACAATCAAAGGTTGGGTATAACTTTTTAACGGTACAGCTAACAAGATGTAGACGATGATCATGCCTGCAATAAAGAACAAAATCTGTTCATTACGCTGCGCAGCCTGCTCTTCAATATCACCGCCCAATTCTGTTTTCACAGTTGGGAAGGCTTGCTTCATGTCCGGTAAGATATTGTCGTCAATGACCTTCACGATTTCTTGAGGTTCAACCAATTCTTCGTCTATGGAACCATAAACATAAACGGTTTGATACCCGCCTTCACGTCGAATGCTACTCACGCCCGGCTGCTCGTTGATCTTCACCACATCACCTAGCATGACCTTCTTACCTGCTGGTGTTGTAATCACAGCGTAACGCAATGATGAGAATGCTTCACGCGTCAGTTGCGGGTAACGCACCATAACTTTAATTTCTTCACCATCACGAATAATGCGCTGTGCTTCGCCACCATAAAAGCTGCCACCAACTTGCTCTGCGATCATGGTGAGATCCAGACCGAGATCGTACGCTACAGGCGCAAGAGACAGGAGTACTTCTTTGCTTCCAGAATCAATAGAAGATGAAATATCATATAACCCTTCTTCCTGCTGTAAACGCTCTATCAAGTAACGACCAGCCTCGTTGAGCTCATTGATGTTAGAACCAAACAACAAGTAGCCAAACTCATCTCTGTCACCACCACCCGCACTCTGCTCGCGGATTTTGATGCTCTTCATACCTGGAATAACAGGCATAGCTTCACGCCAACGTCGAGCCAGCTCAAATGTATTGAACGGGCGTAACTCTTCATCAACCAAAGGTACTAATACACGACCTTCGGTGCGGCTTCTGTTGTACGACAGCACATCACGAATCATTCCTTGACCATGTTCTGCAATGGTCTCAGATTCGATCTTTTGCATGACACGTTCAATAGTCTTGAGTGCACTGATTGTCTGCTCACTTGAAACGGTATCATTCATTTCAATAGTGATCGCAGGATAGTCAGTCGGCACTTTAGGGTTAGGGATCACCCGAACATAATTCGCGTTGATCAAAGCCGCGCTGATCAGCAGTAAACCACAGAACACTGCAAACACTGTCCAGCGCCAATGGGTGCATGTTGTTACAAAGTTACGATACGGACCGTTTACAAAGCCGAAGAAACGTTGGTTGAAACGATCTCGCCATCCACCTGGTTTAACTGGTTTAAAATGGGTATGCGCCAAGTGCGCTGGTAGGATCAACTTTGATTCAATCAAACTGAAGATCAAACACAGAATCACGACACCAGCAATGCCGTAAAAGAAAGCGCTATCAATACCACTCGAAAGCAAGAATGGTGCGAATACAGCAATCGTTGTCAGAACACCAAATGTCGCTGGCGTAGCAACACGTTTCACACCACGAACCACGTTCTCGACACCGCCGCCCTTTTCTTCAATTTCGCTGTAAGCGCTCTCTCCCATCACGATGGCGTCATCAACTACAATTCCGAGCACCATGATGAAAGCGAACAGCGAGACGATGTTCACTGTAATACCCAAAGCTGGCATCATCATCACCGCACCAAGGAAACACACTGGTAAGCCGATCATTACCCACATAGCCAAGCGGAAACGTAGGAAAATGGTCAGCATAATCGCGACTAATGCAGCGCCTTGCAGCAAGTTTTTCAACATCATGTCGAGACGCCCATTTAAATAATAAGTCGTATCAACTAAGACTTTGAGCTTAACATCCTGCGGTAATGTCTTGTTTTTTGTTTCAATATAATTACGAACGGACTGTGCAACAGGGATAATGTTCTGGTCACGAGTTGCTTCAACAGACATGTAGATCGCATTCTGACCTGAGTATTCAAAGTAGCGCTCTTCTTCCGTAAAGCCATCTTTTATTGTGGCAATATCTTGCAACAGAACCTTTGCACCATTTGCGCCAAGCTTTACAGGAATATTTCTAAACTCATCACCACGGTAGTATTGGTTTTCAATCCTTACTGCAATCATCCCTGAGTTTGTTTTTACTTCGCCCGCAGAAAAGTTGGCTGAGTAACGGCTGATCGCGCTGCTGATATCGCTCAACGTCAGGTCGTATTTACGAAGAACAAGTGGGTCAACTTCAATCGCTATTTCTTCTTCTGGCGCACTCAGGTACACCAGCATGACGTTTTCTAACTGAAGTAATTCATCTTCGATTTGCTTAGCAATCGGTTTAAGCTCCTCGAGCGGTCGGTCCCCAACTAACCCCATTTCAATTACATCTTGGCGCCATTCAACTTGGTAAACATTGATTGGTTCCATACCCGCTGGTAAATTAGACAAGGTATCAATACGTTGGTTTACATCATCTAAGACACGCTTGATATCGGCATTAACGTCTACCTCGATAGAAACATAAGCGCTACCTCTAGAGGCCGTTGAGACTGCTTTTTTAATCCCGGTGACGTCTTTAATCGATTCCTCGACCTTAACGAGAATACTCTCTTCTATCTCTTGAGGAGAAGCGCCAGGATAAGTCGCACGAACATCAATGTAGTTCACCTCAATATTCGGAAACATCTGCCTTTGAATAAAGAGAAAACTCACCACACCCATGATAATGATGAACACCATCAAAAGGTTGGCAGCGACGGGGTTATTCGCAAAATAGGCAATCAAGCCCTTTTGTTTAGTATCTTCCATGACATACTCCTACTTACTGTACGACGGTTTCGGAGTCGTCACTCTTTTTTGCGATTTGTACCGCCATGCCTTTTTGAGGGTACTCTGGTAAGGTCAGTACCAACTTATCACTTTGCTCTAAACCTTCGCCCACCAGCAAAAACTCACCTTCTGCTCTCAAAACCGTGACAGTTCTGGGTTGAAGTTGATTATCGCCATTCACTACCCACACGGTACGATTTTTTACTAATTCCTGTGGCAAGCGGTAGATATGCTTAAGTTCCTTACCAGTGAAGCTCACTTCAACGTAGGAGCCGAATTTAATTGGAGGCTGCTGGTTATCGACACCGTATGGGTCCGCGATTTGAATGACCATGTTAATCATTCGGGTAGCGCTATCAATCATGCCTAAATCACGAACTACTCGACCTTCTCTAGTGGTAGAAAACACACCTTGCTGCGTCACTGTCGCAGTGAGTTCACCAATGGATTCGGGTAAAAATGCACTATCAAAACCGGCAATGGGTACGTGCACCTCTGCCACTTCGATGTTGTTTAACGTGGCAACTCGAGAACCAGATGTAACAAATTGACCAACACCAATATCACGCTCAACAACCAGCGCATCGTAAGGTGCAACGACTTTGCAATTTTCTAACTCTCTTTTTGCTCGTTTGAGTGCCGCTTGGGCCGACTTCACTTGCGCTTGTGCGCTCAAAACGTGAGGCTTGCGTAAATACAGATCCGTCACTTGCTTATCGCTCAGTCTCTTTGCCTGACGTTTTGCCACTTCGGCTTTCGCTTGTTCCTCAATCAAGTTTGCGCGTGCACTAGCTAAATCGGCTTCAGCTTGTAAAACCGACGCTTCATAGTTGTCACTTTCAATTGTGAAAAGAACCTCTCCTCGTTTTACGATGCCACCCGTCACAAAATTCGGGTGCCAACTTATCACTTCACCACTAACTTGCGCGGAAAGGTGTGTTTTTTCAAAAGGGACTAATTCACCGTGACTGGTAATCACCACTTTGTGATCGGTAGGAAAAAGAGAAGAAGCCTGAACAGTAGGTTCTGTAATTGCATCTTTGGTTGACTCTTTTTCCGGCGCAGTTGCGGCAATTGCAGCATATCCTGCATAAGAGCCTCCAACGACGACGAAGGGTAAAAGCCAACGTAATATGGGTTTTGCTAACATCGAAAATCCTTTTTTATTGTTGTTTTCAACACCACTCTTTTATTCAGTCCATTGCTCCCGGTAAGCATGGTGGTGAGAGAATTGAATTTGAATAAACATCAAAGCGGCACTTGCCTAGTCTTTTAAGCAGCTAACTAGATAGTTATTGCCAATTCAAAGTTAATAAAATTAACAAAAAATTAACCAACTGCGCAAGTTGCTCTGACTTAACTTTTATTCTAAACAGCAAATGACATGCCAAGCATTTATTTATTAGAAATCATATGGTTATATAAAAACCATTATTTTATCCAGTGTGCTATTGGTCATAATCACCAGATATTAGTGATTATGACCAATACGGCCATAATGATAATTAAAATAAATGATTATCTGCGCTCTAAAAGTTGAACTTAGTGCAGGCTCTATGGCAATTCATTGATTAATCGCTCGTTATCAAACGGTTCTGGGTGCATGTGGCGTCAGCTTAAGTCTATAATTTGGAGTAGGTAACACTCTGTAAGACAAGGAAATGTGCTTTGTTACAAACGCTCGCCAAGTTGCTCTTCCCCTCGCTGCTCACTATTTTATCGGCATGCTCATCCGTATCGTTGAATGACGCCAGTGAAAAGTCCACCAGCTTTCAGCTCGGTTATCAAAAGGATTCTGTTCTTGCGCAGTACTTTGAAGCTTACGGGAGAGACCCTAAGTCCATAACTGGCTTTGCACCGTTAAATCAAGGACACGATGCCCTTCTTGCTCGAACCTCTTTGATCGAGTCCGCCCAGAAAAGCCTTGATCTTCAATACTATATTTACCGTGGTGACGAAACGAGTCAGCTAATAACGTGGCGCTTGTATGAAGCGGCAAAGCGTGGTGTTCGAGTAAGGCTGTTGCTTGACGATATGCAAAAGCGAAACGACGATGTGATGGCTGCCCTCAATGCACATCCTAATATAGAAATCCGCTTATTTAATCCGCATCAGTATCGCGACTCCCGTTGGTTCGCTCTTGCTAGCGATTTTGAACGCCTTAATCGTCGTATGCACAATAAGTCTCTGATTGCAGACAGTGTTTCCGCCATTGTCGGAGGTAGAAATATCGGCAATGAATACTTCTCTTTTGAATCGCAAGTTGAGTTTGGTGATTTTGATCTTCTGCTCTATGGTGAGGCGGTACAACAAACTGCCGATCAGTTCGACCTCTACTGGAATAGCGCCTATTCGATACCAATGGAATGGATTACACCGAATTCACAGCAAATTACCGACCAAGCGATTCAAAAGCAGGTCAATAAACTCCGGTTAGAGGAAAAGTTTTCAACCGGCCGCTATGACTTCACTCAACTGGATATGTACCAAGATCTAAAACAAGGCAAACTCAAGCTCTACTGGGGAGAAGCGAAAGTATGGTTTGACCTGCCCGATAAAGTCGCGACCCGAGAGAGCCAACTTATTGATAATTTGTCGGAATTGGTTAAAAGTGTTGAGAATTCATTTGTGCTCATTTCTCCCTATTTCGTTCCAACTGAAGCAGGTACTCAAGCATTAAGTAACGCGGCCAAGCGAGGCGTTGATATCACGATTGTGACCAATAGCCTCGCGTCTAACGATGTGTTTGCCGTGCATGGTTGGTACGCAAAATATCGAAAAGATCTACTCGAAGCTGGAATCAAGCTTTGGGAAGTAAAAGCGAGCGCAAAACTCAAAAGTAAGTGGAGCCTCACGGGGAGTAGCAGAGCAAGTTTACACGCTAAAGCAATGACGATTGATAACAAAACACTTTTCGTTGGTTCGATGAACTGGGACCCACGTTCGGCCGCTTTGAATACCGAAATGGCCGTTGTTATCGAACAGCCAGAATATGTGCAAATGTTTCTAGAACAACTGCCAAATCAACTGTCGAGTAACGCCTACGCCTTAACTCTGCGCGACGGGGACATTGTCTGGACCGACGTAAAAACAGGCGAAGAATACGACTCCGAACCAGAAGCAGGAGTATGGCGAAAAATGGGCGCTTGGTTCTCCGGAATATTACCGATTGAAGATCAGCTATAACAGCTGCCAATACTGCAAACCTCCCCAGTCAAGCAAAACAAAATGGACGCTAGTTTTGGGCAGGGGACACAACCAACATAAGGAAGTTCAATGCCAGCGCAATGGAATGAATACTATCAGAAAATTTTAAGCCAACCTCACCGCCCAAACGTGGAAAATGCCGTAAACCGACTTAAGATAGAAGGCAAAGTCGCTCTTGATATTGGCTGCGGAATAGGTCGAGACAGCCACTTTCTCCTCGAACAGGGATTTAAGGTTCACGCATGTGATAGCAATGAAGATGCAGTAAAAACTTGTTTAACACGCTTTGAAGGTAATAAGCGATTTTCGGTTTCGCAGTGCTGTTTTACTGAATTTAATTACCCTCAGTGCAGCTTGGTTATCGCAAATGCCAGTTTGTTCTTTTGCCCTGACACAGGCTTCAAACAAGTCTGGACAAAAATAGACAGCGCATTACAACCGGGCGGTATCTTCTGCGGCGATTTCTTGGGAGTGAAAGACTCCTGGGTTACCTCCGAAATGCACCCAAACATTACCGCATTAACAAAAAAGGAAGTGGAAAGCTTATTCGAAGGTTACGACCTCATTTCATTGCATGAAAGAGATGAAGACGGGACCACTGTAGTCGGAAGCCAAAAACATTGGCACATGTTTAGTGTGACCGCTCGAAAGCGCTAAAAATGGTCTCTCAGTAAAGAAAGCAGCACTTCAAATCAGTGCTGCTATCAGAGATTAATTGACGGGATACACCACTTCAAAACGCTCTAAAACCAGCGTACGTTTCTCATGCCAATCGATGTTCAACTCATCGCATTCAGCTTTAAAAAATGCAGTATGAGCATCACGCCACCAGTTTAAGGTTCTATCACCTTCGCCTTCTGCGTAGGCAAACTCTGCGGTTACATTCTCATATTTGCATGTACTTACGTCAGTAATTCGTATCACGCAAACCGGGTCCCCATCCCAATTCGTCACTACTTGTAAATGACCGACTTGGGGCATGATTTCACCATGCTCTCGATACCAAAGCTCCAAACTGCACGATGCAGTTTTCTGTCCAATACGAACCAAATCTGCGCATACATTCGCGTTGTATTCATCGGCACAATAATAGTCAGCACTGACTGATGGTACAGCTTCCCTTTGTTCTGGTGATAATAATTCTAGGAATTGTTCTAAGTAATCCTTAGCTCGCGCGTCCATGCTCACTCCATTAATCATAAATTCGCAAGGAGGATAAAAGATATCACAACAAATAACCACCAGGAACAAACTGAAAAACAACAAGAATATGACTTCTACGAAGACGACTGTGATTTCTTTTGTAATAACTTTGCTAAACGTTTGTGCTATTTGCTATTGTTGCATGGTCTATCTGTACTCTTCTCGTGAAAGGACGTTATATGCGCTTATTTATTGGTATTTTTTTCTCGCTGATGCTTGCCTTGCCAACAATGGCATCGGAGGAAAAGTATTCAGAATCGGATCTGTTAGATAGACCATTAATGGAACGCTATATTTTAGATGAACTAAAAGCGCTGCGTCAGGACTATCAAAGCCTAGAAAAGCGAATGATCACAGAGATCACCGATCGCGAGCTAACGGTCGCAGATAAATCGTTGAACTATGCCAACGTGACCGTTACATACTTCTTCTACATCATTGCTGGTGTCGCATCGCTGATTGCCTTTGTCGGATGGCAATCTCTGCGCGAGTTTAAACACAACACCAAAGAGATGGCTGATAAACGATTGGAGAAGATCGCCCAAGAATACGAGAAAAAGTTTGTCGCCCTTGAGCGAGATTTAAAACGCAAAACTCGCATTATCAGCGAAAACAACAAAGAGATTGAGAAAATCAACGAGATCCATAACTTATGGCTACGTGCACAAAGCTCTCAAACTCCAGAACAACGTATTGAAATCTATGATGAAATCTTATTAATTCGTCCAGGTGATTTAGAAGCGTTGACTTACAAAGCCGACGCAGCGATGGAAATCAACGAATACCATTGGGCACTTAGCATTTGTAACCGCGTACTTGAAGTCGATTACACCAACGGCCCTGCACTGTATCAACGCGCGTGTGCATACTCTCGCCTTGGTATCGAAGAGCAAGCTATTGAAGACTTGGAACGCGCAATTGAATACAGCCCATCCATTCGTGATTTACTTGCCGAAGAACGAGACCTCGAATTGCTGCACGGTAATGAGCGTTTTGAAAAGCTCTTACATCTAGCAAGCGAATAATGGAATAAACAGCATGAGCAGCCACTTTAATCTAGAAGACGCTAGCCAAGTATTGGTTGGCGCTTTTGCCCTAGCAGTCCCGATCTCATTTTCGGAGGAAGCGTGGCGATTAGGTGAGAGCCTACCAATGGCAAACTTGCTCATGCTGTTAAGTCTTTCTGTCATTTTCCTCAGTTTTTTCGCGTATCAAAGCGTGTTTCAAAGCCACATCAAGAATCGCGTATCCATCTTTATTTTTCGTGTGGTTATCGCGTACCTCATTGCGGCCGTTGTGGTAGCGTTAGTTCTTTTCTGTCTTGATAAACTGCCACTCATGAATGAGCCTTTGGTTGCGATAAAACGCGTTATCGTCATCACAATGCCTGCTTCGATGGGCGCGATCGTAGTCGACAGTTTCGACAAAGAATAGAGATAATCGCTACTCTTCTTCTAACGTTAAGTTCGACCCCGAGTGGTCTTTCCCTAATACATCTTCTGGGTTTCGAAGTGCGCAGGTTTCTAACGACAAGCACCCGCAGCCAATGCATCCGCCTAAATCGTTTTGCAACGCTTTAAGTTTTTGAATCTTTTGTTCTAACTGTTCATGCCAATGGCTTGCCATTTCTTCCCATTGCGCTTTGTTAGGGGCTTGGTGTTTCGGCAGTTCATCTAACGCATGTTTAATTTCTTCTAACGACAACCCAACTTGCTGCGCTGCTTTGATCACCGCAACACGGCGCAACACACTGCGATGGTAGCGACGCTGATTACCTTGATTTCTCCAACTCGAAATCAATCCTTTTTGCTCGTAAAAATGTAGGGCAGATACTTTCACTCCAGAACGTTTTGCCACTTCTCCTACGCTGATTTCCATCCTTGACTCCCTGTGTATCAATTTTGTTAAAAAAATGCTTTACCTCAAGTTTACTTGAGGTTTTAAAGTTGCACCATCTTAATTAACGCTAAACCCCGGCGATCTCAAGATAATGTGTTCAGCGCGAACGACTTGGTTGTTAAACACAAGACAGTTGGACATCAACCTTTTGAAATACATCGGGAGTTAGAGGCAAACATAATGAAAAATAAAACTCAGCCGTACTTAGCTGGCCGCTTCTTCGACAGCATTTCCTCTGGCTTATTCATGATGGCACTGCCATGGGTCATGCTTTCCGAACCTAACATGGGTACATTCGTCGCTTTAGTTTCTCTGAGCTGCACCGCGATTTCTTTTCTAGCAACGCCTTTCTTTTCCACTTTAATTGACCGACATTCACGCAAAGTACTACTCGTGCTCAATCAATGGATTCAATCGGGTATGGCTTTGGTGGTGTTCATTGCTTATTGGTTAGGGTTTGAGTCACACTGGTTGCTGGCTTTTGCGCAATTGGTGTATTGGGTTTCGAGTAATTTTGCATGGACGACCAACAACGCCTTCACCCAAGAAAATTATCAGCACCATGAGTATGCGAAAATTTCGGGTCAGCAAGAAATTGTAATGCAATCCACAACCCTCGGAGCTGGCGCGTTGGGTATTGTTTTGCTTGAAATGTGGGGTATGAAAGAGTTTGCTTTGTTTGCGGCCAGCGCCTCTGCGTTAGCAGCGATGTTCTATATTCTGACGCCTTATACCCAACAATTAAGGGCGTCAAAATCCGTTGCTTTCATCGCGCAACTCAAAGAGAGCAAACAAATATTCCGTCTCGAACCCCGATTTTATGGCTTTATTCTGCTCTCTTGCCTCTCTTATCCTGCATTGACGTATTTGAGCAAACTGGTGCCGATTTGGTTTTCTGAACAAGGCATCTCTGGCGATTGGTTTGCAGGGTTCAACATCAGTTTTGGCCTCGGCTCGTTGCTAACCGGCTTTATTGTCACCAAAGTGCTAAGCCGTGCCTCCCATAGCCACATTATGTTCGCTTCGATGGTTATGGTCTCTTTTGCGCTTATCGGGATGAGTTTTGCGATGAGCCCGCTGACCATCTTATTGTTTACGGCGCTGTTTGGCGTATTTAACGCGCTAAATCGCATTGCGAGAGTCAACTGGATGCATCACACCGTAGCGGTTCATCAACGAGGTCGCGTCGATGGCGGCATCAGCATGTTTGCCACCACCATTCAATCTCTCAGTTACGTCCTGATTGCAATGTTGAGTCATTACGAACTAACACAATACGGTTTTGCAATCGCAGCTGCTGTCATGGTGTTAGCAGTGATTTTGATGGGATTACTCAGTCAAGACGTCGAGCCGTTTAACGACCTGCCCCTTCATGCAGCAGCAAAGTGAAGCATAGAAATTGAGAAGTTGAGAAATTGAAAAAGCGAGATAGGAAGGCAACCAACATCGTCTTCCTATTTTTTACGCCAGCACTTTTACCTCTATCGCTTATCAGCAAGGTTGGGTATTCTGAGGTGACCAACATGAGCAGAGGGAAATCTCAGTGAACTTAAGGCAATTAGAAGTCTTTTACGCCATTATGCAAGCAGGAACGGTGTCAGGCGCGGCTCGCTTACTGCACGTTTCCCAACCTAATGTCACTCGAGTTCTCGCCCATACAGAACAACAACTGAGCTTCGCTTTATTTGAGCGTGTAAAGGGCCGTCTCGTTCCAACTCAAGAAGCCAAAGCCTTATTGCCAGAGGCTGAAAAAGTCTATCAACAACTCGGACAATTTCGCTCTCTGACCAACAAAGTCAAACAGGGAACTCAACATTTACGAGTTGGTGCTCCGCCTGTTTTGGCCGCACACTTGTTAGCGCCGACTGTCGCGTTGTTGTCGAAAGAGCACAGCATCTCCTTTGAGCTCTTAACGGCCAATCGCGATGAGCTGTGCTCAGGATTACTGAAACATGAACTGGATGTCGCCATTGCGTTCGGTGAAGAAACACCACCAGCGATCATGGGGCACATGTTATTGAAAGAAAACTTAGCACTGATCGCTCCTAAAAGCGCAGCGATACCCGCAGAAAAAACCGTCATTTTAGAAGAACTCATCAGTCACGATTTACCCATTATCGGTTTAGATAGCCGAGACCCTCTGGGCTTATTGCTGCATCAAACCTTATCAGCGCGTGACGAGCATTATCAACATGCCATTACCGTCCGCAGCTACTCCGCGGCGGCTGAACTGGTGAAAAACGAAGCAGGATTCGCGATTGTAGACCCTTGGACTGCAAAACAATATCGCCAAGATAATGCCGTTTCCGTGCATGCTTTGGAGCCAAATATGTCCTTCTCTGTCTCTATTTTATTCGCAGAGCACACACCTCAATCCATTGCGACAAAGCAATTTATCACCGCCCTAAAACAACAGATGGTTTAAAGGTATAACCTGAAGTTATACCTGCCTAACAAATAAGCATTCGGTTTCCTAAATCAGTCTGGCTACATTAATGAGCAATAACGATGACGAAGGGAACCATCATGCAAATTGCTCAACCTTACCTACTTTTTCTTGGCGATGTAACCGATCCACTCGCAGCAAAAACCGCGCGTGGCATATATCAATGGCGACCTGAGATTTGTCTTGGCCAAATCCGCCTGACGCCAGAAACCGTATCGCTTGGTTTAACCGACATGACACTACAACAAGCGCAGCAGCAAGGAGCAAAAACGCTGGTGCTTGGCACTGCAAATCCAGGAGGCGTCATTCCCGAAGCTTGGCAAGCAACCTTACTTGAAGCGGCAGAGATGGGATTTGAAATTGCATCGGGCATGCACCAACGTTTGGCGGAATTTGCTCTCCTTGCCGATCTAGAACAACGCGGATTAACCAAACTGTATGATGTTCGCCATTATGATGCCCCGCTCAAGGTCGGCAATGGCAAAGCTCGCGCAGGCAAGCGAGTACTTACTGTAGGGACAGATTGCTCCGTTGGCAAAATGTACTCTGCCCTTGCCATTGAGCATGCATTGAAGCGTAAAAACTGTCGTGCAGAGTTCAAAGCAACGGGTCAAACCGGAATTCTCATCGCAGGCAGTGGCATTTCGATTGATGCTGTAGTTGCCGATTTTATCTCCGGCGCAGTAGAAGCGATCAGCCCTGAGTTCACCGATCACGATTGGGACATCATCGAAGGGCAAGGTTCATTGTTTAACCCTTCGTTTGCTGGCGTAAGTTTGGGCTTACTTCACGGCGCACAAGCTGACGCTCTGATACTGTGCCATGAGATTGGTCGACCACACATCCGGAACTTACCACATGTGAGCTTGCCAACCATTGAACAAACGATAGAAGCGAATCTGGCCGCTGCTCGCCTAACAAATCCAAACGCTCAATTAGTGGGTATTTGCTTAAACACTTCTGCGCTCAGCGAAGAAGATGCAGCCCAGTTATGCCAGGATTGGAGCGACAAATACCAAGTGCCCGTCACCGACCCTGTACGTTTTGGCGTTGATGCGGTTGCAGGTAGGCTCCTTACAATTAAAGAAACATTTACGGTTTAGAAAATAACTGCGGTTTAGGGAAAACTAGTGAGATGAAAATTCATGTAGAACCTGTCACGATTGCCATGGCGACACCATTTCGCATCTCTCGCGGCAGTCGGACAGAGTGCCACGTAGTCCGCGTGACAATTGAACATCGAGGCATGACCGCCCAAGGTGAATGCACGCCATACCCTCGTTATGGTGAATCGGTTGAATCGGTGATTAAGGCGATTTCTCACGCCGCGCATGAACTGCAAAGTTTGTATGCCAAAGGCGAAGCTGATGTCATGGTTCTCAAAAGCCAGCTTCAATCGTTATTACCCGCAGGGGCGGCAAGAAATGCATTGGATTGCGCCCTTTGGCATCTTCACGCGCTTTTGAGCCAAAAGCAGCAGGTTCACGACCTCTTTACGTTACCCGAGGCGATTGTGACGGCGATGACGGTTTCTATCGACACGCCGCAAGCGATGGCAAAACAGGCACAAGCTTACCTTAGCCAAGGCGCAAAACTGCTAAAGGTAAAACTGGATGGTGAAAACGTGATTGAGCGCGTTGCAGCAGTACGCGATGCCGCGCCGCACGCACAAATTGTCTTAGATGCGAATGAAGCGTGGCAAAACCTCGACCTCGCGACGGTATTTGCTCAACTCGAACCGTTTAATATCACCATGATCGAGCAACCGTTGCCACAAGACTGCGACGACGTACTCGCCAGCATTCCACACCCCATTCCACTTTGCGCCGATGAGAGTTGTCACACCAGAGAGCAATTGCATCAACTGCTTGGCAAATACGAGATGGTGAACATTAAGCTAGATAAAACTGGCGGGCTCACTGAAGCACTATTATTAGCCGACGACGCCCAAAAACTCGGTTTTAGCCTCATGTCCGGTTGTATGTTGGGGACGTCGCTGGCGATGCGAGCCGCGTTACCCATTGCTGCTCAGGCGAGCGTTGTCGATCTTGATGGCCCGGTGTTACTAGGACAAGATGTAACGCCAAGCTTGGTTTATCGCGACGGCGAAATCGTTCTTTCCAAATAGCCTAAACAATCCAGAGGTTTTACTCCAAAAGTCAGAACCTCTGAGTTTATGATCTCGATAAAAAAAACAATCAGCCCCATCATGAAATAAGTCACATAAATTATATGGTTATTGAGGCATGCTAAGATTCCAGTAGTCCAAGAAGGTGATCTTATGCATCGAGTCATTCGGAAAATGACGTGGAAAACGAATAGGCGGTAATCCCGCCCTACTCCAATGCAGTGCGTGGGTTTCTATAACAACCCACTTCCTAGCAATTCGTAGGTTTTTCACGCCATCTTGCAAGGAGGCTCTATGCCTATCAATAAAATACGCAATATCGCTTTTGTCGGCCAAACCGGGACCGGTAAAACCACGCTGATAGAAAAACTGCTCTTCACCTGCGATGCCACCCACCATTTAGGCAGCGTAGAAAAAGGCGATACTGTTACCGACTTCGACCCTCAATCCATCCAATATCAACACAGTATTGAAGCAACGCCAGTCGCACTGCGCTGGAATAAACACCGGCTCAATATCATCGACACTCCGGGACAAAACGAGTTACTTGGCCGTACTATCAGCGTTTTTCCTGCCGTTGAAACATCCGCCCTTGTCATCGACCCTCAAACACCACTAAACCAAACTTCCGATCGCCTATTCACCTTTGCAAAAGAGCAGCAAAAATGTCAGATGATCATCATCAATAAGCTCGATAACCACGGTAATCAGTTAGAGAGATTGATGGAGAACATCGTTGAGCATTTTGGTGACCACTGCTTGCCGATCAACTTACCTTCGACTGACGGAGAATCTGTAGTTGACTGCTATTTCGAACCAGAATTGGGACGAGAAACCTTACTTGCAACGGTAGATGAAGCTCATGAGACCTTAATTGACCAAGTTATCGAAGTCGATGAAGAACTAATGGAACTGTATCTGGAACAAGGCTCCGAACTCACCGCAGAGCAACTGCATGATCCGTTTGAAGAAGCACTGAGAACTGGACATGTGATTCCTGTCTGTTTTGTCTCAGCACAAACCGGTGCGGGCGTCGAGCTGCTGCTACGCACCTTGGCGGAGATCATGCCCATGCCAAACGAGGGTAACCCTCCTCAACTGGAAAAGAACGGCAAAAAAATCAAAGTAAATTGCGAAACCTTAGAGCACACCGTCGCACACGTGTACAAAGTCAGCGTCGACCCATATATGGGAAAACTTGCCTACTTACGTGTATATCAGGGTGAAATCAATGCGGGCAGCCAGCTTTATATTGGCGAAAGCAACAAGGCATTCAAGGTTGGGCACTTATATCAACTGCAGGGCAAAGATAGAACCGAGATCCCTCGCGCGCTTACAGGCGACTTCTGCGTTTTAGCCAAAGTGGATGATCTCGAATTCGATTCAATCGTTCATGACTCTCACGAAGAAGATGGTGTTCAACTCAAAACGTTGGATCTTCCTGACCCCATGTATTCTTTGTGCTTGAAGCCTCTTAAGCGTGGAGATGAGCAAAAATTAGGAGATGTGCTGAATAAAATTGCCAGTGAAGATCCTTCTCTGCGCATCGAACATCGCGCTCGCACCAACGAAACCATCATCAGCGGCCAAGGGGAGTTTCACCTCAAAGTCGCATTAGAAAAGATGGCGAACGTGTACAAACTGGACGTCGAAACCTGCCAACCAAGCGTCGAATACTTTGAAACCATCACCAAACCTGCCGAAGGGCATTATCGACACAAAAAACAAAGTGGCGGTGCAGGCCAATTTGGTGAAGTGCAATTGAAGGTTCGTCCACTCGAACGTGGTGCCGGATTTAAGTTCATCAACAAAGTGGTGGGTGGCGCCATTCCAACCGCGCTCATTCCTGCTGTTGAAAAAGGTATTTTGCAAGCGTTAGAGGAAGGCGCGATTTCTGGCAACCCAATTAAGGATGTGGAAGTCACCGTTTATGACGGTAAATATCACTCCGTCGATTCGAAAGAAATAGCGTTTGTCATCGCAGGTAAGAAAGCCTTTTTAGATGCGATTAACAACGCAGATCCTATTGTGCTAGAACCCATTGTCCAGATGGAACTGCACATCCCAACCGCGAACGTTGGCGATGTTTCTGGAGATTTATCTGGAAACCGAGGCTTAATCGAAGGCACCGAGCCAATCGACAGTAGCTTCACCTTACTCAGAGCCAAGTCACCAGTAAACGAGCTGCAAGATTACGCTCGTCGATTACGAGCTATCACGGGTGGTGAAGGCAGTTTTAGTATGACTCTAAGCCATTACGAGCCCGCGCCACCAGCAGTGCAAAAACAGGTCTGCCAAGGCAGTGCACAACAAGGTTAATTCCCTACGATTCAAATCAATCACATAAACAAAAAAGCGCCCTCATTTTGAGGGCGCTTTTAGGTAAAAGAAAAATTATTTATCGAGAGACAAACCTATCTGACTGATTTTGCTTTCAAACTCTTCGATGCTGTTCGCTTTGTAAGTCGGAGCACCGTTAAAGTAGCGCGGTTTCTCTGGCAGCATCGCATTTTTCAGCTCTTGTTCTTGATCGATATTGTCATGGTAAACCGTTACACGATTTGGAATATCCTGCTTCATTACAGCCATTTTGGTTCTCCTTTATTAAGACGAATAGTAAGCGTAGAACGAATTTATCGGAGTACAGGCGAGACTGTGTAAAATTTAGACACTCACAGCAAAATCATATTTAAACAGTTGCATTTAATATTTTTGAGGCACTTTGTCGTGGCTATTGGAAAACGTGAGTGCAGCGGTTAAGGTGAGCTCTCTCTACATGAAGACAGGAAGTCCGGTGTCGCAACAAGAACTCAACCAAATGGGCAGTGCCAAAGTTTTTCTCATCGAAAAAGATGGCGTCCAAGTAATAGAAAAACGTAACCCTACTCAAATAGAAGTGGCGTTTTATCAACGCTATGCCGAGCAGTTTAACGCGCTTGGAATACACGTACCGCGCTTGATTCAACTCGACGACCAGAAAAACGTTCTGTACATTGAATACGTTCCCCACGCAGTCGAGCAAGCATTCTTACTTGAAGATGATCGAGTCATTGAACAACTCGTCAAACTGCACCGACTTCCACCAACATCAGATGGTGTTTATCACCGCCACCAGTGGACACCACAAGCGACTCAACAAGCACTCGCAACACTTAAACTGGGCTCAGAGACAGAACAGTTCTTCCACCAGCTACAACAACGATCGGCGCACCTTTTCGATGGGCAGAACTTGATCTCCGGAGACACCAATGCAGGAAACTGGGGACAGCGCCAAAATGGCGAGCTGGTGCTGTTCGACTGGGAGCGCTTTTCTACAGGGCATGTCGCGATAGATTTAGCGCCGCTCATCGAGGGCATGGGCACATTTGATGATTACTTGAACGTAGCAGACAAATATATAAAGTGCGCAGAGAAAGGTGAAACAACAGAATTGGCGCGCGATATCGGACTAGCAAAAGCGTGGATCGTTGTCGAGGTAGTCAACATACTGGTCTCCAGAGAGAATCCGCAGACCAGCAAGTATTTGGACTGGTTTCGGCAAACCTTGCCGCAATGGGCCAAAAGCCTTAGCGCTCAGGTGATGAGTTAGGCTCTGAGATTTGATATAAACGCCTTTCAGGTTCTGCGCATGAGGTTTCGCAGTTGCATACTTTATCAACACCGACGTTGTTTAAACCGCCGCAACTTCCTTGAATGCGCTTGTTGTGAAAAATGACGCCAAGTGACATCAACAAAATGATTGCGAGAAAACCAAGAAAGGTAAATAACCAAACCATATTAACCTGCCTTATTAGCCATCGACTCTAGCTTAAGTATAGCAGGGCTAGATGTTGCTTTGAGTAGCGCCTTAGGTCTTGCCAACAAGGAGGGTTTTGATTTTTGGCCACCACAACCACAGGAGCCGCAGCCGCCTTTTTGTTTGTGAACACTTTTCTTATGATTGTTTGATGGGCGTCCTTGAGAGGGCTCAATCAAAGGCTCTCTTGGAACCGCAAGCACATCTTCCAAGGAACTACGAGTAGACAGCCTAAATACTGGCGTGCCACTGCTAAGTAGCTTTGCCAATACACGTTCACCGATATTTCGCACAAGAACAGCATCCACATTGTACCCTTGTAGAGACTGAATCAACTGAGACTTCGCATTACAACCCGCTTGTGGCATAGAAGCTATGTTCGCTAAGTTTTTTAGCATACCGTCAGTATCAGAATAAATAGCAATGTATGGTGCTTTTACAAAGTGGTTTGCCACCCGCTCACCATCATTAGGAATAGCATAAATCATAAGTTTGACTCCTCATTCGGAAAAACTAATGCATGACCTTCAACTAAACTTTTTGCGACTTTCAATCTTGCACTTTTTACTGTGTTACCAAAAGTTTGTCTAGAAACGCCCATCTGCTCCGCAGCTTGCTGCTGGCTAAGCCCCTCTAAGTCGGCTAAACGTAGCGCTTCTAACTCTTCTGGTAATATGGCGACTTGCTCCAACTGATTAAATGGAATGCCATTGGGCTTAAAGCAATGGTGAGCCGCACGTCCGCATATTCGTCTTTCTATCTTTGGTCTTGCCATCATTGTCCCTCAAAAACACAGAGTCAAATTACGCCTTAAACTGGCATATGCCAATAACATTTTTAGCATATGCCAATAAACTAAGTTTGCAAAAATCAACACGACAAATACGTAATACATCAGCATTAATTAGACATCTAATAATTTAGGGATTTTGATGACAAACGAACAAAAAGATCAATTCTAATTAACCGGATAATAAAAACGTTAGTTTGCGCAGATTTTTCATACAAATACACGCTAATGTGTTCATTTTATTGAAGAAGAAAAACTATAATCCAAGCAAATCATTAGTTTGAACACTAATGATTGTTTTATTTAAAAGGATGTATACCTAAGAAACGAAAAAGAGAAGTTTGACGACATTGGCCTGAGCTTAAAGGGTAATACTTTCGATACAGAACCTGTCGAACGAACATTACTTGGCCTAGGTGCCCTACTCTTCTTGCCAAATTAAGTTTCTTGAGAGCGCTTAGGTATATCAGAAAAAGGAAGTACATATGTCTGACTCAAATTGGCTCAGCGAATTCCCGGAAATGGATGCCTCTGATCTCAGGGCGATTCGCAAAACACTCGACGGCGCCTACAGAGATTTCTCTCGCGAGTATGGTGAACTCATTGAGTCTCTGTTTGATCCACTCCTTGCGTTTCTTGTCTGGTTTGAAAAACTTCTGATTTCTACACCTTGGTTCATTATTTTAGGTGTCTGCACCACTCTCGTTTATGCCGCCAGCCGCTCTTGGAAACTGGCCGCTGCATGTTTTGGTTCGCTGATTCTGATTGGCTATTTTGGAATGTGGGAAGACACTATGCGTACGCTCAGTATCATCACTGTATGTACTATGCTTGCCATCGCACTTGGTATCCCTATAGGCATCGCTATGGCGCGCTCTAATCGCATTCAGTCGGTGGTAACACCATTACTCGACGTCATGCAAACCATGCCGGCATTTGTGTATCTCATTCCAGTTGTGATGTTATTGGGCATCGGGAAAATTCCTGGCCTTATCGCAGTAGTGATCTACGCGATTCCACCGGTTATTCGTTTAACCAATTTGGGCATTCGTCTAGTTGATAAAGAAGTATTGGAAGCCGCAACCGCATTTGGTGCCAGCACTCGGCAACGGCTTTTTGGGGTTCAGCTTCCGCTTGCAATGCCAACCATCATGGCGGGAATTAACCAAACGATCATGATGGCACTGTCAATGGTGGTCATCGCATCAATGATTGGGGTAAAAGGTTTAGGTCAGCCTGTTCTAAAGTCTATTACCAATCAATATTTCACTCTTGGTCTTCTCAATGGTTTAGCAATTGTCGCCCTAGCAATCCTTTTTGATCGTGCTTCACAAGCGTATGCGAAACGCACTCAAGCTCATTTAGGAGACTCAAAACATGACTAGTCCACTTATCGAAATCAGCGGTCTGTATAAAATCTTCGGCCCCAAGCCCAATAGCGTGATTGAGCGCGTTAAGTTGGGACATAGTAAAGAGCAGGTTTTAACGGAAACGGGCCACACGGTCGGACTAAAAGACATCAACCTGCAAATTCAAAAGGGTGAAATTTTTGTCATTATGGGATTATCCGGTTCTGGAAAATCCACCATGATTCGCCACTTCAACCGATTAATCGATCCAACCATGGGGCAGATTTTGGTAGAAGGGGTGGATGTCATGCAACTTTCGAACAAAGAGCTTGAACAGTTTCGCCGTCACAAGATGTCTATGGTGTTCCAGCGCTTTGGTTTGCTGCCTCATCGCACTGTTATCGACAACATCGCATATGGTTTGGAAGTTCAGGGAATGAATAAAGAGGCGCGCTTAGAAAAAGCAAATGAATGGTTAGAAACCGTTGGACTGACGGGTTATAAGCACCAGTATCCTGCTCAACTATCGGGTGGACAGCAACAGCGTGTGGGCCTTGCACGGGCACTGGCTACCGACGCCGAAATACTGTTGATGGACGAGGCTTTTTCAGCATTGGACCCTCTGATTCGGAGCGAAATGCAAGATCAGCTGGTAGAGCTGCAACAGAAGCTGCACAAAACCATTATTTTCATTACTCATGATTTAGATGAAGCGCTTCGACTTGGCGATCGCATCGCGATTCTTAAAGACGGTGAACTTGTCCAACAAGGTTCACCAGACGAAATTTTACTGCATCCTGCCGATGAGTACGTTGAAGCCTTTGTAAAAGACGTCAATAGAGCGCGAGCACTGACAGTCGAAACGCTGATGCAGCCACCTTCGTACTGTGTTCGCGCTGAAACCATTGAAGATGCGCTGAGTGAAATGAAACGTGTTAAACGTGATTATGCCTACCATGAGACCAATGCAGGCTATCAAGGCGTGATAACACAGCAAGGATTGCTAAACGCAGCGAAGTTAACTCACCGATCAGATTGGCGTGATGATATCTATGAAGAGGTGCCTATCATCTCTCCACATTTAGCCATTGAGCAAGTGCTGACTGAAGTCATGTCGTGTGAACATTCACTGCCCGTCATCGATGAGCACGGCCATTTGAAAGGCGAATTAAATCGTCAGGTTATTGCGGAGCTGTTTTCTGATCAACGAAGCACAAAACGAGGCACTTCACACTCAAGCTTCAATAACGTTTCTTAGATGATGTTGATAATACAGCTCACAACAATGTGAGCTGTTATCAATTAACTCGCTCACAATCCCCTTTTAGATATTTGTCTGTGGGCTCAAGCTTGATACCCAAAGCAACATTTACATTGTTCTGATTTTCCTGACAATTTCATGCTCATATCCGGTTTTATTGACATAGTTAGATCATTCTATTGCTTTTTGATGACGCAAATCCTCGATAAATGTCTACTATTACTCTCATACAAAATCTTGATTAAAAGAGGGATAAAATGAAAAAGACAATGTTGGCACTAACAGGCGCGGTAATCATTCTTGCAGGCTGTCAAGATGAGAAACCTGCCGAAACAAGCGCAGTTGAAGTACCTCAGGCAACGGAAACTGAAGTCACCACCAGTGCAGACGTTACGACTGAGACAATTGACACGTTACCAGTAGAAGAAGAACAGGTAATTACTGAAGAGACATTTGTAGACTCTGAACACAACGCACAAAGTGCTCTGGACTGGAACGGCACCTACAAAGGAACACTACCTTGCGCGGATTGTGCTGGTATCGATATGACCATCACACTAAATCAAGATGGCACTTACGTACTTGAAGAAAGCTACCAAGACAAAGAAGACGGTCAATCAAAATCTGAAGGTCAATTCACTTGGGACGCAAATGGCAGCATCGTAACGTTGACAAATGAAGATGCACCAAACCAATACTTTGTTGGTGAAAACGTACTTATGAAGCTAGACATGAATGGCGAAAAAGTAACGGGTGACCTAGCACCACTATACAACTTAACGAAACAGTAAGAAGCTAGTATCAATACCTGATAAATACCCAAAATCCGAGCCACCCCAGCTCGGATTTTTTCGCTGTTTTAACGAAAGCTATTCCAGCAACCTTTCTATTCTGAAGCAACATTCTGCTTCTTACCCTGATTGTTCATTACATTTCCATACGCTTTGCCGATAGATGCTTACAACGTCATTTTGTACAGTGTTCAAAACAAAACAGAACAACTCGGAAAAATGATGAAAAAAACATTAATTGCACTACTTACTCTGACAGCTGCTGGCTCAGCTTTCGCTGGCGATACTTACATTCGTAACGGTAACATCTACAACAACGAAGGCGGTTGGAACGTAGAAGCTGGTGTGGCTCAAGGCAGCGATCTTTTCAAAGATCAAAAGCATAATACAGCACCAATTCTCAACGGTGGTTACCATGGTGACGACTTTAATGCCGACCTAAGTGGCATTAACTACCGCTTCTTCGGTAACACCAATGAGTTAATCAACATGAGTGCCTACCTTGTAGGTAGCGGTGTAATGCGCGACGGTGATACAGCGAAAAGCCTGAAAGGCACAGATAAACGCCGTTTCGCCGTCGATCTAGGTTTAAACGCAGACTTTACACTGGATCAAAACAACGTCATTTCTACATACCTTCAGCACGATATCAGCGGTGCTTACAAAGGTTACTTAGCGGGCGCGACTTACTTCCACATAATGAAATTCGGTAGTGTTGATTTTGTTCCTTTTGCTAACCTAACTTATCAAAGTGAAGACTACGTAGATTACTACTTTGGTGTAAAACAACGCGAAGCAAACGCAAACCGCAAAGCATACAAAGGTGATTCAACGGTAAGCTATGGTGTGGGCTACAAACTTGTTATGCCAATCAACGACAACTGGCAAGTAAGCCAAATGACACAATACACGCGCCTAGGCAGCGGTATCAGCGACTCTTCTATCGTTGATAGTGCAAACCAATGGGTTGTTGGCGCAAGTGTGTCGTACAACTTCTAATCCGACACGCCCTTATAAAGCCATCATTTCGATGGCTTTATGCGTTGGACATTTGCATCATCTTGCACACAGACGTTAGTGTGAATGAGCAATCCATAACCTATGTAAGTCGCTATAGCCTGTATTCTTCACCTGCACACCTCGCACTTGCTGTGTTTTTGTCACTTCTTCGTAGCCAACAAACAAAGGCAAATATAGGTACTGATCGCGCAGCGCTTTCTCTAGGTTTAATAAAGACTGCAGCGAGTGATCATCAGCCATCGCCCTGCGAACCTTTTCTCTGTGGCTTAACATCTGGCTTTGATCAAAACTAAAACGCAGTCCAGTTGCTATCGACAGCCATTCGAAGATGCCATATTCAAATGGTGCTTCCATGACTTCCTCAATGAAGAGCAAATCTGCTTGGTGAGACACTACCTCAGGAAAACTAATGTCATCAATAACGACGATCTCCAACTCCAATCCCGTCGCACGAATCACACTGTGCAACCATTCGGAATGACGAATTAAACTCGGTATCGTCCAGACAGGTTCAGCTAATACCACTTTACCTTTCAGTTTAGGTATCACACCACCATCTGTTATTGATAAATCTTGCTCATGAGTCTCTAACTGAATGCTGTCAACGGCACTTGGCGCATCATAAATTCGCTTTTGCACATGGATGTAATCAGCGAGTTGATACCAAGTCTCTTTTGTGAGTTGGGATTCCGCGCGTTCGCGGTAGATCAGATATGAAAATGCGCTAATTTTTTCCACTTCAACGTGATCGGAGCTTTGGTTAAAGCTCAACATATTTAAGGTTTTAACATCACCATGAGACAGCGTTATTTGATCTAACAATGCGCGTGCTGAAAAATACTCTTTGTGCGCTTCAAGAGTCATACTCTCCTGGTTCCAGCCGCTGATTTTAAATGGCCCAGTCCCTATGTGGTAGGAATAACTAGAACCGAAAGAGACGACATCTCGACACAGAATAGACGCATGAGGAGTTGCTAGCATGTATGGAAACAACTTGTTCGGATACTTCAATATGATTTTTAAGCAGTTAGATGTTTCTGCAACCACGCTATCAATGCATTGCCAGAGCTCGTGAACTGGTCCTTTTATCTCCCTGAGTCTTTCTATACTCCAAACCACATCCTGTATATTAAGGGGCTCGCCATCATGGCGATATATGCCTGGCCGCAACCATAACGTCATTACCTTGCCTTCCATTTTCCATTCGTGTGCTAACGATGGCTCGATACCACCATTGGAATTTTGGGTCAGCAATACGTCATAAACGCTTTTCGCGACGTGTAATTCAGTGTGACGGTAAGTATTCGCAGGGTCGATTTTGGATACCCAAGGGTAAGAAGAAATCAAAATAGCGTTATTTGATTCGTTCAATCGATTCACTTTTTCAGAAGCGATAGTCAGTGCTCTAACCGCGGTTTGACCGAACCAATCAATAAGTTTCGTTATTGAGTTCATTCTTCCTCTGCCAAGCTCCTCAACCAAAAACTCGGTCATCGCTTGTTGGAGGGAAATATTAATACTGAGACGGCTAGCGTTACTTCGGCCAATCGCAGGTTGCCAATCGACCCAATCGTAAGTGGCAAGCTTTTTCATCACAATAGAAACATTGCGCCTCGACGTGCAAATCACCGCTTCTAGCTCAGAAAGCGTAACAAGGTGATACTGGTGAGGTTCAAAGTGCTTTAACAGTAGATCCAGATACCTAAGATTGACATCGTTCACAAAGATTCCTAAGAGTTATTCCAAAGCAAAAAAATAGCACAGGACGCTTAGCAACTAAACTTCCTGTGCTATATCTAAACAAATTCAAAGCTTGGACTCAGCTCGACCAACAGAAGTCAAAAACGTTTACTAAGCCAAGAGGTAACTTGAATAAGTATTCTTAGAAACGGTAGCTCATACCTACAGAGAATACATTGATGTCTGCATCAACCGTTACTTTTTCATTGCCAAATTTCGCAATGTCTAGCTCAGGCATCATGTATTCCCATTCAACTTGTAGAGCAAAGTTTTCAGTAATAGCGAACTCTGCACCTAAACCGTACATGCCTGTTACAGTGCTGTCAGAAATGGTGGTATGGCCTGCGCTACCGTCAATCACAGAGTTGCTAATTTTGAATTCAGCATTGAAGTAAGAAAGACCAGCTTTAGCAAAAAGGTTGAAACGATCGCCAATCGGTAGAGTCGCTTTTGGCTGAATCGATAGATACTTCATATCACCAACAGTAACAACTTTGCCGTCTAAAGCATCGTAGCCACCAATGGCTGCTTCTAGAGAAATGTATTCGTTGAATTTGTAACCACCGAATACTTTGCCTGAAAGGCTTGAGTCATCTTCAAGTTTAAGTTTAGTGCTAGCGTTAGTACCACCACCATTGATAGAGCCATTAACATCACCAAACGATGCTTGACCTACAGATGCACCAACGTAAGGAGCTGCGTTTGCAACAGAACATGTTGCTAGAAGGGCTGTCATTAGCCATGTTTTTTTAAACATTGTATTTCACTGCCTGTTAATTATTGAGGTTGTGTTTTGCCCATCCTTAAGCATGCCATGCTGTCCATTTCACTTGGTTTCAAAACCAAGTGGATGTTAATGAATAAAAACTCAATAAAACATGAAATATTTAGACACAACTTTGCCACTTTCTTTCTTAATTTTGACAATTTAGTCATTTCACAAGCATTGCTGCTTCAACCAGTTAGTGAGCTTGATGATTTCCGCTTGCTTGGCTCGACTCTTTTTATGAATAAAATAAAAGCTGTCTCCGGTTTCCAATCCATGAGAAGGGATATACACCAAATCGTGCGCTTTATCTCTTTCATTGAGCATAAAATCATTCGCAAATGCGATGCCTTGGTCATAACGCGCCGCCTCTATTGCCAACAACATATGACTAAAATGTTGAACATCGACATCTTTCGGCAAGGTGTAACCGCCCGCTCTGCACCACTCAGCCCAGTCTTTTCCTCTCTCACGATAAATTGAGTCTGTCGACAAAATAGGGTATCGCCAAAGCGCTTCTGGAATCGGTTGATCTTGCAACTCTTTCCAAATTTTATGGCTGCAGACCGGATACAGCGTCTCCGCGTATAACTTTACCGACATGTAGTTTCGCTTTGGCTTTTCTACCGTGATAAAACAATCGCCAACGCTGTCTGTCTGTTCAGGATCACCAACGACCATATTGAGTGTCAGATCGATTTCTGGATGTAAGCGCTTAAAATCAGACAAACGCGGAATAAGCCACTTTACGGCAAGCGAGCTATAAATCGCCAACCGTATGCTGCCTTTGTCCCCTTCTCGCACCTTTTGGCTGGCCATCGCAATTGAGCTAATTGCTGGGCTAATATCCTCTAAATAGCGGGTGCCCGTATCGGACAAAGAGAGCTTTCTGCCTTGACGGATAAATAATGATTCACCCAAATAATCTTCTAATAATCGTATCTGGTGGCTAACGGCACTTTGCGTCACATTGAGTTCTTCAGCAGCAAGCGAAAAGCTAGAGTTTCTGGCAACAGATTCAAAACAGTGAACCGCTCTGAGTGGTGGCAATTTCATTATCTAAAAATCTCATACTTAAACTAATAAATATCACTTCACTTCATCCTATGACATCACCTACTCTTTGGCAAAGAAAGAGGAGAGGAAAAGTGAAAGTTACATCGGTCGGAGCAGCGATGCTGCTATTAATTGTTGGAAATCTCATTGCGGTGCTTTCGGACTCTTTAATTAAAAGTGTCGGAAATGAAGTGCCTATTTTTCAATTTGTCTTTTTCCGACAAATTTCAGCGGTGCTTTTCCTGCTGCCAGTCTACTTGCTAACAAAAAATGCGCCTTTTCTTGAAGGGTTTAAGTGGCATGCTGTTCGCGCTCACGTATGGTTACTTGGTGCAATATTCATGGTTTTGGCGATCTCATCTTTACCGCTCGCAACTGCGAACGCGATCTTTTACGCCGCGCCATTGATCATGTTGCCGCTTGCAGCAATCTTTTTTGGAGAACAGTTGTCTAAGCAATCGGTCGCCGCAGCGATAATGGGCTTTGCCGGTGTATTGGTCATCATTCGTCCAGACCAAATCGATTGGGCAGCGATTTCAGCTTTAGTTGTTGCAATTACTCTAGCAATCAATAACTTGCTCATTCGAAAACTGCCAAAAAATCAGTCTGTGATGCAAACGTTATTGATGACAAACTTGGCAGGTATTCCAGTAGCCTTCTTGCTTGTTCTGATCGAAGCAGAACCTTGGGACTGGAGTGCTTTCCCTGTTGCTGCTGGCTCAAGTTTGTTCATCATGATTTATGCAGCAACATGTGTCATCGCTTACCGCTCGATCGATAGCAACAAAATTGCCAGCGCTGAATACAGTGGCTTAATTGGTGCCGTGTTTGTGGGATTGATTTGGTTTGGAGAAGTGCCTGATATATTTATGGCAATAGGAACCATTATGATTGTTGTGCCTCTGGTTTGGCTTTCTAAACGAGAGCGTCGCAAGAAAAAGTTGCAAGAGCAACAAGAAGCGCACGTTACTTAAAGTTGTGCTCTAACCCAAAGACTAAAAAACCGAGCCGTAAGTGCTCGGTTTTTTTATGTGGCTCTAATCGGTTTTTACGTAAGCGACTACGTGAGATAAAAACTGCCTTGCAAAGCGATCATTAAACCGGATGCGATATTCATGATCGGCTTCCGACACTAGACGCCAGCCTTCAGCAAAGTATTCTTTGATATCATCAACCGCCTCTTCTTTATTTTTGATGTGTTTCGCGTTCCACTGATAAGTGCAAGAGACAACGATCAGCCCACCCACCTTGGTGGTTTTTTTTAGAGCATTGATCACGCTAAGTGGCGACTCACATTGATCAATCACATTTAAACATACGACTAAATCAAAGCGAGATTGGAGAGTATCAAGCTCAAAAGGCTGGTTAATTAGCGTCAAATCAACATGAGCACATTTCTGTACGATATCTCTATTCTCTACCTCTAAAGTGTTTAAGGTGTTCACATCGTGAAGGTAAGTAAGCTCGACGCGTTGTTCTTCTATTAATAGTTGCTTCAAGCCATCCATTAACCTATTTGAAGGCTCCACAAGCGTCGCTTCTCTAAGGTTAGGTAAGCGTTGCACTAACTCATAATAATTTCTTCCCAGCGCCGCCCCAACCTCAAGTAGGGAATACGGCTGAACGCTGCTTTCGATTACCGCCTGCGCAATAAAATCAGCAACTTGGGAGCAGTGAGGTGATGACAAAAAAGAAAGTGGGACTTGTTTTGAGCGACTGGTTATCATCTCAATCTGTTGATCCTCAATGAACTTGTCGAACCATTGCGCTTCGAAATAACCAGCCAAACCGTGCTCGGTCAG
This sequence comes from Vibrio sp. 1288, assembly GCF_033344475.1. Taxonomy (NCBI): domain Bacteria; kingdom Pseudomonadati; phylum Pseudomonadota; class Gammaproteobacteria; order Vibrionales; family Vibrionaceae; genus Vibrio; species Vibrio sp. 1288. Next base: position 29,219 of record NZ_JAWPOX010000005.1, read on the forward strand.
GTAAAAATCTTCCATGTTTTTTCCGTTCGTACTTTTAGAAAAGTGATTGTATCGAACACGGAAATTAACGGGTATTTCTGGCCGCACATTCCAATAGGAAAACAGATGAAAACGCCGCGTATGTGAAAAAGCCCTTTCATCTCAAAGATAAAAGGGCTTGTTAATCGCTTCGGTTAAGTCGCTAACTATTGTGGTAGAACAACGTTACCATCTTGAATTGGGAACGTTTTTGTCGCTGGCTTGCTCGCCAAACGAACCGTCGTTGGTGCACCTGAAACTTCGTAAGTGACGTCGTAACCCACTACTTTATCAGATGTCGTATATTCTGTATGACACTGTTTTTTCGTCGTTGTTACTACATCACCTTTTTGCACATTCTCCTGGATCTTACGACCTGTCAGTGCACCAGCAATCGTACCAGCTGCAGTTGCAATCACTTTACCTGAGCCACCACCGATTTGGTTGCCCAGCGCTGCTCCAGCTGCTGCGCCACCAACCGTACCAATAATTTTATTGTCATCCGCAGGGGCAACTTGCTCGGTTACTACCACGTCTTTACATACTTGGTGCGGCTTTTTCACCGTTTCAGTCACCGCTTCAACCAAAGTAATGTTTGCTTGAGTTGGAGCTGGTGGCGTTTTGTCTTTACAGCCTGCTAGTACAGCAACAACTGCCGTTGCAATTGCGATAGATTTCATATTCATGATTTACATCCCAGTATGGTTTGCTTTGATGAGCGTTATGGTAAATCGCAAAAGGGAAATCACATCAGACGAAAACAAACCCTCTGTTATTAACAAGTAAAGAAACACTGTTTTATAAGAGGTACGTCAAGAAACACTCAGCAGAATGTCAACAGAGCTAAAACTGTATCACTACTGATTATGATTGGGCTGGACTAGTCTATGAGATTTATTTTTAAGCCAAGCTCAAAAATAGTTCGTCATCCGTTAAATACTTATGACGGTGGCTTAGATTACGCACGTGCATAAACATAAAATCAGGGAAACCAGGCGCTATAATGTTATTTGGTTCCCAGCATACACCGCCAACAAACACATATCGCCCCTGCTTGTCATCTTCGTGAAGGGGGTTATTAAGAGGAGAAGAAAACTCTGCTCGGCAACCTTCAACCACACAAACAATTTGTCCTTTAAAAAGGCCAATCACGCGCTTTACAAGATTTGCCTTGATACCACACTTCCATGCTTGGCGAGTGGCCATCTCATAGCCATATTTTCGGATCGCTTTCTTTTGCAAATGTACTACTAGGTTCATTTTGACTCCTGATTCAAGCAACTACGTGAAGCCCAAAGTCATAAAAGCAGATAGACGTCTATACCCGAGTGAGCTCATGGTACGTGGGAATAAACTACGTGATTAGACTGAGTTTAGTGTCGGATGAGATACACCGTCCACGATGCTGTAACGTATCGATTTACACCAATCAAAGGCAGATAACACATCAACTTTTGAGTGCTTTCCTGCGCTGTGTCTGGTTACTTCTGTATATTACTATAACGAAATCACCCTCCACGTTTACCTATATAAATTTGTCGTAACGATAGAGGGTGCTTATCATGGAGAGAGGATAACGCCTACGCGTCGATGAGATAATTTTGACCTTCAGTTTCTAAACGATCGATCATTTTACGACACTCATTTAAATCAAGAGGTTGTTCAAAGCGGCGCTTGAGATTCATCAAAAAGAAGATATCTTCACACATGGCTTTCTCAGGTTCGTCACTGATTTTGGCGACCGGTGAACCATTGCACGTGACCATTTTTATCACGATAGAAAGTGGCTGGTAGGCTTCACCATCTTTATTGACATAATCACCCATATCATTGGCAAGAAAAGTACCGATACCAAAACTCACCTGAATACGTCCTTGGAAATACTCGCAAATATCTAACGCTTGTTCGAAGTTAAGTCCGTCGGTAAACACCAGTGTTTTTGTTAATGGGTCTATATTCAGCGACTGGTAGTGTGCAATCATTTTTTCACCCCAGCTATAAGGGCAACCACTATCGTGACGTACACCGAAGTACGCGTTACTTAGTTCTTCATCAAAGTCTTTAAGGAAAGCATCGATACCAATCGTATCGGTTAACGCAATACCTAGTGCACCATTAAACATTTTTTGCCAACGTTGCAACGCCACTTTTTGCGAATCTCGCACATTCACCAGAGCTTGGTGTCCCATAAACCATTCATGAGCAACCGTGCCGATAGGCGTCAAGTTTAGCTCTTTTGCTAAGTGATAGTTGCTTGTTCCTGTCAAACATTCCGGCACTTCCTGGCACAAATATTCCAGCATAGTGCGCTGAGCTTGAAAGGAAAAACGTCGACGCGTCGACATGTCAGAAAATTTAAAGTTAGTAATGTTACGACGTTTTAGTTCCGACTTTAGGTGTCGAACTTTCTCTTCTAAAACAGTGGTAAATTGCGCAACAGGGATATCTGACCAACGCTGACGGCTACGAACTTCAGACACGATACTCATGATGATCGTTTCGTACAAGATGGTATCTCGCCACAAACCGTTAATGGTAATTCTTAACTGGCTTGAGCCATCAGCCATGGCTTTATTATGGAAAGAGACATCACTTTGTGGGTTGAAACGGAAATGGCGCAGTGCATCAACAAAGTCAGGATTCAGGTAAGGCGCGACACGCTTAATATATTCAATTTCTTCTTGCGTAAATTGAATATCTTGCAGTTTAAGGACTTCGGCTTTTACCTCAGGCAAAAGCTCAGAGAGGTCTTCCTCACTGCGCACGATAAACTTATATGACACCATCGCATCAGGGTAAAGCGCTGTTACAGCGCTCATCATATTGACTTTGTAGACATCGAAATCCAAAGCGCTTTGAATGATGCGGGAAGAAAATAGTTTGGTGGTCATTAGGTGCCCTTCTACATGCCCTTCCTGGGTATATAACTTTTTGTTACTAACTGATTTGCGTAAACAATAAACACCCATCTATAGTTTGTCAACTTTTGTTACTAACCACTCATTTTTATAAGGTTTTTTTGTCTAGAATTCGAGCAAGCATTGTGAATAAGTCAGAGTCATCCGTAAATTTATGCTCAAACCGTATTACGAACACTACCAAAAACGTTTCTAACAACTCGTTACTTACCCATTGATTGACCACTTGTTATGCGCTAGATTATTTACAAATCAATATTAGGACCCAACCATGATCGTATCTGTCGACATTATTCCATTCAGGCTATCTGGCTGTGCCGATAAGGGATTGGAAGTGTTGTTGATTAAACGTTCAAATCCAAATCGGCCATACCATGGAGTCTGGGCACTACCGGGCGGATTTGTCTTTGATAAAGACTTAACCAGTGAAGGCGGACGCCCGGCCGATGAAAACTTTGAAGCGGCGCGTCGCCGAATTTGCCGTGAGAAAATCCATACCTACCCTCGCCATTTTAGCGAAGCGTTTATCGACGGTGATCCAAAACGCGATCCAGAAGACTGGAGCTTAAACATTACGCACTACGCCTTAGTTGATCGTAACAATGTAGAGCAAATAAATAATGCAGGTGTACCGGAATGCCAACTTAAATGGTTTTCGCTACAGGCTATTCTCAATGGAGAAGAGACTCTCGCATTTGATCATCAAAAAACCATTGAAAAAGCGTGGCAAAAGCTTCGTGCATCCATTGAATACACATCGGTTCTTTTGTTTGCATTAGACAAAGAGTTTTTGGTTGCGGACATCATTTCTGCTTATCAAGAGTTTGGTATTGATATCAGCCGAATGACGATTAAGCGCCGCTTGATAGATTCAGGCGTACTAAAACCCACTAATAAAGTCGCTTCAACCAACAAAGGCAAAGGTGGAAAACCCGCAATGGTATATACGCTGACTAGCGACGAAGTAACCTTTTTTCAAAACTGTTTGCGTGGATAAACGCAGACAATCAGACAGACAAGGAGTCTGCCATGACTGTTCGAGTAAACTATCAAACTACAGCAGTGATCGACGTTGATCCAGAGAAAGGCTTTAGTGAGTTATGTCCAGATGAACTGCCCGTTGCAGGTGCGTTGGAAATCGTACCGGAACTTTTGAACAATCATGCCAAAGGCCGATTAAAACTGGTCAGTCGTGACTTACACCCACCAAAAGCAAAGTGGGATGCAGAATCGCCATCCAATATGCTTGAGCCCGTTGGTTTACCGAATGTGGATATAAAGTGGAACCGTCACTGTGTGCTTGGCACAACAGGTTCTGAGCTGCTAGATGGCTTACCACCCGTGTTGGACTATGATTTTCAAGTTAATAAAGGTATGGATCCTGACGCACACCCTTACGGTATTTTTTTCCATGATATTGCCGACACCAAAACGACAGGCGCGCATGAATTTCTAAAGTTCAACGGGATTGATACCTTAGTTATCGGTGGCCTTGCCTTAGACTTTTGCGTGAAAAAATCCGTCATGCAAGCGCTGGAACTTGGCTACAATGTGGTAGTTAATCTTGCTTCAACTCGTGCGGTGCTGCCTGATAATGTAGAGAATGTGCTGACAGAGCTCAGAGATAATGGCGCATTATTTGTCGAAAAAGCGGACGACATCATCGTAGAAAAGTTCGCTTAGAAACGATAGTAACCGAGAAGGATTTCACCATGCATCAACATGAAAAATTGAATTACGTTGAATTTGGTTCCACTAATGTCAGTGCGACCAAACAATTTTTTGAGCGTGCTTTTGACTGGAGCTTTACCGATTATGGTCCAGAATATTCTGCATTTTCAGGACAAGGGTTGGATGGCGGATTCTTCAAATCTGAGTTTATAAACCAAACCGCAAATGGTGGCGCACTTTTAGTATTTTATAGCTCAGACATTCAGGCCACTCAGACAAAAGTAGAGCAGCATGGTGGAAAAATTATCCGCCCTATTTTCGAATTCCCCGGCGGCTGTCGATTCCACTTCACTGAACCGAGTGGAAATGAATTCGCAGTATGGTCAGAGAGCCATTAAGTCATCACAAATCAACAACACACCATCAACGTGAGCCCAAGCTAGCCAGATCCGGAACTGGCATTACATTTCTGGTTGACCTCATCCTTGGTTTAATTCACTGTTAGCGCAACAATTAATCGATGAGGCGCTAGACCTCGACCAAGGATGTCAAATGACTGCCGTCAGTTTTTTTCGCTTACTCTGCCTCGCTGCTATTTGGGGTGGCTCGTTTCTGTTTATGCGAGTCGCCGCCAACACATTCGGGCCAGCTTACTTAATCGAATTTCGAGTTACATTTGCCGCCGTCGCTTTGTTATTGATCGCCGTATATTTGAAGAAGAAACTCACGTTAACTGCGCATACTAAACACTTCTTTATTATTGGCTTATTCAATAGCGCAGTTCCATTTTTACTCTTTGCGTACGCAGCCCAGACCCTGAATGCATCAACTTTAGCAATATTGAACTCAACCGCCCCAATATGGGGAGCACTAGTTGGCTTTGTTTGGTACCGCAGCCCACTCACAGCGAAATCTGTTCTCGGTATGCTAATAGGCATTGGAGGCGTTGCAGTCTTGGTCGGCTTAGATACTTCAACCATAGGTGAAGAAGCCATGCTCCCTATTGCCGCCAGTTTGATGGCTTCTTTCAGCTATGGCATTGCTACCAACTACACTAAAAATGCGCCACAAGTACCTGCTTTTGACAATGCTCACGGCAGCATGTGGGCGGCGGTTATTTGGGTACTGCCGCTGCTACCATTCTTACCAATGCGTGCAGAACCAAGTCATTTCGAATGGAGCTCTGTTGTCACGCTCGGCGTTGTATGCACAGGGTTCGCTTATTTGCTCTATTTCCGCTTAGTTTCTGATATCGGCCCAGCGTCAGCACTGACTGTCACTTTTCTTGTTCCTGTTTTTGGTATCTTATGGGGCTACTTGGTGCTAGATGAGCCCGTCGGCTCTAACACCATCATTGGAACAATTCTAGTGCTTAGCGGCACTATGCTAGTCACCGGTTTCTCCCCAACAGCAATGCTCGCGAAGCGAAAACGAAGCGTGGCTTAATCAGCCTAATATGACTTCCACACCTCGCTTTTTGATTTGTTCAAGGTCACTTTTCGGAGCGGCTTTGTCAGTCAGCAGCACTGATATTTCGTCAGTCTTACCAATTGATGAGGGATAAATCTGCCCAAATTTACTAGAATCCGTTAGAACAATATTGCGCCTTTTTTTCGCAATGATGGTTTCTGCAATCTCAGCGCGCATCATGTCGCGGCTAGTAAAGCCAGTGTCTTGATGGAAGCCGTCAATACCCAAAAAGGCTGTGCTGAAATGAATGTTCTCAATACACAACTTAGTCAGCGGTCCGACCAAACTCTCGCCTTGGTGCTGATATACGCCACCAAGCAAGATAATGTTGGCAGAAGTGTTACGGATGAGATGGGCGATATACGCCGATGGCGTAATAATGGTCACATCGCCGCGCTCAGCCAATGTCCGAGCCAACAACGCATTGGCACTGCCTCCTTCAATCAGCACTGTCTCATTCGATGCGACCAAATCCGCAGCTTGGTTTGCGAGCGATTGTTTAATATCGAAACGTACTTCTAGGCGGGCATCAATGTCATCACTTTGCAACGCGGTAGCTGCGCCGTGAACGCGCTTTAGGTAGCCCTGTTGCTCCAGAAAGTTCAAATCCTGTCTGATGGTCACACCCGACACGCCAATGATGTCAGAAAGCTCCGTGACTTGAACGCGTTTACGGTCGTTCACTAATTGCAGGATTTCATTTTGTCTTGGGTTCACAGATTCGCTCCTTATTGAAGAGCTTACAGTATACTCACCTGATGTTTCATATGAAAAGAACTTGAAAGTAAAAAGGAAAAAACGCGTGGTCTGATTAGCCAAGCTGCACCTTGCGAATATCGCTCCCATCAACAGATAATAGGGCAACGAAAATGGGATGGAAGAAGAGGGGTTAGATCCCTACATACCAACAACGGTAAAGACTAGGATAAAAGTAATGGAAGAAATTTACTTCGCAGGCGGTTGCCTTTGGGGCGTGCAAGAATTTATGCGCCACCTTCCGGGCGTAATCAACACAGAAGCCGGGCGAGCAAATGGCACAACGGATAACACTCAATCCGAATACGATGGCTACGCAGAGTGCGTGAAAACCCAGTTCGACCCTGAGCAAGTTTCGGTTGAAACTTTAATGGGGTATTTGTTTGAGATAATCGACCCTTACAGCGTTAACAAGCAAGGTGAAGACGTAGGTGAGAAGTACCGTACTGGTGTTTATAGCCAAAACGAACAGCATCTCACCATCGCGAAAGCGTTTATCGCAGCACGACGGGACGCCGACAAGATCGCCGTAGAAGTACTGCCACTCACAAATTATGTACCAAGTGATGATGAGCACCAAGACAGACTCACAAACTTTCCGAATGATTACTGCCACATCCCATTAGATTTACTACATAAGTATAGGGATAACTCGTAACCGTTCAGTCGGCATCGCTTTAAAAGGTAAGACGCACATCAGTTTAAATCGATGCCTTCCACTAATGACAATGTCATTTCTGCCGCCGATATTTCCTTACAACCCGACGAGTTTTGTCCGCACCACAACGGAGTGAATTCATCTCGGTTTTGCTTTTCCATAAGCGCTCTTAGTTGAGCCATTTCAATGGAGGCGTATGGGAATTTCGGCGCAAACTCACTGATGTAGCCTAGCTCCGACATCGCGCGATTCACAATGCCTCTCGCTGGTCGGCCCGAGAAAACATTGGTCACAGCGGTATGTTGCGCGCGTTCACTGGCAATGGCATATCGATGTAAAGACGATGTTTTCGCCTCATCACACAACAAATAGGCGCTGCCAACTTGAACGGCACTCGCTCCTAATCTCAACGCGGCTTCCACCCCTCTTCTATCAGCGATTCCGCCTGCAGCAATAACGGGCAAATTCACCCGTTTGGCGATTTGTGGTAATAACGCCATCAAACTTAATTGAGTAGTTAAATCATCCGATAAAAACATACCTCGGTGTCCACCAGCCTCCAAGCCTTGGGCGATAATACCGTCAACGCCTTTTGCTTCTAGCCAAAGTGCTTCGTCCACCGTGGTCGCTGACGAAAGGATCTTCCCTCCCCACCCTCTAATTCGAGCTAACAGATCATCGTCTGGCAAACCAAAGTGGAAACTGATCACTGGCGGTGCAAATGGTTCAATCGCGTCAGCAATATCATGATTGAAAGGCATCCTTGTCGGAGCGTTTGGCTGAGCCTGAACGGTTGCATCAACCTCGGAAAAATACGGTTGCAGCGTTTTTTGCCACTTTTCGTGCTTGTTGGCGTCATACTCCGGCATTTCATGGCAAAAGAAATTGAGGTTAAACGGTCGGTTAGTTGCCTGCTTGATAAGTTGAAGTTCTTTTACGATGGCGTCTTTGTTCAGCATTCTACAAGGTAACGAGCCAAGCCCGCCAACATTACTGACGGCGATGGTCATTTGGCTGTCTTGCACACCGGCCATTGGCGCTTGAATAATCGGTAACTCTGTTCCCAAAAGTGTATTAAATACCTTGTTTATCATGATCTTTCCTTGAAAACTTAACCTTTACCTGTGATGGATTTGCGCCATCGTTATCCAGACTAGACTTTCACATGATTAAACACTTATAAAGTTAAAGTGATGCATTTGTGCGCTATGCACTTTTGATAGAAATGACAAAGGGAGCCTATGGCTCCCTTAATATGCTGAATAAAAAGAATCAAAGTGACTATCGTACGACATCTGATTCAAGCTCTAGCTCTGCTACAGACAGCATGGCAAACTCTTCCTCGGCGGTTGCTGCCACCAATTTGTTGCGGCTGTATAACCCATAATAAACACCACCGATAAGAAACAATCCCATTGTCATAAAAAAGGCTGAGTGATCAAAAGCATAAACACCTGTCATTGCGACCAAAGAAAGCACCAGAGAAATACTCGAAGTAATTATCCCACCAGGCGTTTTATATGGACGAGTTAATTCCGGCTGTTTAATTCGCAATAAAATATGGCTCAAGGACATTAATGCGTACGATACAGTCGCACCGACAACAGCCATCGCCAAGATTAAGTCCCCCTCACCCGTAAGTGAAACCAAGAACCCAAAAACGCCCGGAACCAAAAGCGCACGAGAAGGCACTTTTTTGTCACTGGTTAATGACAAAGTTTGCGGTAAATAACCCGCGCGGGAAAGCGCAAACACCAAGCGACTGTAACCATAAATGATTGAAAAGAAAGAAGCGATAAGGCCAGCCAATCCAAGTAAGTTCACGGCCATTGCTACCGTTGAGTTGCCCGTAAGCTTTAGGGCGTCAACTAATGGCACCGCGCTATCGCCTATGACCTTTGAGCCAACCGCACCAGCCAAAAGGACGACTACCAGAGTTGCGGTTAGCAATAAAAACAGCATCGCACCAATGATGCCTTTGGGAACATCTTTTGCCGGATTTTTTGCCTCCTCTGCCGCTAAAGGCACACCTTCAACCGCAAGAAACAACCACATTGCAAATGGCAACGCAGCCCATACGCCATACCACCCAAACGGCAAGATTTCTGTTGCCTGAGCCGTCGCCGGAGCAATATCGAATAAGTTATTAACGTCAAAGTGACCAATAAGCACAGCAGCAGTAATGAGAATAGCTAGCACAGCCAAACCGCTGATGACCATCATTACTTTGAGAGCTTCGCCAACCCCTGCCATATGAATAGCGATAAAGACGGCGTAGAAAAGTGCGTAAACAACAGGGCCATCGATACCAACCAATTCATTCACGGCTGAGCCAATAAAAATCACTATCGCAGCAGGCGCGAGCGCATATTCAATCAAAACTGATAAGCCAGTGAAAAAGCCACCTGTCGGCCCCATCGCCTGTCTTGCGAAGCTGTAACCACCACCCGCAGCAGGAATAGCCGCAGACATTTCAGCTAAAGACAATACTAGCGTGAAATACATTACTGCCATCGCGATAGCAGCAATAAGAAAGCCTCCCCATCCTGCTTGAGCGATGCCAAAGTTCCAACCGGCGAAATCACCAGATATAACATACGAGACACCTAAGCCCGCAAGTAAAATCCAACCTGCGGTGCCTCTTTTTAGCTGCCTTTTGGCCAAGTACTCCTGATGTTTAGACATAGTAAATCCTTCTACTTTGATGAAATTAAAAAGTTGTCGCTGTGTTTATCTTCAACGCTTGCGCCACTTGGCTCATTGATATCTGAGCGATCTTTCAGGTTCACTCCTGACAGTTGTAATTTTCGAGCCTCCTTGAGCAAGTAAAATGCGCGTTCACAGGCATCGTCATAGTTGAGCCCCTGGGGACGCACATTGGAAATGCAGTTTCTTTGGGAATCTTTAGAGCCTCGTTTAGCCCCCCAAGTGAGATACATACCCATGCTATCCGGAGAAGTTAGACCGGGTCTCTCTCCAATTAAAACCAGCACGGCCTTGGCGTTAAAACATTCACCAACATCATCCCCTACCGCTACTCTTCCTTGCTTTACGATTGTGATAGGTGCGAATTTCCATTGATGTTCATCATCAGCGCTTAAAAGAGAAATCAATCGAGTAACAACAGGCACGGCATGGTTTTGAATTGCGACGGAAGAAAGTCCATCAGCAATAACAATCGCAAGATCAATGTCAGTGTTATGCTCATTTGCTATCAAGTTGAGCGTTTGCCAAGAAGATTCATCGAGTTGCCTTCCTAAATCGGGCCTTTGCAGGTACATAAGCCGATCACTTACTCGGCTGCTCACTACCACTGGAGGCTCTAAGGTATTTTCAAGAATCGAGTAAGAGTCCGACAAACCAGCAACGAGAGACTCAATATTCAAACTGCAATGCACTGCATCCATAGCTTGGGCATGATCCAGCTGAAATGAGAGTAACTCGTTGGTTGGTACACTGTTCCCGCTACGACCCAGAGCGATCCGAGCAGAGGTGAAGTCACGTAACTTGCCCCACGGGTTGTATGTGACAACTTCAGACTCATCTTGTGGGGACTGAGCAATGGTGATTACTTTACCCATGAGAATACCCCTTATTCAGTTGGTTAATTGCTCCCGAAAACGAGCGAGAGATTTGCTCACTTAACCGAACGTCTTGCACGCTCTCGAAAATCTGCATCTCCATTAACCATTGTTCGAACTCTGGTGCTGGCTTCAAACCGAGTACTTTTCTTGCGTAAAGGGCATCGTGAAATGAGGTAGTTTGATAATTGAGCATGATGTCATCAGACCCTGGAATACCCATGATGAACGAGCACTCGGCCACACCTAATAGTGTCAGCAAGTTATCCATGTCATTCTGATCGGCATAGGCATGATTGGTGTAACAGATGTCGCAACCCATGGGTAAACCAAGCAGCTTCCCACAAAAATGATCTTCAAGCCCAGCACGAATGATCTGTTTGCCATCAAACAGATACTCAGGGCCAATAAACCCAACGACAGTATTAACCAACAAAGGATCGAACTGTTTCGCGACAGCATAAGCGCGGGCTTCACAAGTCTGCTGATCGACCCCATGAAATGCATTCGCAGACAGCGCTGTACCTTGTCCGGTTTCAAAATACATCACATTGTTTCCTACGCTACCTCGATTCAAAGACAACGCGGCTTCATGGGCCTCTTTCAAAATCGACAAGTCGATTCCGAAGGTATCATTCGTCCCTTGCGTGCCGCCTATCGACTGAAAAACGAGATCGACTGGTGCACCCATTTCAATGGCTTCGATCGTGTTCGTGACATGAGTTAACACACAAGACTGAGTCGGTATTTGATAGTGTTGAATCACCTCATCCATTAAGTTCATTAACTTAATAGCTTGAGGTACATTATCTGTTGCCGGATTGATACCGATAACCGCATCGCCATTTCCGTACATCAGACCATCAAAAATGGTCGCTGCGATACCGTTGAGAGAATCAGTGGGATGATTCGGCTGTAAGCGAGTAGACAGGCGACTCGGCAAACCTATCGTATTCCGAAAAGACGTGACAACTTGGCATTTTTTAGCAACGAGAATCAAATCCTGGTTGCGCATAATCTTACTGACTGCGGCCACCATTTCTGGTGTTAAACCTTGACGAATTTTAGCCAACGTTTCACCATCGGCTTCTTCACTCAGCAGCCAATTTCGAAAATCTCCGACCGTCAAGTGCTCAATCGGCTTAAAGGCTTCAAGGTCATGCGTATCGATAATTAGGCGAGTGATATCGTCGCTTTCGTATGGAATAACCGCCTCGTTAAGAAACGTTTTAAGTGGTAACTCAGACAGCGCCATTTGTGCGACTACACGTTCTGCCGCTGACTGAGCACAAACCCCGGCTAACGCATCGCCTGAGCGCTCCGGTGTCGCTTTCGCCATCAAGTCAGCTAATGACTTAAAGGTATAGACTTTACTTCCTTGTTGCCGACGATAAGTTACCGTCATTGCTCTTCCTCTTCACTATTTGGTTCGCTTTTTGCTGAACTATCAATAAGCTTTAAGAAAGTATTGCCAAATGTGTTCCGTAGCGTTATCAAAAACTGGCAACATTTATAAACCAATAATAAACAATGAGTTATGTAAATACTGCTCCAACATGACTCACAAAAAAGGAATGAGCATCACAAGGATGAGTAACCAAATGCCCCAAACTGCACCAATGCTGTGCATCCATCACACTAAGGATGCAAACCAACAAGCTGCGAGTCTGATAAACTGGCAACAGGAATATGACCAACTCAGCGATGGTCGATTTTTAGGTCAAATTCGAGAACGACGATTTCCCAATTTCCATGTGTTTCGTGAAGACAGTAACCGCTCGCTAAGACAGCAATGCAGGGTTGAAGAGGGAGGTATTTGGTTGGGTTTGAGTGCGGAAAATAAGCCGCTACACCTAAATCACAGTCAGTTTAATTCAAGCCAGATTTTGCTTAGGCAAGGTGGCGCTGATTTTGAGTTAATGACACCGGAGCAGTTTTCTATCTATGGAATAGTGCTCGACAAAAACTTCGTTCACATCATAGAAAATCAACTTGAGCTTGGGAGTATCCAAAACAACACATTTCACTTAACGGGTTTGACGGAAAAACACATTCAACAACTTAAATACTACTTAGGCACGTTACTTGGTTCCGCCGAGCCAAGATGGTCTGAAACCACACATCAAGCAATCTTAAAAGATATTGTGCTGGAGTTGTTCTCACTCAGTTCACTGCACACGAGCCATCCGATATCAATCTCTCATCGTCAACACGTGATGCACCGTATAAAACAACAGCTACAGGATCTAGACTACCGTACACCGATAACCGTCAGTGAACTGTGTGATGCAGTACACGTCAGTCGTCGCACACTACAGTATACCTTTGAACATTGCTGTAATACTTCCCCAAAGCAGTTCATACATCGAATGCGCTTGAATCAAGTACGTAGAGTGCTACAAAGCCCTGAAGATAATCGAACAATTGCAGAAATCGCTTTTGACTTTGGTTTTTTCCATCTCGGGCAGTTCAGTCAAAGCTACAAGCGGCTATTTGGTGAGACACCAACTGAAACGAGAAAATGGGAGTCCAGCAAATAAGATGACAGGCAGTATATTCTTTCAGATCCTGCGTTGGGGCCATGTTATGCAGTCGCAATGATTTGCTGAAACTTAGCATGAAGCTCTTCAAGTGCCGCTTCAACATCCGGTCCTGCACGGCTCAAGTGCGAGATTAACGTCATAAAATAGCAGTCAAAAATCAGCGTTATTTTTCCCTCAAGGACGGAGCTTCCGTTTACAAATTGAAACAAAGCTTGGTTAAACGACTGATAATAATCCAAATCCCAAATCACCTCTTTCAACAAAGCTCGGCTCAGTTCAACGTTCGCAAAATAGTAGCGATAGTATTTCTCCGTCAGCGCCAAACCAATGTCGATATCGGTTTTACCTTCCACACTGACTAGCGTTTCTTGGCTGATCTGTTGCAGTTGCGCCAGCATCCCTTCGCGCAAAATCGACAGTTTAGTCGGGAAATGGCTAAACACTGTGCCATCGGCTACTCCTGCTTCTCTCGCTATCTGCCTTGTGGTCGTCATGTCATAGCCATTTTGAGCAAAAGATGCCCATGCGGCTTTTAGAATTTTATCTCTGGTTTGTTGTCGCTTCGTCATTGATGTGTCTGCTTAATGAGCCTGAAAGGATCATACCTTGCGTGGTTGAGATTGACAAATTGAGCGCGCTCATTTATAAAATTGAGCATGCTCATTTTATATAAAAACAAAAGGAATCGCTCATGTACGTATTAAACAAACTAGGCCAAGGATTGATTTTCTTCCCGACCATCTTCTGCTTTTCGTATATTTTAAGACCGATATTAATGGTCATCCTTATTCCAGGAGGACTCGCACTTTTGGCGTTAATCGGTGGCGCAGAAGTCAGAGCGGAACTCAAAGCCATGCTGCTTGAGGAGTTTTTTGGCGTTAGCCCATCGCACACCACCTCGAAAAAGGCGTGAGTGCGCTACAAACGTTGGCAAGGCTAAGTAAAAAAGAAAACGCGCAGATATCGAGATCTCAATACCTGCGCGTAGATGCGGTGAAAATAAGACTGGCTTTAGTCAGTATTCATGTTCTGGCCAATTCGCCATAAAACGCCACTAGGGTCAAACAAACAACATTCGCGTATGCCCCAAGGTTGCTCGACTAGCTCTGTCAAACGCGAACCAAATTCTTCATGACCCACTTTGGATAAGTGCTGATGCCAGCTTTCTGCGTCTTCTACGAGCAAGTGCATCATGAAGTTATTACCGTGTTCTGGCTCATAAAAATTCTGTAAAAGAAACGCGCAGCTACCTTGAGAGAAGTATGCTACATCACCGAAGTCCGATGCCATTTCAAAGCCAATCGCCTCATAAAAACGTTTTGATAGCGCGTAATCTTTCGCCGGAACAAATGATTTGATTTCAACAATATTGAGGTTTTCCATTTCCAATTTCCTAAGCCTTTTTCCATAAAACTGACTGACGTAATCTCGCTCTATGCCTTCTATTCGCCTTGCGTAATCTGCTGTGATGACAGTGGCACACACTCTGCCATTTGCGTTTGTAACCACGTGATAAATTTATGTTCGAGTTCTGTACGCTTTTTATCTTGACTCAATAAAACGTAATTGCAACTTGATGGAGAAAACCCAAATGGTGCGACCAAATTACCACGCTTAATATCGTCCATGACAAAAGGATACGATCCCATTGCGACGCCTAAGCCATCCACCGCTGCTTGTATGCAAAAATAAAAATGCGCGAATGATTGCTGAGTGTTGCCGTTGAAAGTTTCACAACGTGTTGATTGCTGCCAATCCGCCCAAGCATTCGGTCTGGTTTGGCTATTCAACAATCGAGCTGCTTTCAAATTGTCTTTAATGGATTGCCAATACTCAGGAGAAAATACCGGCCCCACCCACTCTTCCACAAGAATGGTTTTGTCGTAATCGTGATGCTGCGCAAAATCGTCTCGACGAACCGCCATCGAAAGCCCAGTTGATCCTAATGTTACCGGGCCACCAGCCGTCGACAAACGAACATCAGCACGGTGTTCATCATTAAACGCGGCCAACCTTGGCATCAACCAGCGCATGGTTAATGTCGGTTCACAAGACACTTCAAGATGCTGATGCTTCTCTTGCATAAGCGTATTCACGCCTGTTTCTAGCGTTTGGAATGCCGTTTCTGTGTATGTCTTGAGTAATTCGCCTTCTGCCGTCAACACGACTTTCCTGCCCTCTTTGAAGAACAAAGGTTGAGACAGATATTGCTCAAGTTGCTTGATCTGCTTACTCACGGCTCCGTGGGTAATGTTCAGTTTGTCAGCCGCTTCAGTGTAGCTTGAAGAACTCGCCGCAACGTGGAAGACATAAAAAGATTTCAGGTGACGCATCTGTGAGTTTTTCTCACCAATATGGGAATATTTTTCGATTATAGTCAGTAATAAAGACGCCTACAATTCCGCTACATCCCAGACTTCATCATTCAAACAGGAAATCGATATGGAATTTGTAACTCTTGCGTTATTAGGTGTGCTTATTGTTATTAGCCCTGGCGCAGACTTTGTTTTGGTATTAAGAAATAGCTTAAATCAAGGACGAAAAGCAGGCGCATACAGTGCGATTGGTATCAGCATGGCGATCAGCATCCACATCGCTTACTCCATGCTGGGGATCAGTTACTTAGTTTCACAAAATGAATGGTTGTTTAATCTCGTGCGCTATCTTGGGGCCGCTTATCTTGTCTACCTTGGGATTAAAGGAATATTCTCCTCGCAACCTGCATCAAACTCAGAAACCGTTCAACAGAGCGAGTATTCAATGTGGCGATTTTTCATGCAGGGGTTTCTGTGTAATTTACTCAATCCCAAGACGATGCTGTTTTTTCTGAGTATTTTTAGCCAAGTGATTTCTCCCGACTCTAGTCAGCAACACATCGCCTTGTTCTACGGGATTTATATGATTGCGCTGCATGGTATTTGGTTTTCTATCGTTGCTGTTTTATTCACGTCATCCCAGCTACAAGCTTTCTTGTTGAAGATTAAGCATCGACTCAATCAAGCATGTGGGGCGGGATTGATCATTTTCGGCGCGATGCTGGGCTTAAAGGTGTAGTACGCTTGCGGTCCGATTACCCCAATTCAAATTGATCATTGAACAAGTGGCAGTAATCAAATAAAAATCTACACTATCAATACTTTAAATTAGAAAAAAACAGCCAACGTGCGCTGGCTGTTTCGATACAGTTAATGGATGACCCGAGCGTCCCCTTTAAATAACTGAGACAGATCGATAGTGAATATCGTCACTGTCGGACGTTTAGGCAGAGCATTTTCGATCGAAAACTCTGGCCCAGCTGGAACGAGGGGGAAGTGAATAGCAGTCGGCCACGTTGACGAAGCTTCATTACCGCCCGGCTCAGATATTGAGAAAGAAAACGCAGGTAAACGGGTCATAACACTTACCTCAAATGACTGATTAGCGGGCTCAAGCGAGCCCGCTTAGGTTTTGCAATGTTATTGTTATTTTAACGCTTACTTAATCACTAACGATTGATGACGTTAGATATCAAGTTCTTTGTCTTCAACGTGGTTGGTGATCATCGCTTCAGTGGTGATCATCAAGCCAGCAACAGACGCTGCGAATTGAAGCGCTGAACGTGTTACTTTCGCAGGGTCCAAGATGCCCATTTCGATCATGTTGCCGTATTCACCTGTTGCAGCGTTGTAACCGTAATCGGAGTCACCAGCTTTGACAGCGTTCGCCACAACAGAAGCTTCGTCACCTGCGTTAGTTGCGATTTGACGAAGAGGCTCTTCCATTGCACGTAGCGCAACTCGGATACCCACGTTTTGGTCATCATTGTCGCCTTTTAGATCCGCCAATTCTTTCGCGATCTTAGTTAGGGCAACACCACCACCAGCAACAATACCTTCTTCAACCGCTGCGCGAGTAGCGTGTAGTGCATCGTCCACGCGATCTTTCTTCTCTTTCATCTCAACTTCGGTTGCAGCGCCGATCTTGATCACCGCTACGCCGCCAGAAAGCTTCGCAACACGTTGTTGAAGCTTGTCTTTATCGTATTGAGAGGTGGTTGTTTCGATTTGTTTTTCAATCGAAGCCACACGATCAGCAATCGCGCTTGCTTCTGCTGCACCACCCACAATGGTTGTTGTGTCTTTGGTGATGGTCACTTTCTTCGCACTACCTAGTTGCTCTAACGTTGCTTTTTCGAGCTCTAGGCCGATTTCTTCAGAGATGACCGTACCAGCAGTTAGTACCGCAATGTCTTCCATCATCGCTTTACGGTTGTCACCAAAGCCAGGCGCTTTCACCGCGGTCGCACGCACGATGCCGCGCATGTTGTTCACAACCAATGTCGCTAGCGCTTCACCTTCGATGTCTTCAGCAATGATCAATAGCGAGCGAGAAGATTTCGCCACTTCTTCTAGTACAGGCAATAGCTCGCGGATGCTGCTGACTTTTTTGTCCACCAATAGGATGTAAGGGTTGTCTAGCTCTACGCTGCCATTTTCTTGGTTAGTGATGAAGTATGGCGACAAGTAACCGCGGTCAAATTGCATACCTTCAACCACAGACAATTCGTTGTTTAGACCTTGGCCTTCTTCAACCGTAATCACGCCATTGCGACCCACTTTCTCCATCGCTTCTGCAATGATTTCACCGATCGCGCGATCGCTGTTTGCAGAAATGCTACCCACTTGGGTGATGGATTCTTTGTCGCTGCATGGTTTAGACATTTCACGTAGTTTCTCAACCGCCGCTTCAGTGGCTTTGTCGATACCACGTTTTAGGTCCATTGGGTTCATGCCAGAGGCTACCGCTTTAAGACCTTCATTGATGAAAGATTGCGCCAGTACGGTAGCGGTCGTTGTACCGTCCCCCGCTTCATCATTCGCTTTGGACGCCACTTGTTTCACCATTTGTGCGCCCATGTTTTCGAACTTATCTTTCAGTTCGATTTCTTTCGCTACAGACACGCCATCTTTGGTGATGGTTGGCGCGCCGTAAGATTTATCAAGCACAACGTTGCGGCCTTTCGGGCCTAGTGTCACTTTTACTGCGTCCGCCAGTAAGTTCACACCTTTCAGCATTTTTTGACGTGCGTCATTAGCAAATAATACGTCTTTTGCAGCCATGGTTATCTCCTCAAAAAACTACTACAAAAATAATTACTCAACGATTGCTAACACATCAGATTCGGACAGAATTAAGTATTCTGCGCCGTCAATTTTCTCGGTTTTCACGCCGTAACCGTCATTGAAAATGATTTGGTCGCCCACTTTGACTTCCATCGCAGCGCGTTCGCCATTTTCAAGACGTTTACCTAAACCAACAGCAATGACTTTCCCGCGGTTTGATTTTTTCACCGACTGAGAAGTTAAAACGATTCCCCCTTCAGATTTATTTTCCACCTCTTGTCTTTCAACAATTAGCTTGTCATTTAAAGGACGAATTTTCATTTTTAAGTGCCTCCTACTTGGAACCAAAAATAAAAGACAAAATAAACATCAAGATGGATTTGCGAGTCGACAGCTCGCTTTCGATGAAAATAATAAGGTCGAAAAATTAGAGTTCAAGAGGTGAATTTGATAAAAATTTTTTATTAAATTAAATAAAATTTTCTATCGAATTATCGCATTCACAACCACTTAGCATCTCTTTATGATGGAAAATGTGCTCAATCAAATCTAGAGTGGTTACGTACTCTTAAAAAGGATAATCAAACAATGAAAAAGGCCGTATCTCTATTTCTTGCAACGTTATGCGTTGGCTTCCTCTCACCCAACGTGTCAGCTTCTGAACGCGCTGAACAAGGTTGGCAATTGATTGACGAGGGCGCGATGATTGTCGATGTGCGCACGCCGCAAGAGTTTTCTGAAGGGCATTTGGATAATGCCGTCAACTTCCCTTTATCTGAACTTGATAAACATTTTCAAGACGTCGATAAAGATCAAGCTATCGTGTTGTACTGTCGCAGTGGTAACCGCTCTGGCAAAGCGTATCAATACTTACAATCGCAAGGCTTTACGAATCTGCACAATGCAGGTGGCTTTGAAGAACTACAAGACGCCAAATAGTCGTCTCCGTTCTAATATACAAAGTAAAAGCACAGAGCGCGTCGCAAGCGTATTGTAACGCGCTCTGTTTCTAAATACTTATCTACAACAACTCTATTTTGGCCCTGCATCAAATTGAGTCAGGTTATCCGATATCTCGAGCCACGGCGCTTTCGACGCGACAAAAATATGGAAATCAGGCTTGTGAGAAGGTGTGTCATCCAAGATACCAAGGCGAATATTGACGATCCCATTGTTCTTTTTCGAATACAGACTTGATCCGCAGTGGCGACAAAAGCATAGCATGGTATTTTCGCTTTTCTGATAAGTTTGAATATCTTCTTTCCCTTGGATAATAAGCAGTTTATCCAACGCAATACCACCGGCAGATGAATAGTCAGAACCTGTGAACTTGCGGCATTCAGAGCAATGGCAATTTCCCATGTACTTGAATTCATCTGCCACTTCCAACTTTACCTTGCCGCACAGACATGAGCCTTTTAGTACTTCCATTTGAATTCCTTTTTGTTATGAATCTAATTGAATTAGATGGCTATCTCGACACCATGCCACTGCAATACGAAAAATTAAAGACAGGCAATACAGGTTTTCAAAAATGAAACGAAAATGTAAAACATTCCATTCAGAGGGAAGTGCGCTCGACACGTGAAAAATCGAGCTATTTTAGATACAAAAACACCAAGCAATAACGCTTGGTGTTTACCTCACAGAATGTCGCCTCAGAAAAGGCGCTTTCCGCTGTGCTTAAAAAATGCAGTGTTTAGTAAAGCTGGTCGCTTCGTTTGCAGTCCAGTCACCTTTCGGCTTATCTTTCAGGTTTTCACACCATTGCTCGCTGCCGACACCATCTTGCAGAACACAATGCTTTGCAAAGTCTACCGCGTTGTCTGCTGTCCATTCTGTTTTTGGCTTATCGCGCATGTCGTTACACCAGCCTTCAGTGCCCACTTCATCACTACAAGCGGTCAAAGCAGAAGCCGCCAACATCAGCATGACTAGTTTTTTCATAAATTTAAGGTTCCAGTTGCAAACAATAGTAAAATTAAACTCAATCTCTTCAACACATGCCCATTCAAGTGTCTGAATAAAGGCGTCACTAGCTGAAGTGACTTTTGTATCAACTATAACGAAATTATCAGTCTACGTGTTAAGACACCGAAAAATTATTGAGCGACTCTGTGTAAAGCGCGCCATTCTAAAAGCTATAGGCAGCGCGCTTTTGTTAGCTCACCAACCTTAAAAGAGCCAGTACCAAAGCACGCTAAACGCAGCTCTAATGCCATTTGTTCAAAGTGATCGACGACAGACTGCGTGCTGATCGTCGCAGCTTTTAATACCGCACCAGCTTGCCCAATGAGATTAGCACCCAAATGAATGGCTTTCGCCGCTTCAAGTCCGTTATGAACACCTCCCGAGGCGATCAACGGTAATGTAGGATGCAGTGCGCGGATTTGAGCCAAACATGTTGCTGTAGGGACACCCCAATCGCGGAAAAGCTCGGCTGCACGCTGCATTTTTGGATTATCTTGGCAATACCCTTCAACCGCACTCCAGCTTGTGCCACCCGCGCCCGCAACGTCAATTGCATCCACACCAGCATCAATTAATCGCTGCGCAATGTGTCCGCTAATACCAAAACCGACTTCTTTGATAATGATAGGAACCTTCACGCGAGATTTAAGCATCTCAATTGCCTGGAGAACACCAACCCAATTGTGGTCGCCATTTTTCTGAAACGCTTCCTGCATTGGATTAATGTGCACAAACAAGGCATCGGCTTGAATCGCCTCTACCGCACGTTGCGCATTATCGAGTTTACCTTTATCGAGCAATTGAGCGGCTCCAAGATTGGAATACAACGGTACTTCTTTCGCCAACTCACGAATGGTTTTACCCAAGCCCGAATGCTGACTTTCTTCTAAGCTAATCCGTTGCGAGCCCACACCCATGGCAATACCTAATTCACTTGCGGCTTCAGCCAAACGACAATTGATCGTTTCTGCGTCTTTTGCTCCGCCAGTCATCGAGCTAATCAAAAACGGTAGCGCTAATTGATGACCAAGAAACTCTGTCGATAAATCGATCGCGTGAAAGTCACATTCTGGCAGCGCACAGTGTTCGAACTCGACAGACTCAAAACCCGCCGTTTTATGCTTCATGCTCATATCATGATGTAAAACAGCATCTAGGTGTAAATCTTTTCGGTTAGTTTGCGGAGCCATAATGTCACCCTAAAGTAAAACAGTCGCGCAGTATTGCGATCCTTATCAGTAACGTCAATGCGAATTTTGTGAATTTGCCGGATTACTTTTCCGAAACGAGTAATGAATCTCGACTGCCCCTGACATTATAAGAAAAGAAACTCGCTTTCCGTTTTAAACAAGCCGGCAAGTTTCTCTTCAAATTGAGATAATCAGCGTACGATACTCATGATGCAAATGGATCACATTGCTCTGTAGTTTACTTTACGCTGTCCGACAGAATTAGCGACACAACAGTGCTTGTCGTCGTTGGTTCAAACTGTTCGGGATCATCACAGAATTGAATTTTTCCTTTTTCTTCTACATGGAACAGCGGTACAACTGAACTACCTTTGTGATGCGCTAAATAATCTTGATACGTGAAGTTATCGCTCAATTTCGTGTGTTTAACCTCCGCACCACGACTTAACATACTGGCTAGCTGGGTATAGCTTACATTGCCGCCCATCAGCAATTTACCATGGTACTCCTGAGCCACGGAGTGCTTCTCGCTGTCATTGCTGTTGGTTTTCACTTTTTGTAAGCAGTGAACTTTATCTTCCCCAAACTCGTCGACGAATTGCATGCAAGCCATAATGTTGAAATGCTGATCGGGCGTTAATGCAACCACTTGACCTATTCCTATCAAGTTCAAGTTGTCGTCCGCGTGACTAGAAATAGGGTTGCCGTAATAGTAATCCAGTCCCAACATACGAACCTGACTGATGTACTCCCAGTTTGAGTCAGTCATTAATACGCGACGGTCATAACGCGACAACGCCTGCCCTATTTCTCTTGCTACTCGGTTAGCACCAATCAACAAGAAGCCGCGTGGTGCTGGCTCTGCGACGCCCAATGTCAGCGCTACAGGACGTGCCGTCGCACTTTGTAACACGACCGTTCCTATAATCACCATGAAGGTCATAGGGACCAGTAAAATCGCTTCATCAATGCCGTATTCAGTCAATTTGATCGCGAAAAGAGACGAAATCGAAGCTGCAACAATACCGCGCGGTGCAACCCAAGACAAAAACAGCTTATCTTTAAGACGCAAGTTGCTGCGGAAGGTTGAAAGAAAAATCGATAACGGACGCGACACTAACTGCATAAATACAAACAGCAATAACGCACCGCTACCTAGCGCAGCAAAATCATCCAGACTGATTCGAGCCGCAAGGAAGATGAACAATCCGGTGATAAGTAAAATGGTTAAATGCTCTTTAAAGTGCAGAATTTGCTGAATATTGATGTCTTTAGCGTTTGCGAGCCACATACCCATTACGGTGACGGTTAGTAACCCAGCTTCAGACTCAATGTGGTTAGAGACCGAAAATACACCTAGAACCACCATCAAAACCGCAAATGGCTGCAAATATTCCGGTAGCCAAGAACGACGCATGATCGTCGCAACTGCATAGCCTGAGGCCGCACCTAGCATGACACCGACAGCAATGATCGTCCCAAACACTTCGACGCTATTTATCGCACTGTGAGATACGATAAACTCGTAAACCATCACAACAAAAAGCGCACCGAGCGGGTCAATCAAAATCCCTTCCCAGCGCAAAATGTTAGCAAGCGTACTGTTAGGTCTTACGGTTCGTAGAAGTGGCACGATGACCGTCGGCCCTGTTACTACGGTTAAGCTGCCGAACAACATGGCAAGCTCCCAAGTAAAGCCGAGGAAATAGTGTGTTGCGATACTGGTCGCTGCCCACGAAATGATCGCCCCGATGGAAACAATGCTCCATACCGAACCACTCACGCCACGAATTTCTTTAAAATTTAAGGTCAAACTGCCTTCAAATAAAATCACTGCCACCGCTAAAGAGACCAACGGAAAGAGCAAATTACCTAATATCTCATCAGGGTTTAACCACTGCATAAATGGCCCGACGATCAGCCCTGCCAACAACAAAAATAAAATCGCTGGCAAACGCAATCGCCAAGCTAACCATTGGCAACCTAAACCAATAACCCCAACCGCTGACAGCACCAGCGCTTCATTACCCACTTGCATCAATAATTACCTGTTTTTGTCTTTTTTCGCGTGAATGCGCTATACCCGAATACATTCAGCCTTACGGTCAAATAGAAACAACCGAACGTGCAAATCAAACGACTGACCTTCGATGACATCGCTACGAAACGTACATGTTTGAAGTCCTTTGGCGATCGCATCAGAATTATGAATATAGTTGACCCCCAATGACTTAACGACTCATTTTTGTTCATCAGGTCTTAAAGTGGCACACAAGTGTGCCACTTTGTCGAATTCATCATTACGCATTGAGTTTCATTATGTAGAATGATTTCTAAAGAAAGCGCGGAACCTAGCACTATATGAGGCTAAGGCATAGAGCATGAACTAAGCTTTAGCGTAAGTGCTCAAAGTTAAGAATCGTGGGTCACGCGACGTACGCAAGGAGAAATGGATTGTACGTAATACTAGCACTGTTCATGGCGTGTCTCGCCATCCTCATCGGAGTGAAAGCCGCCAACCGAGCTGCACTTTTAGAAAAAGAACTAGCCAAACTTCGTGAGGAAGTTACATCACTACGAGCCAGTGTCCATGGGGGCTCAAACCAACAAGTGCACCAACAATCCAGCATCGAAAAAGACACACCATCTGTAGCGACGTCACCTCACATAGAATCACAACAGAAAAATGTCTCATCCTCTGGGGAACATGATCCAGCTGCCAACCTAGACTTAGACCAGAGCGCTGCGAATCAAGAATACGCCCAGACAAGAGAAGTGCAACTGGATGTTTTTAGTCAAGAAAATGAGTCATTCCTTCAGAGTAAAGTTCAGAGCCTACTTAGCAACATTCAAGAAAATTGGTTGGTTTGGGTAGGCGCATTGGCCATGCTGATCGGTGGAGGTTATCTCGTACAGGTGATTGGTAGCCACATCCAGTTTTCGCCATTTATGCGAGTGTCCTTTGCCTTTGTGATCTCATTACTTATGGTGCTTGTTGGCGAGTGGTTTCACCGTAAAGAACAACAGAATCCGCAGCGGGCAGCACGAGCCCAAGGCTTTACGTATGTTCCTGCTGCCGTTACCGGTACGGGATTAACGGGCATTTACTGCACCGTCATTTTTGCCTTTGTGGTTTATCAAATGCTAACGCCGAGTATCTCGTTGATCATTTTGGCTTCAGCGGCATTTTTCAGTTTAGCATTATCATTGCGACAAGGGCCGTTAATGGCCGTGCTTGGCTTAATTGGTGGCTACACAGCACCACTGTGGATTGGAGGTAGTGAACCCAACTACTTTTTGTTAGCCGGATACATCTGCGCGATTTCGTTCGCGGCGACCTTATTGATGCAAAAAGTGCGTAGGTCATGGATTACGCCAAGTATCGCGATTCCACATGTCATTTGGATGTTGCTGTTGATTGAGAGTGTACCAACAGAACTCTTGTTCTCGTGGCTCGCGATTTATCTCTCCATCACTTTGTATCTCATTTTCGCGGTTCCGAGAATGGGTTGGATGCTCAATCCTCGCTTTCGTCACTATCAAAGCAAGTGGACAAACTCGCCGACCGCTACCGCTCTCGCAACTGCTTTATTGACCTTTTCTGCCGTCACCAGAATGCCGGAGCTGAACACTCTACAAATGGCGTACTGTTATACGCTGCTTGTTGCGATCATCTGGCTACCAGCACTTCGTACAGGCTGGTCATTACGTGTATTTTTGCCATCCATACTCGTCTCGGCAACCGCGCTGATTGTTCTTACCATCGCTTTTGATGCGCTGTATATGTTAGAGCGAGAAGCTAGCATCCTATTCGCATTGGCGGTGAGTATTGCGCTGATCTGCTATCGAACATATTGCCAAACACTTAGTGACCGTTCGCAACTCAGTGGGCTGCTTCTGCTGGTACTGGCTCCCGCGATGAGCTTAATTACGTTGTTTTATGTTGACGAATTTATGCAAGGCTACCTGTGGTATTGGACTGCCTTCTGCGCATTGATGGCCACTTACTATGTTGTGCTTGGTCAGCGTGCACGTTCGTTGGCATTAGAATGCTCTGCCGTTATGCATGCTTTAATCGTAGGTATCGCTTTTGTTTGGTTGAGCGATACTTGGTTAACAACAGCAATCTCAATACAAGTTGCGATAATGGCCTTACAGGCTCAAGTCGGGTTATTTCGACCTGCGAGTTGGGCGATTAAAGTGGCAATGGGAATACTGGTTATCCGACTCACGCTGCTACCTTTCATCCCCGAATGGCAACCGGTAGAAGCTGGGCATTGGGCTTGGGTTCTTGTGAGTTATATGCCTTCTCTCTTCATCTTGTCTTATGCTCGTTCAACACTAAAACAAGTGGACCGAGAACTGACCAACTGGTTTGAAGGGGCGTTTTTACATGTATTCTTAATGGCATTGTTCACCCAAACTAACTACTGGTTAACGGGGCAATATGGTTACTTGGGGCACATCGACTTCACAAGTGCGGCAGTCTTTGCCAATCAAGCATTAGTTATGGGTTTGGTATACAGCTACCGCAGCCAATTTGCGCAACGCTTAAGCCGTATCTACGAAATCTATAGTTACTTGCTTTGGTGCGCGTTCGCTATATTGATTATTTTGCTTAATACGGCAGAATCGCCGTTGGTGACTGATAACGTCTCGGCACAAGCACTTCCCATCTTTAACATGCTGAGTATCGGCTGGCTGTTACCAGCTTGCATCCTGCTTATCGCAACCTTTAAACGCTGGAATACGTTGCAAGTTCATCGATTTGCGATTGCTAGTCTAGGCTTTTTACTTGCAGCCATTTGGTTGGGGATGTCTATCCGTCAATTCTGGCAAACCACATCGATGATGCTGTATCAGCCAACCAGCATGGCAGAGTTGTTCAGTTATTCAGTGGCTGGCTTGCTCGTAGGTGGATTGCTGACTTGGCGCGGCGTGACCCAACAGGGGCTGATGATGCAGCGTGTCGGTCTAGTGGTCCTTGCCGGTGTCGCACTGAAAGTATTCTTATGGGATGTGAGCTCTCTGGATGGGTTCTGGCGAGCAATAAGCTTCTTAGGCTTAGGTGCATCTTTGATAGCACTTGGATGGCTATTCCAGAAATTGAATCGTTCGGTGGCAAAAGCACTCGAGCCCTAGACGAGTCAAAGAGAGATTCCCGACAGTGCGCTGTTTTCGTTATTGGGGGACGATAACAGTGTAAAGCCGGGAATCATTGGAGTGTTCGTTACTTCAGTAAAGCGACCACGGTATGACGACGCACGTTTGCTTGCGCATTCAATGCCTGAAAAGTCGAAGTAAACTCGCCAGACTTTTGCATGAATCCATCCAGTTTTGCATTCACTTCATTGACTGAAAGCTGTGCGGTTTTGGTTTGGATAGAACGCATTTGAGTATTCAGTTCACCATGAAAAGCTTTCGCTTCCTGCAAGCTCGTTTGAACTTGTTTCAGATGCTGATTTACTTTGGCAATCGTCTGCTTGATGCCGTCGCGTGAGCCTAGATTAAACCCGAGCTCCGCAATACCATCTGGCTCAGACTTTAAGTTCAAAACGTTAGGCTGTCCCGCAGGGAAGCGGTGCCCTTCCCCCGTTACCATCACCTTTTGCTGCATTTGTTGATAAGCGTTGTCTCTGGCTTCAAATAAAATGCTGCCATCATCGGCTAATGAGGCTCGCATTCCTAACGCAATCAAGCTGCGATCCAGCATTTTGACCGTTCGCTCACCGTCTGATTGTCCATCAAACTGAATCATCACCGCTTGACCTTGAGGAAAATCCAAACGGATTTGCTCGGCCTTGTCGCTTAAGCGATGAACATTCAAACCTGGAATAGAAAAGCGACGAATATCCGCTTTATCCAGTTTTAAGTGCAGTTCGTTATTTAGGACTTTCTGGCCATCGAAACGTGCTTGCTCAACGACTTTTTGGATGGTGGCTTTAGAACGAACCAATGTATCCTGCAAACCAGGAACATTTTGTACGCCTTGATTAATAGCTTGCGTCAAACCACGTTTAATTTGCGTGAGCTCTTTGCCAATCACCTGCAGCGATTTGGACGCGATCTGAACCGCCGTGGCTTGCTGCTGACCCTGTGTAAGCTGAATACCAGATACAGAGTAGGCTGACGCAGTGTCAGCCTGAATTTGCGCCGGGCGCGGTTTAATTGCCGTACTTGAGTCTGCAGAACGGGTCGGCATGATAGAGGCTTGTTCTTGTCCACCTAAGCGTATGCTATGGGGTCTAACCTCTACTGTACTCATTACCATAAAAAGAACTTCCTAACCTTATAAACGGTCAAACAGCGACAAACCATCGATCTTCACATAGCTTGCTTGCGTTGCTTGCAAAGCGGCCATGTAATTACTCAATCGTACCGACGCTTCACCATAGTCCAGAGCAGAGAGGTCTCCAGATACTTTGTCAACGAACAGCTTGTTTTCACTGTGCGCGCCACCAACAAGATCTAAGTTGTTGTGTCGACCACCAATCTCAGTCATGGTCCCTAGTACGTTTGAAAAAGTATCGTCGATAGCACTGATACTCGCCTCAACTTCAGCTCTGAAGTTGGCGGTAGGGCTCTCAAACTCTTTGATCAGCGCATCAATTTGGTTAAGCACGTTATGGCCTCCCCCAAGGTCCAATATTTCTTTTGCAGTCATATTGGAATCCATCGTGACGCCTTTAGCAATTGTTACTACGCGCTTGTCACTATTACCTTCAATTACGTAGCTGCCGCTCGCTTTACTTACAGCCGCAGTATCCGTTTTAGTACCAGAGAAAAGGTAGTGCCCTTCTTCATCCTGCGCGTTAAAAGACGACTCAATAGAATCACGGTAACTCTTAAGCTCTGTAATCATACCGCCACGACTTTCGTCAGTAAGAGAGCCGTTCGCACCCCAAAGCGCGATGTCTCGCATGCTTTTTAAGCTTTCTTTGATCGAATCTAAATGGGTTTCTTGACTCGATAGCGTCGTTTTTACGTTTTCAATGTTGTTTTTGTACTGAGCAATCGCACTGGTTTCTCGGTCTAAGTTAAGCAACTTGATCGAAGCCATTGGATCATCAGACAGCTTGGTCAAGCGCTTGCCAGTAGACATCTGTTGCAGAGCTTCGCCTAGTCCCGCGCTATTGCTCTGCAAGCTGTGCAACATCATTTGACTAAATTGATTGTCACTAATTCGCATCTAAACTTTCCTCTTAGAATAACTGCAGAATAGAATCTAGCAGTTGATTTGCTGTGCTGATCACTTTCATGTTGGCATTGTGCGCATTAGCAAACATCATTAGGTTAGCCGCTTCTTCATCGCTGTTTACGGAACTAACATTATCGCGAGCTGCGTGCGCTTGCTTGTTCATGGCTAACTTCGCTTGATAATCAGCATTAGCTTGGCGTGCTTTAATTGCGGTTTGACCCACCATTGAACTAAAGGCATCGTTCAAGCTTACTGAGCCGTAACCTGATACCGCCACTGGCTTGTTGCTTAACTCGATCAATGATTGCAACGCATCTGCGTTACCAGGTGTTCCATCACTTGAGAACGCAAGCTCATCTGGAGTTAGCTTGGTAATATCCAAACTGGCTGCAGGGTTTGCTGGGTCATAGCTGAACAAAGGTTTACCTGGGTTGCCATTTAAGTCTTTGCCAGTCGCAAGCACGGCGTTGTATTCATCCGCGAGAGCTTTCGCCATGTCATTCAGAGCCAGTTGGTTTGGTTTCAACACTTCGGTTTGATAGTCATTAATCGCACCTAATTTGCCACCAAGCGAGTCACCAATCGCAAAACTTTGATTCGAGAACGTGACGTGTAAGTCCGCCAAGTAAGGATCACTCGGGTCAGGAATGGCTTCCAGTTTGCCATGGTCCGTACCCATCACAAGCGGTTGACCAGAGGTTAGTGTGACCTGAACACTGCCGTCATGCTGCTGTGTTGTTTTGATTTCAATGGTTTGAGATAACTCACCGATTAACCTATCTCGTTCATCCATTAACTGTGATGGGTTACCACCTGTACCTTGCATCTCTACCAGTTGCTTGTTCACCT
This sequence comes from Vibrio sp. 1288, assembly GCF_033344475.1. Classification (NCBI taxonomy): domain Bacteria; kingdom Pseudomonadati; phylum Pseudomonadota; class Gammaproteobacteria; order Vibrionales; family Vibrionaceae; genus Vibrio; species Vibrio sp. 1288. Next base: position 59,144 of record NZ_JAWPOX010000005.1, read on the forward strand.
TCGCGATATTTTCCATAAGGCTATTCGCGTGGTTAAGCGCTGCATTACGTTGATCGCTCATGTCTTTATGTTGATTGTATAAAGATTCGGTAAGCGTATTAAAACGGCGGGCCAAAGCTTCAGATTCGTTAATGATCTGCTGGCGGTAAGGTATGGATTCCGGCTTAACGGTCGCATCGTTAAGCGCAGCGTTTAGCGAGTCCAAGCCAGCCGATATACTGAAACCATCGGCACCAAGCGTATTCTCCAGCTGACTCATGTTACTGGTGTATCCAGATGCGTATGCCGCCATACTGTTAGTCGACCACGTTTGCTTAATCAGAAATTGATCAGTAACGCGGCGAATGCTAGTGACTTCTACCCCTAAACCTGGACTTAAGCGATTGGCTTTACCATCATCGACAGACGCCATCAACGCTTGTTGACGACTGTAACCCACGGTATTCACGTTTGCCACGTTTTGCGCGGTTACGTCTAGGGCCACACGGTTCGCGCCTAAACCTGAAAGGGCAATATTAACTAGGTTCATTTACAGCTCCATTTTTCTGATCAACGGCTGAGAAAACGCGGTAGTCATACCGGCCTCACCGAATACCTGTTTTACAGAGGCGACGGCTTGAGAAGCGGTATTAAATAGGCTTGAATTCTTCTCCACCTCTTTAGAATCTACTTGTGAGATAGATTCAGAATTCGAACCTTTACCATCGTTAGCGGATGAGATGTTGCGCGCAGCATCGAAAGCAACCTCGCGCATAGACGGGCTCAGCTGCTGGATGAGCATATTGGCAATGCCTGAGCTCTGTTTCTTTGCTAGTTCCATCGCCAGCTGACCGTCATACATATCACGGAATACCCCTTGTTGCTGACTGGCAAACGGGCTGTCTTTATCAGCAAGAGCGTCACTACTGCTACGCATTTGGCGTAACACCATTTGTAGGAACATTGCCTCAAATTGACCTGCGACGACTTCAAGTGCGCCTTCTTGATCACGACTATGCTTGATGTTAGCCAATGCACTGTTGTCGTGATAAAGCATCGAATTTAACTGAGTTTGTTCATTGGTACTGTCTAGCTTCATCCTTAACTCCTTATATCACGACCAATTCAGCGTTCAATGCACCCGCTTCACTCAAAGCTTGCAGGATAGACATCAAGTCTGTAGGCGTGGCACCTAAACTATTTACCGCATTAACTATGGTGTTAAGTTCCGTGCCTGGAGGCCAAATCACCATCTGAGCGAGATCTTCATTCACATCAAGATCCGTTTGGTTAACGACTTTCGTATCGCCATTTGCAAACGCATTAGGCTGACTAACTTGTTGTGATTCAGAAATTCGCACGGTTAAGTTACCGTGACTTACTGCTGCTTCACTCACTTTGACACTCTTACCGATCACCACGGTGCCAGTGCGAGAGTTAAAGACAATACGAGCAGGTTTACGGCCTTCAACAACGCTCATTTCTTCAAGCATCGACATCATGACGACACGCTGCTGTGTATCTTTTGGTGCACGCATATCAATGCGCGCTTTATTGATCGCAACTGCAACGTTAGGTCCAAAAGTGTTGTTAATTTCACGCGCAATATTTTTTACTGTAGTGAAGCTAGGCTTGCGCAGGTTTAGGGTGATTTCATCACGTTGGTTGAAATCGGTTTTGATTTCTCTCTCTAAAGTCGCACCATTCGGAACGCGACCCGCCGTTGGTGTGTTTACTTCTACTTTGGAGCCACTTCGCCCCTCTGCAGATAAGCCGCCCACAACCACGTTACCTTGCGCAATCGCGTACACTTCGCCATCAATACCACGTAAAGGCGTTAGCAATAACGTACCACCGCGAAGGCTCTTTGCATCACCGATTGAAGACACAACCACATCCAACGTTTGTCCTGGGCCTGCCATTGGGTCAACGGACGCTGTCACACTCACAGAAGCCACATTTCGTAGCTTAGGGTTCATACTGTCATCAATTTGAACCCCAAACTGACGTAGCATGTTGGTAATAGATTGAGAGGTAAATTTCACTTGGTTTCGGTCACCTTGTCCGGCTAAGCCAACTACCAAACCATAACCAACCAGTTGGTTTTCTCGAATGCCGCGAACATCGACCAAGTCCATGATCGGAATTTCCGCTTCAGCACGTGAAGTGCCTGGTAGTCCCAAGGTCAACACCAATAGGAGAGACATAAAGAAAGATTGCATTGTCTTCATTAGAAAGGTACCCATGGGCTGTTGAAGAACTGAGTTAGCCACCCGGCTGCGTTGCTGTCAGCTAGCGCTCCGCGACCTGCGTAGGTAATTCTTGCATCAGCAATTCGTTGAGAAGAAACTTGGTTACTGCGGTTAATATCATCCACACGGACGATACCGGTTAGACGAATAAACTCGTCGCCTTGATTCAGACGAAGCCATTTTTCACCGCTGATACGCAATACGCCATTAGGTAATACTTCGTGTACCGTTACCGTAATGGCACCTTGAAGCTTGTTGCCTTGTGAACTTGATGCACTGCCATCGAAGTTACGTTTGCCATCCACGCTAACCCCTAACTCATCGATAGTTTTCGTGCCTATGGTCGGCGCCACAAAGTTAATTGCTGAACTTTTACCGAACTTAGTACCCGCATTTTTACTCGATGAGGTTTCTTCTGATAATTGAACCGTTAATACATCGCCAACTCGGTAAGCACGACGATCCTGGAACAGAGTCATCGTGTATTGGTGACGATAAAGGCTACCAGATTGGGTTTCCGGCAGCGTGTAATCGAGCGTTGGTGGTGCATATTCCTCAGCATTCGGCTCAGGCGGAATAAATTCCTGACGGCCAGCACATCCCACCAGCAACACGGCGGCTACTGCCCAACTCTTAGAAAGCCATTTCATTGCTTTTTCCTTCATCATCACCAATTTCATACTTACATTGATTGCGAAACAAACTTCAGCATGTCATCTGCAGCAGAGACCACTTTCGCATTCATCTCATACGCACGTTGAGTGGTGATCATGTCGACCATCTCTTCTACTACTTGTACGTTTGACCCTTCCAGTGCACCTTGCTTGATAATGCCGGCGCCATCAGCCCCTGCAATCAGCTCATCAGCTGGACCGCTGGCTTCCGTTTCACGGAATAAGTTGCCACCCATGGCCTCTAAGCCGGCTGGATTGATGAATTTTGCAAGTGTAATTTGACCAAGCTGCTGAGGTGTTGGATCGTCTGCTGTTGTTGTAGTCACTGTGCCATCAACACCCACAGAGAAAGAGACCGCATTGTCTGGGATCTGGATTTGAGGCTCTAAAGGCAGGCCCTGACTGTTCACCATTAAGCCTTCTGAGTTTCGATGGAACTGACCATTACGTGTATACATGATCTGTCCGTCCGAGTTTTCTATTTGGAAGAAACCCTGACCCATTACAGCAAGATCCAACTCTTGCGTTGTGTTTTGGGTATTACCTTGCGTGAACACTTTTTGTGTGCCAACAACGCGAACACCGCTACCTAGCTGAATACCACTTGGTAGTTCGTTAACTTGGTCTACTTGTGCGCCTGGTTGACGCTGAATGCTGTAGAAAAGATCTTCAAATACGACTCGGTCACGCTTAAAGCCAACCGTGTTTACGTTTGCTAGGTTGTTAGAAATGGCAGTCATCTTCGTGTCTTGCGCTGCCATGCCTGTCTTACTTACCCATAATGCTGAATGCATTTTTTACTCCTTGCGGGGCGAGACTTAGCTCGCCGCCATTAATTTGTTACCAGCTTTTGCTAGAGTTTCCGCCGTTTTCATCATGCGAACTTGCATTTCAAAGTTGCGCGTCAGCGACATCACACTAACCAATTCATCAATAGCAGATACGTTACTGCCCTCAATGTGCTCAGGAGAGAGTTGCACGGTTTCATCTGCCGCGAATGGCACGCCATCTACGCTGTGCAGCAAGCTATCGCTCTCTTTTTGCAGTTGATTAATTTCCGGTTTAACCAACTTCAAAGTGCCTGCCACAATTTCTGCGCCGCCACCTGGTGGGATCACTGAGACTTGACCACGCTCGCTGATTTCAATCTTTTGATAATCCGGCACAACCAAAGGACCATTGTCACCGAGGACAGGGAACCCATTGATTGTTAGAGCGCCAAAAGTATCGACCTGAATATTGCCTGCACGGGTGTAAGCTTCGTTACCCGCTGGGGTTTCTACAGAGAGATATCCCTCCCCCATAACCGCAACGTCCAACGGACGTCCTGTTTTCACAATATCGCCAGCGTCGAAACGTGTTGAGGCAGAGTTGGTCACAACCATAGTGCGACCATCAAAACCTGGGCCTTGCATCTCTACACTACGCACACGCTCCATATCCGCTCGAAAACCCGCAGTATCAGCATTTGATAAGTTGTTTGAACGAACGTGCTGCGCTTTAAGAACTCGGCTGGCACCCGACGTTGCCGTAAATAACAAACTATCCATGCAAAACTCCCATTACACCGCGTTAAACAAAGCTTGAGTAAGCTTGTCGCTGGTAGAAATTGTCTTTGCGTTTGCTTGGTAGTTGCGTTGTGCAGTCATTAGAGCAACAAGCTCGCTGGTTAAGTCAACGTTAGAACCTTCTAATGCACCCGGAGTTAGGTCACCCATCGTACCTGAACCCGGAACACCCATAATTGGAGCACCTGAGCTAAAGCTTTGAGTCCATGATGTTCCACTCACTTTCGCTAAGCCTTGTGTGTTTGCAAAATCAGCAAGAACAACCTGACCTTGTAGCTGTGATTGGCCGTTAGTGTAAGTCGCGTAAACCATGCCGTTACCTTCAACGCGTACACCTGCAAGTTCACCTGATGTGTAACCGTTAGGACTATTAGTACTTACGCCAAAAGCTGCACCAAATTGCGTGCTGCCTTTCAGGTTAATGTCTACACTCATCGCGTTCGCGCCTGCAGCAGGGAATGAAACATTAAACGGCGCAGTTGGTGCTGAAAGCGAGCCATCTTTACCAAACGTTACAGGCACAGTTGCTACTGGCGTCGTACCGCCATCTACTTGAACGTTCACTTCCCACGAGTTAGAAGCAGTCTTAGTAAAGTACTGAGTTACCGTGTGCGAGTTACCCAGTGAGTCGTAGACTTTTGTTGTGTAAGACGAGTTAAATGAGCTTGGATCTTTTGGATTGAATGGCGTTACGGCTTTATCAATAACAGACGCGCTTGCGTCGAAGTTCGCAACAAAATCTAAGCTGTCTGTTGCTTTAGCATTCAGTGAGGAAGTCGATACCTGAATATTACCCACAGAACCTGTCATTAGGTTGTTGTTGCTATCGACACTGTAACCTTGAAGCTTTGCACCGCTGTTAGCCGTAACAAAGTTGTTCTTATCCGTTGAGAACACACCTGAACGTGTGTACAACATTTGACCCATATTATCTTTAGTAACAAAAAAGCCACCGCCATTAATAGCTAGGTCCATCGCACGGCCAGTTCCTGTGATACTGCCGTCTTTGTCGAAGTTCTGTGAAATTGACGCGACTTCCACACCACCAGGTTGCATGCCGTTGTATACAGCGGAGAATTCTGTGCGGCCACCTTTAAAACCATACGTTGATGCGTTGGCAATGTTGTGGCTGATTGTGTTTAGCTCTGTGTTGGTCGCGTCCAGACCACTTAGTGCGATGTTAAAACTCATAAATAGACCTCTGATTTCCGTATTTGGTTAAGCACCAAACTGAGTGATTTGATAGAAAGGAACGTTGCCAACGCCATGGACATTGACTAATGCTGCGCCACCGGTATTAGGAATGCGCACTTGCTCAACAGTGCCTGCCATCAGCACATTTGGACTTGCTTGCCCTTCTTGCACTTCTACGGCCACTGAGTATTTGCCTGGTTTAAGACCAAGTTCTTCAGGATTAATTGAAAAGTCGACGTCACCTTTACCGTGAGCACCTAGTGGCACTTTAGTTGATTGTCCAAATTCATCTTTAACAACTAACGTGACTTGGTTTGAGCTATGAGCGAGTTCGATTTTTCCGTTTTGTACGTCTTCACCAAGCTGAAATTCATCCGCGTTGACGTAAACCGTTTGCCCAACAAGGCCCGCTGTTGACAGCACTTGCATGTTGTCCAGTAACACCATGCTCTGTTGCATTGTCTTAGACATATTCTCGGTACTTTGTACCTGCGAGAACTGAGCCAATTGACCAACGTATTCCGTACCATCAAGGGGATTAAGTGGGTCTTGGTTTTGAATTTGAGCCACCATCAAAGAAATAAACTCATTCTCCAATGAAGAAGCACTGTTCATGTCTTTAGGGTTTGGTGAGATACCGTTGCTGTCTTTTGCTTTTGTATTTACTGGAGCGTCAGACGATAAAGGGGTGTATTGTGCAATACTCATTAGCTACCCTGCCCTAATCTAAGCAGACCTTGCTGCATACTTTTTACATTGGCTAATACTTCAACATTCGTTTCGAAGCTGCGTGTTGCGGACATCATGTCTGCCATTTCAGCAACTACATCAATATCTGGGTAAAACACATAGCCTTCATCATTAGCCAGTGGGTTGTTCGGCTCAAAACGCTTCTCTGCATCTCCAGCATTTTTAACAACGTCAACAATGCGAACTTCTGCATTGGGATAAGCTCCATTTTCTGTTGTCATTTGCGTTTTTTGGTACACAGTCGCAAATACTGGCTTAAGCGCTTTATAAGCATCTTCTGGATTTGCAGATACTGCATCTGCGTTTGCTAAGTTACTGGCTACCGTATTAAGACGCACAGTTTGTGCTGTCATCGCGGAACCAGTGATCGAGTAAATATCAGTGAATGACATAATTAACGTCCCTCAATCGCTTTCGCTAAGCCATTAAATTTCATGTTGAGAAACGTCAGGCTAGTTTGAAAGTCCATGTTGTTTTGCGTGAATTTTGCTTGTTCAACACCAAGCTCTACGGTGTTGCCATTTTTGCTATTCTGGTAAGGCACCGAGTATTGGGCCTGAACCTGGAACTTTGGCACCGGTTTGTTCACACCACCTGCCGTTACTTGGTTCATTACGGTGGTGAAACTTAGGTCTTTCGCCAAATACCCAGGGGTGTCAACATTTGCTAGGTTACTGGCGAGGACTTTGGTACGCTGAACGCGAAAATTAAGTGCCTCTGGATGTACTCCTAAAGCATTTTCAAATGTGATCGCCATGCATCTTCCTTACAGTTGGCTCGAATACGCCAACATACAAACAAGATACGTGCCACAAAAAATAGCTATATATATCAATAATTTACAAACAAGGATGGAAGCCAAACTTCCGGCTCTCGGAAAGCATTAAAAACAAGAGGAAAGTGTCCACTTCCTCAACAATAATGCTGACGTTACTCGCTTTGACATCAGAACAAGCATTCGCCAACACCAATGACAAAACCCTAAGCGTTGAAGAGATAAGGTCCGTTGTAGCAACGGATTTCGAACAAGAGGTGGATCGCGTAGCGCTCTCCAATCAGTGGGGGGAGTACAAACTAGACTTCGACATGTGGGTGCCCGGTTCCGCCAATCACTTGCCAGAATGTGAATCTCCTTTAGTTATCACAGGTCGTGACAACAACACGTTGCCAGTCGGTAACCTCAAGCGCTCAGTCAGCTGCGACAATATCGCATCACCATGGCGAATTAACGTTACGATAAAGTCTTCGCTGACTCTGCCTGTTTTGGTCGCGACAACCACGGTTGGCCGAAATGAAGTCGTAACGGCTAAACACATAAAGCTTGAAACCCGAACCATCTCTCGCCAAGACGATTTTTATACTCGCCCCGAGCAAGCAGTAGGCTTAGAAACCTCTCGTCGTTTGCGGGCTGGACAAGTGGTTAATCCATCCAATTTGTCGGCCCCACCTCTAATCGAGAAAGGCAATGAAGTCATAGTCATTGCGAGCAAAAATGGATTTAGTGCCAGCACAAAAGGAGTCGCCTTAGAAGATGGAGCGAAAGGGCAACAAATTGACGTGGAAAACCCAAGTTCGGGCAAGGTCATAAGAGCAGTCGTAACTGGATTAAACCAAGTTCATACTCAATTTTGATTTTTTGACTCGGGGTAACATTTTTTAATTTTGGCTCTCGTCAGTAACACTGAACTTCGAGTACAAAAAAATATTTAATGTTTATCACATTCTAACCGCCTACTTAATTTAGAACATGATGATGAGGACCACAGCATGAAAATCGACAAAGTCGCGGGCGGTCATGTCCCACAAACAAAATTACAGCAAGCAAGCAAGCAGCCTGTCGACGTCGTCGAACAGAGCAAAGTACACGAGCCTGCATTTCAAGCGAATACCGTAGCGATAGATCGCGCTCAAGCTGAAATGGCATCACTACCTGATGTTGATATGGAAAAAGTAGAACAAGTACGCAACGCATTAGCGCGTGGTGAACTTAGCCTAGATACAAAAGTGTTATCCAAGGCAATCATGCAGTTCCATACAGGTCACGAGTAATAAAACGCTAGGAAGACATCATGGCAAGCGCAGTATCGCAGCGAATTCAACAATTTGTTCGCTCTATATCTGAGGATATTAAGCTTTATCAACAACTGCTTCCTTTGCTGCAGCAGCAAAAGGTATTGTACTTAAAGTTTGATGGAGAGGCACTGAACGACAATGTTCAGAAACAAATGCCGATACTCAATAAACTCAGCCGCTCCGCCAATGACAGAAGCCAGTGTATGCGAGCGCTGGGATTAGCGTGTAATGACGCCAGCGTAAAACGAATTTTCAATGCTTTGCCTGCCCAAATAGGTATGCAAGCTAGAAAACAATGGGCGCTATTGGAAACGTTGGTAAGTCAGTGCCAACAATACAATCAGAGCAATGGCCACAGCTCTGCGGCGTTCCATGAGTTGGTCAGTCAACTCAAACAACCTGTGCAACACACTTATGAAGATAAATCGTTCTAAACGATGTTCGTCTTGCCTACAGATTCAGTCGCCATCTCGGCTGAGTACTGTAGGCCTTTTTATTTTTATTGCCTTTCTGTCCTACCTTCCAATCACATGCCAGGCAAAACCAAATGCTGCCGATATTCAAACGCAGTATCAAGTATTAGCCCCATACAAGCCACAAATTGCCAAGCGTCTCGATTCATCCAAACCGGTAATTAACCACATTTTCAAACAGCTTCAAAACCACTCATTACCAAATAGCCTAGCCTTAGTGCCAATGTTAGAGTCTTCTTACAATCCCAAAGCCGTTTCTCATGCTAACGCCGCCGGACTTTGGCAACTGATACCAGCCACAGCGAAACGATTCGGATTAACGATAAATACAAAACAAGACGATCGCTTTGACACAGAAGCTAGCACAACGGCCGCGCTCAAGTACCTGGCGTTTTTATACAACAAATTCGATCAAAATATGGCTCTCACTTTAGCTGCATACAATGCCGGAGAAGGACGTGTTGCACGTGCTATTCAGCGAGCAGGAAGTCGAGATTTCCAACAACTCACGCTGCCTAACGAGACTCGCCAATACGTCAGCCGCTTCTATGCATTGGAAAAGTTGATAGATATCGGTCAGTTACAATCCTCATCATTTCAACCTTTACTCTTGTTTGCTCCAGACGCTCCTATGATTTCACAACCGCTGGTCGACTTTAGCCGACTGCCTCCGCTAGTTAATTTGTGATAAAAGCTACGACAGAGCCCAATGTCAGAGAAACGTAAAATTACAAGATCCTGTTCGGCGAATTTGAAAACTCGTGATCTCTATGCAAACGTGTGCAAAAAAGTTGAGGTAAGGTATCTCAAAGATAAGAAAGAGTAGTGGTTTACTAAAAAGCGCCCCAATTACGCTTGGCAATTGGGTAGATATGCGTCACATTGTGTTTGCAAAAAAACATGAAAACCAATGGTCAGACCTAATAATTATTTACACACTAAATGTAAAACAGCTATTGTTTTCATAGTTCGAAACAAATCTAACATATCAAGATGACGCTTCGCTTGCGCGTCTGGAATAAGTCCGGGTTCCGGGGGGGAGTCCGGACTTTTTTATTGCTCTAAAATCTTTGCCCACAATAGAGCCAACAGAAGCTAAGTCGTAATGATGCAAACTAGCTGTTTATAGTAATTCTTTAGAAATCAACTGAAGTAAAAACGTTTCGCGCTCAATGCTCATGCCTTTTTTCGGGCTTTCTGCCATCGTTTTTTCATTGTGTGCAATTGCTTCGTGTATGTTCATCCATACTGGGCGCATTCCATTTTTAACTTCGTAATCTTCATACGCCGTTTCGCCTAGCTCACGTTCGATTTTACATGTATAACAATACGACACCATGTGCATCACGTCAGCGTCATCCTTGTACCACGGACGAAACTCCTCAAAGATTCCGAAAGGCTTAATACCATGTATATTTTGGGCGCCCGTTTCTTCCTCTAATTCACGGACTAATCCAGCAATGACATCTTCACCATCATCAATACCACCGCCTGGTAGCGTGTAGTCATGGTAACGTTCTGTATAGAGCAACAGCACATCTTCACCATCAAGTACAATGGCTCGCGCTGCATTGCGCTGAAAAACAATTTTGTCATCCAAATGCTCTATGTCTGGATGAACGGTCGATTTTAAATGTCTCATCGAAAATACCACGGTCAATGTTTTGTGCGCATATTACCGAATTTCACACTTTAAATCATTGTTGTAGGCCAGGTACGTTCGAGCGCTTGTCAGGAAGTGATTGATATGACCGTCACAACAATACGCCAAGAACAGAAGTGTGACGTGCTAATCAGCAATAAATGAGAATATCTAAATTCTTATACGTCCCTCTTACTTTTAACATCGATAAGACAATAATCTCTTAAAGTTGCCTATAATCAATACAATACTCGCCCACCCCATGCGGAGATAAAGAATGAAAAAGACAAATTTAATGATGGCTATGGCTGCAACATTGGTACTGGCTGGTTGTTCAACTTACGAGGGAGCGACCCGATCAACTGAGTATACCTCCGTTGCAAATCCCGCAGCCGTATACTGTGTTCAGCAAGGTGGTGAGCTGGATACCGTGTCGGAAAACGGCGAACGTGTCACTTACTGTGTGCTGTCGGACAATGAACGCGTCGAGCAATGGGAATACTATCGCGAGAATCACAAAGAAAATGAAGGTGACAACTACTAATTATTTTTATCGATACGTCACCTTCCCTCTATCACTTAGGAGCCTTTGGGCTCCTTTTTTATTTGATTTATCAAAGTGTTCTTACGTTGTTTTTACATATCTCTGACTTTACCGCACATCGACCCTATATCGAACAGTGTTCTATTCTTGACATTCCCCTGACATAACTTTCCACTTGGACAATAAAATTCCAAACACAGATCACACTAATTCACATTTCTTCCACATTTTCTGGGACAGGTGAGCAAGATGAAAACACAAATAGTAAAAGAAGCCGAGTCAGCCCCAAGCAACGTTGTTACTGAAAAATCAAAGCGCATTATTTATAAATCGAGTTTAAACGCCTTGATGATTGTCGCTATAAGTATTCTCGTTAACCTTAGTCTTCGTCTTGATTATGTCGTGTTGGGATCAAGCCTTGGCGAGCTTTCCGTTACAGAAACGCTCCAGCTTGTGATGCTTGCTATTGCATCATGGTCGTTTTTCAGCTTATCGAAACAACAGCCTCAGCTAAAGCATGCGGCTATTTTGATTGCAGGATTTTTTGCAGTACTGATTATTCGCGAAACGGACTATTGGACAGACATGATTCATCATGGCTCTTGGGTTTTCCCAGCACTTGCTGTCACCGCACTGGCTTGCGCCAAAGCTTACCAAGGTGGTAAAGGTACCATGAACGAAATGGCGACCATTTTAACGGTGCCACATATGAAGCTATTAGTTGGTGCTGTAATGCTATTATTAGTCTTCTCTCGTTTGTATGGTATGGGTAGTTTTTGGCAACAAGTGATGGACGAAAATTACATCCGTGATGTTAAAAATATCTCAGAAGAAGGTATAGAACTGCTTTGCTACTGTTTGATCGCATTAAGCGCCGTCCGCACAAAACGCGAGCTTAATGAATAGACTCTGGGTCAAAGCGACGGTTCAATGCCGTCAGTATCGGATGGAAGATACTTAATGCCTTTTCCGCAGCACCTACAGATTCATCCAAGGCCGTCATTTCGACGGCCTTTTTCATTTCTTCAATATGTTGCAAAGCCTCTTTATCGAGCGGTAAAGAGAGCAATTTGTGAATAGTATCTCTTGCGATCATAAGTGGCTTTTTTCGGACAATTGATAAATCTCGGAAAAATGCGCCATGCTTGACCCCTTCTAAATAAACTCGGTAGGTTGTGAGTTCATCGAGTAGCAAGAATGTCTCCGCCATAAGCCCTTTATGTGGGTATGGCACGCTAATATGTTTGCTGATATTCAGTGGAATATTGAGGGTCACCCCCATGGATTCGCAATCGGATTTAAGTACTCGTAATAAGCCTTGCTCATCCATCAAATTCTGGATATCAATGATTCGTTCGAGGTGGTAGTCATTAGACAGCAAGATAACCTCAACCGGATGCCCCGACCATAACTCGAACAACCCACGTTTGCACAAAACTTGGGAAACATAACGCATGTTTTGAAACGTGTTCAACGACTCCGTTTCTAAGAGTATATGACTTTCAGGGAACGGATTCACAGAGTCTGTGTTTAGGGCTCTAAAATACGCGTACATCGCCTCTGCTTCAGAAACGCTTTGTCCTTGCGTTACTCCGCCACAAAAAACAATCACCGTTCGCTCTATCGGTAGTGATGCAGTCCTACAAGACAAAGCTTCGACTCTTGTTATGCCCTCAGAGGTCAACCTGTTATTGACGAGGCGTTTACCTAAAACGATGACGATGTTGTCTAACTTCATTTTAAAATCTCGCGCTTAGTTGGCAGTGTTACAAAAATCTTCTTTCACTCCCGACCCACAAGCTTTAACATCTAGTTAACAACACTGTTCTAGAGACCTTTATAAAGGTTCACTGCTAAAGGAAGTCAATTATGCTGTCGATTTTCGATATATTTAAAATTGGTGTCGGGCCATCCAGCTCCCATACTAATGGTCCTATGCTTGCCGGATTCCATTTCACTCAGCTAGTTAGCGACTCTATGGCGAAAGTGCATCGGGTGCAAGTGGACCTTTATGGCTCATTGTCACTGACAGGTCGAGGGCACCATACAGACCGAGCCACGGTCCTTGGTTTGATGGGAAATAAACCTGATACCATCAAAATGAGCAGTGCCAAAAGTGCGCTACAAAATACCATAGACAATAATACGCTCATGCTCGCCGGTACACACCAAATTGAGTTTAGCTACGACCATGACATCGTCTTTCATAGCGACAACCTTCCCTTGCATGAAAATGGCATGACGATTACGGCATTAGACGCTGCTGGAGATCAAGTAGCGTTTGAAATTTATTACTCCATTGGGGGCGGATTCATCGCCACCGCCGACGAACTAGAGAACGGCACGCAACAAGATGAGGTCGCAGTACCATTTCCGTTTACATCCGCAGATGAGATGCTGGAAAAAGCCGAGACGAACGGTTTCAGCTTGGGAGGCATGATCCTCCAAAACGAACTCGCATTTCGCTCAGACGAAGAAATTAACCAAAGAGCAGAGCAAATTTGGAAAGTGATGTCGCTCTGCATGCAACGTGGCTTCGATACGGAAGGGATTTTGGAAGGTGGTCTAAATGTCACTCGTCGAGCACCAAACCTTTTGAAAAAGCTCGAAGCCAACGCTGCAGTTGAAAACGATCCGATGGAGATCATGGATTGGATCAATCTCTTCGCCTTTGCGGTTAGTGAAGAAAATGCAGCAGGAGGGCAAGTCGTTACTTCTCCAACGAATGGCGCAGCAGGGGTGATTCCGGCGGTATTGATGTACTACCATCGCTTCATCAAAGAGCTCGATGTTAAACAGCTAAAAGACTTTCTCGCAGTCGCCGGCGCTATCGGTATCTTATATAAAACTAACGCGTCAATTTCTGGTGCAGAAGTGGGGTGTCAGGGAGAAGTTGGGGTTTCTTCATCCATGGCTGCCGCTGGCTTAACAGCGCTAAGAGGGGGCAGTAACGAGCAGATTTGTATTGCTGCGGAAATTGCGATGGAGCATTCATTGGGTATGACTTGTGACCCGATTGGCGGCTTGGTTCAAGTACCTTGTATTGAAAGAAATGCCATGGGAGCAATGAAAGCGATTAATGCATCGCGTATGGCATTAAAGCGCACAAGTAAATGCTTAATTTCGTTAGATAAAGTTATCGAAACCATGTATCAGACTGGTAAAGATATGAATAAAAAATACCGTGAAACCTCTTTGGGGGGCTTAGCTGTCATTCATATGGCACCGCCATGCGAATAATGGCAAGTGGTCATTGTGCTTAGCTTCTCACCATACGCTTATCTGGTAATTGTGATCTGATGATATTACATATAGAAATGCCGCGTTCTTCGCGGCATTTTCTTAACAAGAAACTATTCGATTAATCACGTCGACCACGAAGTTCAATTTTTTGAGTTGCAGCATCCGAATGGATTGTTACACCGCCATAGGCCATTTCATTGCGACCCTTCAGCGTCAATTGAGAATCTGCACGCTCTACGTCAACCTGATTTTTCGTTGCCATCGTCATATCAATCGTGCCCGTGTATGACCCATCGCCAGCAAATGCTACGTTTGTTGAGCAAATCATCAAAACAAGTGCGATTAGTTTTTTCATACATCACCTCTATTATCGTTCTTACTTTCTTTCGGTGGAAAAACTGTAACAACAGAAACGCGCTCATACGAGGAAAGCCATTATTTACCAAATGGAAATCCATGCTAATAAACTGATGTAACCAAGAATAACTTATCGTTACCTTCAATAAATCAGGGATAAGGCAGCAACTTAAATTGACCGAGCGTTGTCTTTTCTTAAGAAATTCAGCGATATGATTTGTCGACAAACGCCAAGCGAGAGAATGTATGAGCGTTAATCTGGATATTCAAAATATTTTGGTATTAAAACGGATGTATGAGCTACGTAACGTCCGGTTAGTCGCAGAATCACTCGGTAAAACGTCAGGAGCAATCAGCAAAAATCTGACTAAGATGAAAACTCAGCTCAATGATCCGCTATTCGTTCAGACCAAAAATGGCTTTGAACCAACAGCTTTTGTGGAAGCGAACATTACGCATTTTGAGCAAATACTCAACAGCATTGATTCCATCAAACCACAGCATTTTTCACCAGCTCATTTTGACGGCTCAATCACTATTTATGCCAACACATTGTTTTGGGAGTACTTCGGTGACAAGTTTTACTTGGAGTTACTAAAGCACGCTCCAGAAGCAAAATTCTCATGTTTGCGCTGGGGTAGCGAAGCAAAAAAACGATTAATTGACGGTGAAAACGCCATTGCGATTCATTACTTTGATGAAGATCTGCCACAGTCAATTGTTCAGACCGAGCTAGGGCGAGGAAAAGCGGTATTTTTTGTTCGACAAGATCATCCCGCTCAAAACTCCCAAGAACTAGAAGAATACCCTTTTATACTTTTTAAAACGCCGGGATGGAACGACTACCGATACCCAGTGTTGGAAAGGCTCAAACATATGGGTTTTAGAACCACGCCTAAAGTGGAAATTGAGCATCCAGCGATGATTAAAAAAGTGCTTCTGCAAACGAATCATTTTGGCATAACGATGAGTGGACATGTTCCTAAGGGTTGCCGGAGTATCGCGCTTCCTGCTGGGCTAGAGCTTGATGTTCGCTACGTGATGAGCTGTCGTCGCTCTCAACAGCAAGCTCCGGTAAATCAGTGGTTATTAGATGTCATTAAGCATGTCGCTCAGTCCTAGACTGATGACTTGCTACTGCTAATAATAGCCAAACCACACATGCGCTCTACTTACTCGCTGAACGAACATTAAAGACTCTGTATTAACCATTGAGCAAAGGTGTTTACGTGTGATTTTTCGGATGCTCGAACCATCATATAATGTGCACCAGAACTTGGCATATGCCAATTTCCAGCCTGGACTAATACGCCCTGTTGCAGCTCATCCTCAACAAGAAAGTCTCTTACCAGCAACACGCCAAGTTGATTAATCGCAGCATGAATAGCAAGCAATGAGTGTTCAAACTCGGCGACGACTTTGCTCACCTTCCCTTGATAACCTTGGTGCGTAAGCCACTCTTGCCAAGATTCATGATAACCGCTAGTACAGATTTTAGGCGCTTTAGCTAACTGCGAGAGGTCATTTATCGGGTTTAAATGCATAAAGCCGGGGCTTGCGACAACAATCCAGTTTTCTTGGGTTAATCGTATGGCTTCTTGCTCTTGCCAATCTCCATCTCCGTTAATAATTTCGATATCCGCAATCGCACTGGCGTTTGGAACTGTATTAGCAGTTGTCGAGACTTTAAAGGAAATGTCTGGGAATTGTCGCTGAAAATCAGCCAATCTTGGCATTAACCACTGAGAGCAAAAGCTGTGAGCGACATGTAAGTTAACTTGCGTATTCTTGGGACGAGTAAATAAATGCTGCGTCGTGGTCGATAATGTTTGAAGCACATGATTAACCACAGGCCAGTATTCTTGTGCGGAGCAGGTCAGCGTAAGGTGAGTGCCCTTGCGCACGAATAACGTCGCATTGAGCTGTGACTCTAGCGATTTCACCTGTTGGCTTACGGCCGCACGAGTCACATTTAGCTCCTCTGCGGCTTTTGTAAAACTCTGTAGTCGCGCCGTGGCTTCAAAGGCTCGGAGCAAATTGAGCGGCGGTAAACTTTGCATATAATTCTCCCAAACACTTGGCTGTCATGCTATGAACTGGTGATGACAAATTGATGAAGGTGCTGAGTTTACGTATGTTGAGCACATGTCAAAGCGTCCCGATATAATTATGTTTCTACACAACTACTTAGTTTGTTAAGCGGGATCAAAAAAGCCAGCGTGATACACGCTGGCTTTTGGAACTTTATCTTAAGCAGGAATTATTCTGCTTTTTCAGTTGTTTGGTATTCAAACGCAGGAACAACCACTTCAACACGACGGTTCATTTGACGACCTTGACGTGTCTCGTTGCTTGCCACTGGGTTAGCTTCACCCATGCCTTTCACTGTCATACGCTCAGCCGCAATACCTTTTGCTTGGAACTCGTCAGCAACGGCTTTCGCACGTTTTTCTGTGAGTTGCTTGTTGTAAGCAGCAGAACCTGTCGTATCGCTGTAACCCGTGATCTCAACTTGAGCTTGTGGGTAAGTATTCATCAAATCAACGGTACCAGAAAGGTTCGACGCGTCTTTCACTTCTGCACTTTCTAAGTCGAATTGTACTGTCGCTGTTGTTTGAGCAGGGTAAACGTGATCTACAATGCGTGTTGCAGGACGTGCTTCTACCACCTCTTCAACGGCTTTTTCTTGAACGACAGGCTCAGAACCAAACTTGTAGTTGAAACCGATACCGAAGAAATCTGAATCCATGTCTTCAATTACATCATCAGACATATCTTGGTAGCGTTGGTATTCAGCACGTAGGCTCCAGTTGTAGTTGATTTGGTATTCAGCACCCAGAGAGCCAGTTGGTACGAAATCTTTCTCGTCACCAGCCATCATGTATGCAGCACCAACTTTCGCGAATAGATTCCAAGAATCCGTTAGCGGTAGGTTAAATTTAGGAGCAAGCGTCAACGCCCAAAGATCACCATCAACGGTGTTTAGGCCAGGCTTTTTGAAGTTTGCAGTGAAGTCACCAAGGTAATCAACACCATACTCTGCTGCAACGTACTTGTTGAAGCTGTAGCCTAAGTGCATAGATGCTGCAAAACTGTCGTCGTCACAAGGTTCGTTTAGGTAACACGCATCGTTTAGAGAGTTGTAACCTACTTTACCGCCCATGTAAGTGTCAGCAAGTGCAACGTTTGAGATCACACCACCAGCAAGTACAGTAGCCACTGCTATAGCGATTTTTTTCATTATTCTTTTCCTTTTTCTTGTACACAAAGCAACACACCGCGGCAGCATACTGCCGTAAAATATGAAGCCGTAACTTTCTCTTTTCTTCGAATAGAAATAGCTAAATAGCGTAGGAAAGAATCAAAAATGATATTCAAACGCCAATGACGTAAAACGGAAAAAGGTAACCTCAAGACCATCTATTCATGAGCTTCATCCGCATACCCAACCGAAAAATAAAGTTCGTTGCGTTGGTTTAGCCATAGTCAATTCGTTGCGGAGAATATCACAAAGAAGCCAACTTTCTGTGACGCAAATCACCATAAAAAGCCACTTTCTCAAATTTAAGAATCATCATTTAAGCTTGTGAATGGCAACAAATTTTTACAGGGGAGCGTGGATATGGAGAGCACAAAAAAACAGCTCATTTAAAATGAGCTGTTTTCGAAATAATGAAAAAGCGTTAACTCGTCGCGCTAAATTTTATCCGCTACGGTTAACGTTGCAGCTAATACATCTTGTCCAAACAAGACACTACGCTCAGGAGACCAACCGTAAAGTTGATCTGGGTGATTGTTGTTATCTTTAAATGGCATTTCGATTGTGTAAGACAAGCATTTGAACTGCTCTGCAACCCAATTTGAACCGACCGTCAAATTCGCTTTACCAGGCTCATCTTTATCGTAACCAATCTCATCTTGGAACTCTGGCGTAATAGTCAGTAACGCTTGCTTAAATGATGTCTCTAAAGCGGCAAGATTTTCATCGTAAGAAGGAATACCTTCTGAGCCAGCGACGAAGTTATACGGAATCGCTTCATCGCCATGAATATCTAAAAACATGTCAACACCCGTTTCCAGCATGCGCTGACGCACAAGGTAGACTTCTGGGCTCTTTTCCATTGATGGCGTTTGCCATTCACGATTTAGGTTTACGCCTACTGCGTTGGTACGCAAGTGACCGCGAATACCACCGTCTGGGTTCATGTTTGGTACGACGTAAAGCACCGCTTTTTCAAGCAATGCACGCGCAACCGTGTCGTTTTCATCTAACAGACGTTGGATCATACCTTCCATGAACCATTCCGCCATTGTCTCACCTGGGTGCTGACGTGCAATCATCCAGATTTTCTTTTTACCTTCTTCTGGCTCACCGAAAGTAAGCAAGCTCATGTCGTTGCCGTCTAATGTGTGGCCTAGTGTTTCAAGTTGGCAGTGGTGCGCGCTTTGTGCCATGTGTAACAAGTCTAAATGACGATCGTACGTGTATGGCGCAAAGTACGCGAAGTTAATTGAGCTGCGCTCAGGGATTACAGTGAAAGTCAGCGTGTCGCCATCGAACTCTGCCGGTACTCGGAACCATTCTTCACGATCGTAAGACGCAACCACATCGTAACCTTGCCATCCTTCTGGATAAGCCGATTTAGCCAAATCAAGCAATTTGATGGTGTGCGATTGCTCAGCTTCTGTCTCAAGACGGAAGTGGAACCACTGGTAGAATTCCGACATATTGTCGTTAGGAATTTTGAGTTGGATGTCGTTTTTGTCGTCCGCTTTCACTACGTGAATGCTGCCGCTATCGAAGTTGCTGAATACTTTCATTTTATGACTCACCTTTTAAATCTGAGCTTGAAAGACAGAGGCTAACACAAGGCTTCATCGCGCCCCAATGACTTTCACTGCAAACTGTCTCGTTTGTGGCTAAAGTCTTCAGTTTAGTCAAGCTTATCCGCTTTGCCTGCTGGTCCCGCGAGTTTTGCTAGCCACTTATCCCAGATGAATGGCGTCTGCTCGTTATCTTCTGCTTCCTCTTTGCGACGTACCGCGTTGCGTACCATCATTGCTCCCGTCCAACGGAATGGCTCTGGCGGGAAATGCCCCAACGGCCCTTTGGCTAAACCGCTTTTCGTCCATTCATTATCGATTCCCAATGCCAACGAAGATAAGATTTTTCCGCCCATTCGAGTCTGCGCTACACCATTGCCTGAATAACCAAATCCGTAAAAGATATTGCTCTGTTTATCTAGCTCGCCGAAAAAAGGGAAACCAGTAGCAGAACGATCAGAGCCCCCCGTCCATGAATAAGCAAACTCCTCCCCTCTCAAATGAGGAAACAACTTATCGAACGACTTGCGCAGTAGACCTTGGTAGCGTGTTGGCTTGTTAAACATTGCGTCAACTTGGTTATTGAAAGAAAACTGATTGCCGCCTTTCCCCAACATCAAACGGCCATCTGGCGTATCTCGGTAATAGTGGACGAAGATACGTGAATCCAACACGCTAAAACCTGCCTGCCAACCAGATAGAGGTAGTGAATCACCAAGCGGCTTGGTGATCACCATGTCGGAAGAAACCACCACGATACTGTTTTTGAACTGTTTAAACTGCTCCACCATCCATGCATTTAATGCCAATACCACCTGCTGCGCTTGAATGTTTCCTTTAGGTGTACAGACAATGGCAGGTTTTCCATAATCTAGACGCGTCATCGGCGTGTTCTCATAAACTTCTACACCCAGATCAATAGCAACACGGCGTAACCCCCTCACTAATAATGCAGGTTGAACGCTGGCTGCAACTGGAGAGTGAAAGCCTTCTATATGTCGAGGTGAACCCGCATTGGCACGCAGTTCCTCCACCGAGCAACGACGCCAACTGTTCACTTCTAATCGCTTTAACTCGTCCACAACTGGCTGCATTCCCCCAGTTTGAGCCTGATTGGTTGAAGTGTAATAAACCCCTTTCAACGATAAGTGCGCATCGATGTTGTGCTGCTGACAAAAGTCGTCAATCTCTAGCACTGCTTGTTCCGACTCTTTTACTAACCAAGCAGCATGTTCTTCACCGAATAACCGTTTCAATGTCGGAAACTTGGTAGACCAAGTCAGCATACAACCGCCGTTTGCGCCCGATGCACCACTGCCACAAAGGCCTTTTTCAATCACGACTACCTTTTTTTCCGGAGATTGCTGCTTAATCATAATCGCGGTCCAAAGTCCGGTGTATCCGCCACCAACAATCGCAACGTCAGTATTAATGTTCTGCTGTAACGGTTGTGGCGTTTCTGGTTGCTCAGCTTCAATTGCCTGCTTGAACCAATATGAATGATGTGTCATCGGGTATCCTCGTTAGTGCGTTACATCCATTTCCGCAAACACTTTACAAACGATGATGACAATCAACGAGCAAGAAAATCTAACGCTGAGCGATAGAAAATGTTGCACTGAGAGTGTGAAAATTTTCGCTTTCGACAAAAACAAAATGGGGAGCTCGTGGCTCCCCAAAACAAACAGCAAAAAATATTAGTGGTAAACAATTCAAGTCCGTCTTACTGGTTAGTATTTACCGGTATCACGCATGCGGTACTCGTATTGAACATTGAGAATAGGCTGGTAAACAACTTGCCCGTCACTTTGCAAGAACTCATTTACCATGACTTTTGAGTCAGTGATAGAAAACGATTGGCGATCAACATACGTTGTAAGGCTCGTAAACTCATCACGGAGTTGTCCAGATGATTTATTTTGGTAGCTTTGGATCATGTCTCGGCCCATTTCATAAGCCGCTTGTTTGCTATCCATTACGTCGCCATGGATAGTTTCGGTATCGTTTGTCCACTGATAACCACCAGCAAGAGCCATAGAAGGTGCAGCAATCAGAGCAATCGTACTTGCTAAAGTTGTTAAGCGTTTCATAAACCTCTCCTTACTTACCTTTACATCGGGCCAAAATTGGCTCGATACTTATAAGGTACGTATAAAGACCTAAAACACGTCAAAACAATTTCAAATAATGTTCAATTTTCGTTCAACTTATTTCACATTAACTTAGCAACTCAACGTCATATTCAGCCGACATTCGCATTTTCTTTCTTTTGAACAATGGGTTTCAACCTGACACTTCCTTACCAAACCATACAATACCTAAGGTCAATTTTCTCTTAGAATTTCAGCAAAAGAACAGTGTTCAAAACCTTACACAAACGTCGGACACAGCAAAAACCACCTCTTTTCAGTCGTGCTTTGCATTCCTCCTTTTCGGGTTCTTCGCTGCTCGTCCGTCGGTTCTTAATTGTCGCTATTGAGCACAAGTTAATCTGGAGTGAAAATGACCGCGAACAAATCCATTTTTTACCATAGCAAATCGATTTACTCAGATGATTATGCTGATGTCTACAAGCCAATTTGGACCTACAGAGCTAAGTTCATCTTACGTGCGCTTTATTACAAACGTGCATTTAAGCACCTTTCAGACAATATTGAATCGTCATTGTTAGAGTTGCTTTGTACACGTACGCATCGGTTTTTAGAGAAACCGTTTCGTCCGTATATCATCAAAAACAACTCAGCGTTCGATCGTTCTAACTTGGTGGTTGATCACTATAAAACGATTTCAGAACTGTTTTCTAAACAAACAATCGAAGAAATCTACACAGACTCGAAAGGCCTAACATTAGCCTCTTTTGAAATTGACGAAATACTGTACTCGGTGAGATTAGTATACGAAGCACGTTATCAAAAAGAAGGCGACATGAGCCTAGTGCTGCACAGCGCTGAAGATGGCAACTTCTACACGCTCTCTTTTACGCTCGGTCACATCGAATCTGGACGCAGCATTATGATTGGCGGCTTACAAGGACCGCGAAGCAGTGAAGAAAACAACGCGAAAATTAAAAAGCTAACTCGTAAGCTTTACGGACAGAGACCAAAAAGCTTGATGGTGAGCTTGCTCACTTTGCTCGCACAAATTTGGGAAGTGAACACGATTCTAGCAGTGAAAACGCAGTCCCATACTTACGCAGCTAAGCGCTACAGCAAAGGGCGAATCAAAACGGATTACGATGCACTCTGGCAAGAATTGGGCGGCACCGAATACAATCGTCATTTTTACTCAATTGATGTAAATGCACCCCGTCGAGATATCGAAGGCATGTCGCGCTCTAAGCGTTCGATGTATCGTCGCCGTTATGAATGGCTAGACAACACCAAGATCACTTTCGAACAAATATTAAAAGGCGAGCAAGCTAAAAGCTAAGGAGAAGCGTTCATGCGTTATTCATTCATTACTGCTTTAGTGTTGTCGGCTTTTTCTTTGTCAGCCAATGCAGAAACCAGTGAGCACATCATAGGTACAAACATTGGCTATGGCGATGTGAACTACGATGCTCCGACAAGCAAAGAATCAGGCGACATGTTCTTAGGTGAAATATATTACCGCTACATGCCAACACATAACTTTGGTATTGAAGCAGGTTATAAAGGCGCGTTTGACGGTATCGGCTCGATACTCGTGAGTCCGATTTCAGAAGTCACCGATACGAGCTTCTCCGGACCTCGCTTGAGTGGCTATGCTAGCTATCCTCTGGGTTCAGGTTTCGAACTGTACGGCAAGGCAGGTGTCACTCTCTACACTCTCGAATACACTTATAAAGTGAACGGTCAGAGCAAGAACATCGAACACTCAAGTGTCGGAGGTGAAGCGGCTGGCGGTATCGGCTGGAGCTATAAACACTTTGGTTTGAATGCAGAATATGTGTACTCAAAAAACAGCGATTTTGACTCTAGCGGCGTGATGTTTGGTGCGCAACTGCGTTTTTAAACAAGGCTTACAAGTTAATACAAAAGGCAGCGAGAGGCTCATTCGCTGCCTTTTTTCGTGAATATAGGTCAATACGCAAGCGCGAGAATGATCCCCGCCACGATAGAAGTAACGCCAAGCCCTCGGGTGAGATACCATTTCTCAGACAGAAACCAAATCCCCATAAACAATCCAAACACAATGCTGATTTGCCTTAGTGCTACGACCAAACTCACGTTGTCGGTCATGGTCATCGCAAACAGCACCAAGCCGTAGGTGGATGCCATCATTACCCCTGCCATGCTGGCTGTTTTGCGGATCTGCCACGCTGTCTTAATCTCATCTGGCTTGTCCGTAACCAAGCACCACACAAGGGCAGGAATACCAATTGCCCAAAACTGCACGCCCAAGTAGAAGATTGCACTGTACTGATCATTCAAGATCTCTGATGCTTGTCCTGTGAGTAAACTCAGCGCTTCTTTATCGACTACCGAGTAACCCGTTGTGCCTATTGCGGCAATCAATGCCCAGAACACACCGACGTTCAAATAGGAGCCCAATGTCATTTGACGAAAATTCGTCAGTGGCACCAGCATACAACCAAGGGTAATCAGCAAGAACCCAAGCCACTGCTGACTGGATAATTCATGTCCCAATGCCACACTGATTGCGCCGACCATCATCACTGGCAGTGCCCGAGCAATGGGATAAACCACACCCACGTCAGCATGCTTATAAGCGACAATCAAACCAACCAGATAAACCATTTGTGAAATGCCGCTAATGAACAGCAACCCCCAAAACTCACTCGGTAATGATGTCCAGCCAATGGTTGCCAAATACCAAATCAAATAAGGGGTAAGAATGAAACATGCAGAAAAGCTGGCGGCCATAGTAAACGCGAGTCCAGAGCCTGAGTTGCTTTTACCAAGGATATTCCAACCCGCATGGAGAACAGCAGAAAAAACGACGAGACCAATCGCCAACAAATCCATTTCAATGTTCCTGTCTGAATAAAATAAAGGCCCCGAGATGGAGCCTTAGATAATGAGAAAATCCACTTAACGATTGAGTTCCGCCAGAGATTCAATGCTGATGGCATCGTGTCGCCAATACTCGATATCGCAATCAATCAACTCACCATGCTGGTTGTAGTTGATGCGCTCCACTACCATCGCTGGCGTACCGGCTGTCGCACGCAATGCCTGAGCCATTTCACCCAACAAAGTACTGGTTGAAATGCGGTAGCGAATCTTTTGATACGTCACGCCATAATGATCGCGGTAAATGTCCGTCAGTGAATTTGATAAATCGTAGTCCAGCAGGTTCGGAAACAGCTCTGGGCGAATGTAGTTTGTTACGAATACCACAGGTCTATCTTCAAGGTATCGCACACGGTCGACTCGATACACGTCCGAGAAAGGCTGCAAGTCCAGCAAGCGCGCGGCTTGTTTGTTTGCCAAGGTTCCTTTTGCTGCGACCAACTCCGTTTTTGGCACACGATTTTGCGCTTTCGCCATGTTCGGAAAATTAAGTGTTTGAGTAGGGTCGTAGCGTAGTGGCTCAGGTGAAATAAACCAGCCTCTGCGATCTTCACGATAAATTCTCCCTTCGGCTTCCAATAACGACAACGCTTCGCGCAACGTAACTCGGGTTGTGTCGAACGACTCCGCCAACTTGCGCTCCGCAGGCAATTTCTGACGCGGTGATAGCATGCCCGCTTCAATCTGTTCAACAATCGAATCTTTAATTTTTACGTATTGCACGAAGTGTCCTTATCTTTTGCGCCAAGCTTGTGTGCGATTTTCTAACAATTTACCCAAAGTCATCTGAACAATCTTCGCAATTGCGGCAGCCATCATGATCATGACAGCCATTGCCGCTGCAGCGCCAGTTTGACCTGCATCGTCCATATTCAGAATCGAGACCGAAGCCGGAATCGTATCGGTTGAGTAAAGGAATACTACCGCAGAAGTGGTGGTCAATGCATTAACAAACAAGTAAGTCGCAATGTCCAAAATCGCAGGTAAACACACAGGTAATGTCACTTTAAAGAACAACTTGTATTGAGGAAGCTTCACCGATGCCGCCGTGGCTTCAATCTCCGATGGCAACTGCTTTAGAGCTGTCAGGGCGGTCATGTGACCTACTGTGTAGTAATGCACTACCGTGTTAATTACCAAGAATGCCATGGTGCCATAAAGTACGTTTAGAGGATTGTTCGCATCGTTGAAGTAAAAGATGTAACCCAAACCAAGCACCATACCCGGAACCGCCATTGGCACCACGCTAAGCATTTGCATCACTTGGCGAATTGGACCAAACGCACGCCCTTTCTCAATGCAGTAAGCACCGACAAAGATGATGGCTGTACCAATAACTGCCGTCCAACCTGCAAGTGTTAGCGAGTTGAAGAATGGGCTCCAACCGTAAGTGCTCATTTCGGCAAAGTTGTAGTTGTTTAGCGTCAGCGCTTTGTTCCAAGGCCAGAACGTAACTAACGAGCCATACACCGCCATGCCTAGCACTGCCAACACTGCGATAGAAATGGTGCTGCAGTAAACCAAACAAATGCTGTCGCGCGCTTTGTTAGGTTCTGGCTGATAAGGCACCGAGCGAGTGTCAAATAAGCTCTTTTGCTTTTTCTGAACCCAGCGGTCTGCGCCGAACGCCATTACCGCAGGAAATAGAAGCATAATGCTGGTCACCGCACCCATGGCAAAGTTTTGCTGTCCCACAACTTGCTTGAAGATGTCAGTCGCCAGAACGTTATAGCTGCCACCAATCACTTTCGGCACACCAAAGTCCGTGATAACCAGTGTAAAGACGACGATAAGCGTACTGATCAAACCGTATTTCGCCGCAGGTAACGTCACCATAAAGAAAGTTTTGATTGGTGAGGTTTTAAGTGCGCGGGCTGCTTCATACAAACGGGCATCTGAAGTGCGCAGCGAAGTGGTCAAAATCATCAATGCATGAGGAAAGGTCCAGAAAATCAAACCCATCGAGATACCAATCACGCCGTAAATCGAGCTTCCTAACAGCATCTCTTTGGCAATGCCTTGATTACCGAAAAGGAAGATTAAACTGATCGCTGGTAGCAACGAAGGCGCGAGGATCGGCGCAGTGCCTAGGATTTGAAACAAACCTTTAAACGGCATACATGAACGAGTTAGCGCGTAGGCATAACCAAACGCAAGCACACCGACTACCGAGGTCACTATCACGCCCAAAGTGAAGGTGTTGCCTACCGACACCCACAAGCTTGAAGAAGAAAAGTACGTCGCAAAGTTTGCCAGACCGACAAATTCGCCATTGGCATTTTGCACACTCTTGGTCAACATTGCCCAAAGCGGCATTAAGATGAAAAGCACCATCATGGTCGACAAGCCAGCGAGCAAACCAAACAACACAAGGTTGTCGCGGCTAACACGTCCGAGTAAGGATTTTGCTTTGTCTTGTGTGGTCAGGCTATTCATCGTCATTGTCTTCGCATCCATGTTTACACCTACGCTGCTAACGCTTTATCAACCGAGGGCACGGCGTAACCATGCAGCCCTTCTTCAGCAAACTGGACGTAACGTACATCGCCCGCCTTGATATTGAGTTTTTGAACCGTTTCCACAGGCACATCCACGACGATGGTTTTCGTTGAGCTGTCGTTTTGCAATACGCAATCAATACGGAAAAACGCCCCCAAAAACTCGGTTGCGGTAACTCGCACTGGTAAAGAGTTGGTGTAGTTTTCAACGAACTTGATGCTTTCAGGACGCACCGCAAGGTCGAAGCGGTCACCACGTTGGATCTTACGATTGGTCAAGCTTGGCGCTGGCATCAAGGTTTCTGCAATTCGTACTTGGGAGTCCGTTGCGACTGAGGTTTCAATAAAGTTCATGCTGCCGACAAACTCAGCGACAAAGCGCGTTGCTGGTTGTTGGTAGATCTCTTGAGGTGTGCCAACTTGCTCAATCACGCCATGGTTCATTACCACGATACGATCCGCCATCGACAGCGCTTCGTCCTGATCGTGCGTAACCATGATAGTGGTGATGCCAAGCTTACGTTGCAGCTTACAAATCTCGTCACGTAAGTGAACACGTACTTTTGCATCTAGCGCTGACAGCGGCTCATCAAGTAGCAGTAGACCCGGAGATAGCGCCAGTGCACGAGCCAAAGCAACACGTTGCTGTTGACCACCAGAAAGTTGGTTAGGGAATTTCTCGCCAGAGGTTGGAAGACCAATGGTTTCTAGCCAGTAATCCACCTTCTCTAACGCTTCTTTGGTCGACATGCCTTGGTTCTTCAAACCCACCGCAATGTTCTCTTGCACGGTAAGGTTCGGAAACAGCGCGTAAGATTGGAATACAATGCCGAAATCGCGCTTCTCTGGTGGCAAGAATGTGGTCTCTTGACCGTTTTGAAAAATCGCACCAGACGTTGGCAAGTCTAAACCTGCAATAGCACGTAATAGAGTGGTTTTACCGCAGCCAGAAGGGCCAAGAAAACAAACGAACTCGCCCTTTTCAATCGCTAGCGAGATTTTCTTTAATGCAGTGAACTGTCCGAATTGCTTCACTACATTTTCGATATTTAGGTAATGTTGGTTAGTTGACATAACACACGCTCCAAATGGTATATACCAACTTTAGTTTTGGAGTGTTACGTTCCAATGACAAATTTATAGCCAGAAGATGACAAATAGATGAAGGGAGATGAGAGTGGTAATTAGAGATTCCCGACTTTCTTAAGTCCGTCATTCCAGCGAACCTAGGTGAGACTAGGAATCTACTTGCAGCAAACTCTGAAATAACAGAGAAAACAAAAAATCCACCTCAACCGAGGTGGATTTCAGCATTCAACTCAAAGCAAATTCAATTAAGATTTTGGCTCTGATTTCGCATCGAACTTCTCAGACCATGCTGCTAGAATCTCTGCACGCTTACTGCCCATTTGCGCGAAGTCCATCTTCGCCATGTTCTCTTGAACATTAGGGAAGTTAGACACAGTCGCTTTCACTTCTTTATGTGCAACCACCGGATACATTTCTACGTAAAGCTCGTTTGCCGCTTTAGAGATTGACCAGTCGACAACACGTTTCGCTGCATCCGACTCTTTTACTAGACCAACGGCTTCTGATTCCCAACCGATGCCTTTTGGTGTGATCACCGCTAGTGGCGCGCCTTGTGTTTTCAACTTCGCGCCGCGGCTTGCCATCGAAATACCGATAGCCACTTCACCCATGCCCGCTTGAACACATGGCTTAGAGCCAGAGTGCGTGTAGTGTGCAATGTTCTTGTCTAGGTCACGCATATAGTTCCATGCTTGATCTTCACCCATGTTTTGTAACCAAGCAGAAACCTGCATGTAGCCAGTGCCGGAAGACGCTGGGTTCGGCATTGCAATGTGACCTTTGTAAACCGGCTTTGTGAGGTCTTCCCAAGACGTTGGTTTCGGTAGGTTAAGTTGTTTCGCTACCGCTTCGTTGAAACAAACTGCGTTAAAGAACGCATCGTTACCAAACCAAGCTTGGTTTGATTGAGGGTCGTTTAGGTTCGCGTGCAGCTCTTCCAAACCTTTTGGTGTGTAAGGCTTAAGAAGACCTTCATCTTTAAGCAGTGCCATTGACGAGCCAGCAAGACCCCAAACCACTTCCGCTTGAGGGTTGTTCTTTTCTGCCAGCAACTTCGCCGTCATGATACCGGTGGAATCGCGAACCCACTTAATCTTGATATCTGGGTTATCTTTCTCAAACGCAGACTTGTATTTAGCAAGAATGTCAGTTTCGAAAGCGGTGTAAACCGTGACTTCCTGTGCTGCCATTGCATTCGTAGCTAGCAGAGAGACAAGTGCAGCCAGCGATCCTTTCATCAAACGGTTTTTCATCATTTTCTCCAGTTAATTTGGCTAAGTTTCCATTTGGTCTGTACCAGTTGACGATATACACCCTACTGAGCCTTTATGACGAATTCATGACCATTAAATGGCAGTTTTACGAAAATTTGCGATGAATAATTGTTCAATTGATCCGCCATTTTCTGGATATTAAAGTTTTATGAAATTGGATATTCGCCTATTTACTGCCCTTTTCTTCCTCGCTAGAGTGAGCTTGAAATTTGGTGTAGACCAATTAGACTATTCTGATGGAAATCGAGATGAAAAACGAATACCTACTACTGACTCCAGGTCCTCTATCTACTTCTGAAACAGTACGTGAAGCCATGCTAAAAGACTGGTGTACTTGGGATGATGAATACAACAAAGACATTGTAGAAGTGATCCGCACTAAGCTTGTAAAACTAGCGACGGAGCAAGACGGCTACACCAGCGTACTAATGCAAGGTAGCGGCACCGCATCAGTAGAAGCAACGATTGGCAGTGCCATTGGCAAAGGTGGGAAGTTGTTGGTTGTCGACAACGGCGCTTACGGTGCGCGTATCGCTCAGATCGCTGATTACCTAAATATTCCATGCCATGTAGTTTCCCCAGGCGAAACATCACAGCCACACTTGAACGAGGTGGAAACTGCATTGGCATCGGATCCTGCTATCACACACGTGGCAATTGTTCACTGTGAGACAACCACTGGCATGCTTAACCCAATTGAGGCATTTGCTTCTGCAGCGAAAGCACACGGTAAAGTGGTGATTCTCGATGCCATGTCGAGCTTTGGTGGCATTCCTATCGATATCGCAGAGCTAGGCATCGATTTTATGATCAGCTCAGCGAACAAATGTATTCAAGGCGTACCGGGTTTTGGCTTTGTGATTGCAAAACAAACTGAGCTCGAAAAGTGCCAAGGTCAGGCACGTTCTTTGAGCCTTGATCTTTACGACCAGTGGCACTGCATGGAAGTGAACCACGGCAAATGGCGTTTCACGTCTCCAACGCACACAGTTCGCGCTTTCTACCAAGCATTGCTAGAACTGGAACAAGAAGGCGGCATTGAGGCTCGTCATAACCGCTACCAAACTAACCAGAAAACACTGGTTGCAGGTATGCGCTCTTTGGGTTTCGAACCGCTACTGAGTGATGACCTTCACTCGCCAATCATCACCTCTTTCTACTCTCCAACTCACAGTGATTACCAATTCAAAGCGTTCTACACGCGTTTGAAAGAGCAAGGCTTCGTGATTTATCCGGGTAAAGTATCGAACGCAGATTGCTTCCGCATCGGCAACATTGGCGAAGTTTACCCAGCAGATATCGAGCGCTTAATCGGTGCGATTGAAAAAGCAATGTACTGGCAAGTTGCTTAAAGCAGCCTTCTGATTGAGAGAGCGTTAT
Source organism: Vibrio sp. 1288 (assembly GCF_033344475.1). Classification (NCBI taxonomy): domain Bacteria; kingdom Pseudomonadati; phylum Pseudomonadota; class Gammaproteobacteria; order Vibrionales; family Vibrionaceae; genus Vibrio; species Vibrio sp. 1288. The sequence goes on from NZ_JAWPOX010000005.1 coordinate 89,973, forward strand.
GACTCAGAATATCAAACCGACCCATTTCCGCAGCGAAGGTGATGTCAACACGACACCAGCGCGCCAAGCTTGGAATGCATCGATGGACGACGAACGCACGCAAGCTTTGTTGAAGCGTGATTCGGAGGTCTTTCTTCATCAAGCCATGTCAACGCCTTGCTTAGATACCTTGGAAGCAGCAGAAGGCATCTACATCCAAAACGCCACCGGCAAAAAGTACATGGACTTCCATGGCAATAACGTCCATCAGTTGGGCTACGGTCATCCGCATGTGATTAAACGTGTGCAAGAGCAAATTGCCAAACTGCCGTTTTCACCACGTCGTTTTACCAACGAGACCGCGATTGAGTGTGCCGAAAAACTTACCCAAATATGTGGCGGCGAATTGAATCGCGTGCTGTTTGCGCCGGGTGGCACATCTGCAGTGGGCATGGCACTTAAACTAGCGCGCCATATCACGGGCAACTACAAGGTGGTGTCTCTGTGGGATTCCTTCCACGGCGCATCATTGGATGCCATCTCAGTGGGCGGCGAAGCGTGTTTTCGTCAAGGAATGGGACCATTAATGGCAGGTGTTGAACGCATTCCACCAGCAGTGTCTTACCGAGGCGCTTTTCCAGTCGCGGACGGCAGCGACGTACATTACGCCGACTACCTTGAGTACGTGATTGAGAAAGAAGGTGGCGTGGGCGCGTTTATCGCAGAAGCGGTTCGCAACACGGATGTACAAGTGCCGAGCAAAGCCTACTGGAAACGCATCCGTGAAATCTGTGACAAACACAATGTCATGTTGATCATCGACGACATCCCTAACGGCATGGGTCGCAGCGGTGAATGGTTTACCTACCAAGCCTATGACATCGAGCCAGATATGCTCTGCATCGGTAAAGGTTTGGGCGGAGGCTTAGTGCCTATCGCAGCCATGGTGACCAAAGACAAATACAACACTGCTGAGCAAATCTCCATGGGTCATTACACTCATGAGAAAAGCCCTATCGGTTGTGCTGCAGCATTGGCAACCATGGAAGCCATTGAGCAAGACGGCTTGCTAGATAAAGCCAAAGCCGACAGCCAGTTCATGCGTGAAAAGCTGCTAGAGATGAAAGCCAAGTACCCAGTGATTGGCGATGTGCGTGGCATCGGCATGTTGTGGGGTATTGAGTTGGTCACTGACCAAGAGAGCAAAGCGCGCGCCTATGACGAAGCAGAAGCCGTGCTGTACCAATGCCTCAATAACGGCGTGAGCTTCAAGGTATCGCAAGGCAATGTGATTCAACTCAGCCCACCGCTGATCATCACTCGCGAACAACTGACAGAAGCGTTGGCGATCTTCGAAGAAGCCATCGCCAAAGTGTGTAAAGACTTTAACTACATTTAGGGTCGATAGACCTCAACAAAAACCAATTTATCCAGAGCGCGGTTCCAACGTGTAGGCAGCGCTCTGGCAAGCAAGAAAAAGGATTGAACATGAGCAACTCACCAATTCAAGCAGTGATCTTTGACTGGGCTGGCACTATCGTCGATTTCGGCTCTTTTGCGCCAACCAGCATCTTTGTGGAAGCGTTCAAACAAGGCTTTGATTTTGATATCGATCTTGAAGAAGCGCGGGAACCAATGGGGCTTGGTAAGTGGGATCACATCCAAGCTGTGGGTCGCATCCCTGCAGTTGATAAGCGTTGGAATGAGAAGTTTGGTCGCTCAATGACCAGCGAAGACATCGACGCTATCTACGCAGCATTCATGCCTCTGCAAAAAGCAAAAGTGGCTGACCACGCAGAGCCAATCCTTAATGCGATTGAAGTTGTGAACGGTCTGAAAGACAAAGGCATCAAGATCGGTTCTTGTTCTGGTTACCCTCGCGAAGTGATGGATGTGCTGATTCCTGTGGCTGCGGATTACGGCTACAAACCGGATTACGTAGTAGCAACGGATGACCTGCCGCAAGGTGGTCGCCCAGCACCATTTATGGCACTGAAAAACGTGATTGAGCTGAATGTAACGGACGTTAATGCGTGTATCAAAGTGGATGACGCCGCACCGGGCATCGATGAAGGTCACAACGCCGGTATGTGGACCGTTGGTTTGCTGCTTTCTGGTAACGAAGCAGGTCTAACGTTTGAAGAATACCAAGCTGCGGACGAAGCAACGCTTAATGCTGCTCGTGAAAAAGCGCGTGCAAAATTGCTCAAGAGCTCGCCGCACTACCTTATCGACACCATTGCTGACTTCCCTGAAGTGGTTGCAGATATCGAACGTCGCCTAGCAGCAGGTGAACGTCCGTAATCTTCATCTTCCACTAACAAATGAAACAAACGCCCCTCACGTGAGGGGCGTTTTTCTTTTTGGCACTATCTTAGAAAGTTTGGCTTATTGAAGCGTATTTCCGTTAGATAGCAGCTTTCTTGTCGGCTCTTGCTCAGTGTATTCGACCGCATCGTGATCCGCGAGCTTATCGACTTCCGCCTGTTCACCCACCACAATCAACACATGTTGTTTCACCAGAGCATCGACCACTTCAATGTTGTGCTGACGAAGAAGCGCTCTCACTTCGCTCTCTTTTCCTTCATGATACTTAACAAAGTAACGTGCAGGTTGCTGCTCGGCTTGATCTTGGCGTTCATCCACGAGAGGAAATCCTTGATTGTTTGCCAAGCTGCTTGAGCTCAGTCCGATTGCCAATAGTGCGGTAGCGCCTACCACAGACAAAGAAAGTAAGGTCAACTTCTTCATAGTCACTCCTTATTGAAAGGTCAGAGTCCAACTGTTGATGGTGCCTGTGTCTCTTCTGGCACTGTCCACCGCTTTTAGTTCCCATGTACCTTGCGATTCAAAACCAGAAAAATCCGCTTGGAACGTGTTTTTTATATCGTTAGCGCTGCCGCCAGTATTATTGTGAAGTACAACTTCTCCACCAGTCGGTGACGTTAAAGTCACTCGTAGATCACCGATGTAAGTGTGGCTAATATCAACGTCAATACTTACTGTGCCTGAATCACCAGAGCGATCGACTTCTACTGCACTGATTGCGCCAGAAGATTTATTATCTGGAATCGCAACAGGGCTGGTATTTGAGAAGCTAGAGTCCGAAGAGCTACCACCATCAGGTCCATTACAGCCAGCGTCCAAGAACAGCTTCGCCGCTTCAGCATTAACTAGGCCGTGGCCAGTACGGTTGTCTCGACCAGCAACATCAATATCTGTTGCAGTTTTCACTAGGGCATTACGTACTTGCGCTGCTGTACAGGTTGGGTGGTAACTCCACACCAAGCCAGCTACGCCCGTTACGTGCGGTGTCGCCATTGATGTACCATTGTAGTACTCGTAATCTTCACCAGAGGTTGTTGCAACAGTAATCTCCTGACCAACATACCCCAATAGCTCTTGACCAAATGCACGATCAACCGTTACCGAAACCATACGATAAGCGTTGTTTGTGTCTACCAAGAAAGGGTTTTGTAAACCAGGTAGTTCAGAGTTGCTGTATACGATTGCAGCTCGCGCACCCGCATTGTAACAAGCCTGAACCGCATCTACTTCAGGGTAGTTTCCTGAAGACTGGTTGCCGATACGCTCAGTCAAACAAATTTTGCCCGACATATCACCACAGTTAACGTTACCGCCAGAGACATCACAGCTATCTAGCGTTGCCGTTACTGAACCCGCGATTGGATCCGGAACATACGAAGAACCGTTATTGATCAAACGATTGTGAGGAACAATCCCACGATCAAACTGACTGACACCATTCAAGGTAATATCAGAAAGTTTACCTTCACCTACCGTAACCGTTGATAAGATCGCCACACCCGGGCCTGAGATCTCAACTTGATTAGTAGATTGTGAGAACGCTGCATGATCATTTTGATTATCAACAGCCGCAACAGACATCACTGAGTCATAAGAAGCTGGATAGCTGTGCGCTGTATTGCCATCATTACCCGCTGCGGCGATCAATAGAACGCCTTGATCGTAAATATTTTGCAGTGCATTTTGCTCAGTTCGGCTTGATTGACTACCACCAAGGCTCATGTTCACAACGTTAGCACCATTATCGGCACAGGTCTGGATAGCTTTAACAAGCCCAGATGAGTAACCCCAACCCGATTCGTTAAATACTTTCACGATGTGCAAATTAACATTCTGGTTTGGCATCACACCCTTTACACCTTCGGTGTTGGCAATCGCAGCAATCGTACCCGCGACGTGAGTACCGTGGGCATTGTTGTTACCCGGATCACTCCATGATCCCGTACCACTATCGTTAGTACCAGCAACGCGGTTACCGCTTAGGTCGTTGTGCGAAATGTCGTACCCTGAATCGATAATACATACAGTGCGATTACCCGCATTGAAGTCAGCTAGCAGTTGAGCATTAACCGCTTCATATCCCCATGGGGTCGTTTCGCTGAGCAAATAGCGAGGTGGATCGACTTCCACGTATTCCACATCACTACGATTGCGAAGCGGCTCTAAGTCATCGCCATCCAATTCAACGCTGTAAATGGCGCGATTGCCTAGTTTTTCCACCTTACGTGCCTTCACCTGTTCTAGAACAGACTCCTGCGCGATTCGTGGCCCCCAGAATGAGTTACCACCCATTGAAGAACGGCTGACTGCATCTTCTTTGAATTTGACGATGTACTTCGTCGGTAACTTAGATTCATCAAATCCCATTGGTGGAGCCGCAAACGCTGACATCGAAGTGGTCAGTGCTATTGCTACGGCAGACAACGAAAATAAGCCTTGTTTTTTACTTGTTGTGTAGTGCATTTGCCCTATTCCTTATTTGAGCTAATTTTTATTCACTATATTCTCATGAAAAGTCATCACCATGATGTTTGCATGAGAGCTTCAGCTATAGTTTACAGAGCAAAAATGCCAAACAATTTGTTTCATGAATATACAAATTTGTACAAAAGATCATTCAATAAACACTTTAAGTTAACATTAAAAATCACCGACAAAACCTTATAAAGCAATTACTTAATTAACAAAAAGTGAATGTTAAATTAATGTTAGTGAGTAATTATTCTAAATATCACCCATTTAATCGATTGCTATGCTGAATGGATTTTTTGACCGTGGTGCCAAAACTAAAATATTGAATATTTAGTTGTTGACTGTCTTGAGCATTTACTCAGAATTAGAAGGTTTAGTGAGAAAAATTCTCATCTAAATACTGTTATAGCCGAGCGTATTCACGCATTCGGAACAATAACCATTACAAGAAGAGTGAATGATGAAAAAAACAATCACACTATTAACTGCATTACTTCCGCTTGCCTCCGCCATTGCAGAGGAGCCAACTTTATCACCAGCAATGGTTTCTGCGGCTGAAGTGGTTAGCGCGCAAGAAAATCAAACTTATACGTACGTTCGATGCTGGTATCGTACGAGCCACTCTAAGGACGATGCGGCTACCGATTGGAAATGGGCAAAAAACCAAGATGGTAGTGACTTCACTATCGATGGCTATTGGTGGAGCTCTGTTTCATTTAAAAACATGTTCTACACCAATACCTCACAAAACGTAATTCGTCAGCGTTGTGAAGAAACACTAGATCTAGCGAACGAGAACGCAGACATTACATTTTTTGCTGCTGACAATCGTTATTCTTATAACCACACGATCTGGAGCAATGATGCTGCAATGCAACCAGATCAAATCAACAAGGTAGTGGCTTTGGGCGATAGCTTGTCTGATACAGGCAACATCTTTAACGCGTCCCAATGGCGCTTCCCTAACCCGAATAGCTGGTTCTTGGGTCACTTCTCAAACGGTTTTGTTTGGACGGAATACGTTGCTAAAGCCAAAAACTTACCGCTATACAACTGGGCAGTTGGTGGCGCAGCAGGTGAAAACCAATACATCGCGCTAACTGGTGTCGGCGAACAAGTTTCTTCTTACTTAACCTACACAAAGCTGGCGAAGAACTACAACCCTGCTAACACATTGTTTACGTTAGAGTTTGGTTTAAATGATTTCATGAACTACAACCGTAGCGTGCCGGAAGTAAAAGCGGATTACGCTGAAGCTCTGATTCGTTTAACAGACGCTGGCGCGAAGAACTTCATGTTGATGACACTGCCTGATGCAACCAAAGCACCACAGTTCAAATACTCAACACAGGAAGAAATTGAAACGATTCGTGCGAAAGTATTGAAGATGAACGAGTTCATCAAAGCACAAGCGATGTACTACAAAGCCCAAGGCTACAACATCGCATTGTTTGATACACACGCACTGTTTGAGAAGTTAACCTCGGCACCAGAAGAACACGGTTTCGTAAATGCAAGCGACCCTTGCTTAGACATCAACCGTTCATCCTCTGTTGACTACATGTACACTCACTCATTACGTTCTGAATGTGCAGCATCTGGCGCAGATAAGTTCGTGTTCTGGGATGTGACTCACCCAACCACAGCAACGCATCGTTATGTGGCTGAAAAAATGTTAGAAAGCAGCAATAACTTAGAAGAGTTTCGCTTTTAATAAGCCGTTGTTGTTCATTGCAAGTTAATTTGCATAAAAATGACCACGAAGCATCGTGGTCATTTTTTATCGATATCGAACCTCGATAACGGTTTTATTTGAGCTCGCTTAGTTCAAGCCGTTGATTTAGGGACGTTGACTTTGAGCTGCCTCATTCAGCTTTCTGTTTTTGGTACGTTACCGCGGAAGCTGTCCACCATAATAGAGATCAACGTCTTTAAGGTTACATCATCACTGCGGTATGAGTAGGCTCGTATACCCGTAAACTGAACCTGGAACAACTGAGCCAGAAGCAATGTATCCTGGGCTTCAATTTCGCCATTCTCGATTGCTCGCTCAAACAGCTTTGCAAGAAAAGATTCAAATTGGTTTGCTAAGCTGTTTGTTTGATTGCGCAGCGCATTAAAATCCTCAGCAAATTCACTTGCTGATTTGACTAACATGCACACTTCACTGGGATTGGAGTCTCGCTGATTGATAACCACATCAATCGCGAAAGCTTCTATTGCATCTAGAACCGTTGTGTTCTGAGCTAAATGCAACTCAAACAGGGCTTGTAAGTTCGCAACGTACATTTTTAGCGCTTCACAATATAGCCCCTCTTTTGACCCAAACGTCGCATAAATACTTCCAGGACGCAGATTAACGCTATCTTGTAAATCACGTGTAGATGTTGCATGAAAACCTTTCTTCCAGAATAGATCCGAGGCGGCTTTCACCACTTCATCACGTTGGAATTTCTTTGTATTCGCCATGAGCAATTATCAATTTTGAACATATGCTCAATTTTATATTGAGCGACCGCTCAAAATCAACTATCCTGTTCTTGCCTAATCCGCTCATATCCAATTACAGGAGATTTAAACATGGCAGAATTTAAACTGTATACCGCAGAAAACGCACCCGAAGGATCAAAGCACCTGATTGAAAATTCAGTCAAAGCGTTTGGCATGCTACCAAATCTTCATGCTGTTATGGCTGAAGCGCCAACCTTGCTTGAGGGTTATCAAGTTGTGCATGAGCTATTTCAACAAACATCATTTAACGCAGAAGAATTGACCGTCGTATGGCAAACCATCAACGTTGAACATGGTTGTCACTACTGCGTTCCTGCTCATAGTGCGATCGCGGCGTCAATGAAAGTGGATCAGGAGATTGTTGATGCTCTCGTCAACCAAACACCATTGGCAGACGAAAAACTTGAAACACTACGAGAGACAACGCTTCAAATGGTGCGTCAACGTGGTGTAGTGGAAGAGTCTCAGATAGAGAAATTCTTTGCGGCAGGTTACGGACAGCAGCAACTGCTTGAAATTGTTCTTGGTCTAGCGCAAAAAGTGATGAGTAACTACACCAATCACCTAGCTGACACCCCGGTTGATGCACCTTTCAAGAAGTTCGCCAAGTAACTTAAGCTTTTATTACTGGTCCCATTCATGGGACCAGTAATACCTTCAAAAAAGGCTTTGTTGCATGGCGCTTCGCTAGTGTGAGCTGACCCCTAATTACAACGGCGCGACGTCGGTTCCCCCTAAAGACTGGTAAAGCGTAACCTGAGTGAGAAACTGGTTGTAGCGGTTCTCCAACAAAGAAGCTTGCGCGTTTCTGGTGTCTTCTTGTGCATTCAAATAGTCCATGATCGACGTCGAACCATACTGATACCGCGCAGCATAAATGGACTCAGCGGCACTTGCGGCATCATATTGTTCTTGTAAACGCGCCGCCTGATACTTCAATTTCTCGCGTGCCGACAAGGCATTTTCGACATCTTGGAATGCGGCGTACAACACTTGGCGATAACTCACAATAGCCGATTGATAGTCTAAATCGGCAATGGCTTGGCTATTTTTCATCTCATTCCACTGCAAAAACGGCAACGTCATATCTGCACCTAAACTGCCGATCGGGTTGGAAAGCAGGTCTTTGAGCGCTTGTGACGATCCACCCAAAGCCCCAGTGAGCGTCAGCTTAGGCAAGTAGTCCAAATCTGCTGCGTCTTTATTTGCTAGCGCGGCTTTGACGTCATAAATCGCGGCTTTAATGTCGGGTCTGCGGATCAATAAATCAGACGGAGCACCAACACTCAACGATGGCATATCGCCTTCAGGCAGCATTTGGATGTTTGCACTGATGCTCTTCGGCGGTTGATTGAACAAAATCGCAAAGGCGTTGTTTGCCTCAAGTAAACTCTGTTCAAACTCACTTTGCTGCGCTTGTAAGCTTGCCAACGTACGTTTGGCTTCAAGCACATCTAACTGATCCACAGCGCCAAGTTGGTACTGTTTTTCAATCAATTGCAGCGTTTGAGCTGCGTCTGCCACATTACGTTGACTGAGGTTTAAGCGCTGTTTCAAATAACCGATTTGCCAATATAACGATGCCGTCGTTGCGACCAAACTTTGTGCGGTCGCCTCGCGATCTTGTTGACTTGCCATAGCCGTCCACTTGGCTTGGTCAACGTCTGCCGAGATTTTTCCCCACAAATCCAACTCGTAATTGACGTATAAGTTAGCGCTGTAGTTATCTGCCGATTCCCCGCTATCAAGAGATTTTTGAACTTGTCCTGATGTGGAAGAACTCAACGTAGGGAAAAAGTCATCTTGCGCTAAACCCAGCTGTAAACGCGCTTTCTTTAGCGTTAGCGTTGCCAGCGTCAAATCGTTGTTTTGAGCCAACACCTGAGTAATGTATTGATTAAGCGTTGGGTCGTTAAACGCCAACCACCAAGGATCCATACTGACATCACCCGCAACATGCATCTGTTGCCAATTTGCAGGCACTTGCACCTCAGGAGCTTGATAGTCGCTACGCATAAGCGAACCACAACCTGACAACCACACTGCAATTAAGGCAGCCGCGACCAATCGAGTTTTGAATTTCATTGTGTTACTCATTTTTAGTCTCTCGCTAGCGCTTCTATCGGATCGAGTTTGGCGGCATTGCGAGCGGGTAAAAAGCCGAAAGCGATGCCAATCAACGTTGAGCAAATAAACGCCCAGATGATCGAGTTCATTGAGTAAATCATTTGGAAGCTGCTGCCAGATGTACTGAATGCAAAACCAATCAAAAACGCCAAGCCAATACCAGCAATGCCACCACATAAACACACCAGTACCGCTTCAATCAAAAACTGACGCAAAATATCCGCTTGCCGCGCACCCACAGCCATTCGCACACCGATCTCTTTCGTGCGCTCTGTCACCGACACCAACATAATGTTCATTACGCCAATTCCGCCGACAATTAGGGAGATCACCGCAATCGCTGAGATCAGTAACGTCATGGTTGCGGTGGTTTTCTCGATGCTCTGACGAATGGTGTCAGTGTTAATCGTGAAGAAATCTTCTGTACCGTGGCGCATTTTTAACAAGTTGATGATGCTCTGCTCTACCGCCGCACTTGGGGCGTTCTCATCAATCCGTACAGTAATGCCGTTGAGGTAGCGTTGTCCCATCATGCGTCCCGACATAGTGGTGTATGGCACCCAAATTTTCAGCGCGTCGCTGTTTCCAAACGCGTCTTCTTTTTTCTGCGTGACACCCACAATACGCACTGGCAATGAACCAAGAAAAATCACTTCACCAATCGGATTTCTATCCGCAAACATTTCCTTTCTGGTGTTGTCATCAATCACTGCTTCTTGGGCGAGTGAGTTCACGCTCTCTTCATCCCAAAACTGACCTTTGGCGATCTCATAACCGCGCACACGGAAATAATCTTCCCCAACCCCTTCCACAGACGCGGTTGCATCCTGATTGGCGTAACGCACGGTTAAGCTGTTGGATAAAGACGGCGTGACACTGTCGACAAAAGGTAGACTCTCCAACGATTTAGCATCGTCGGCGGTTAGCGTTTTCACTCGCCCGGAGCGGCGGTCACCAAACCCTTTGCCCGGTCTGACATCAATGGTGTTTGTTCCCATGGATGAAATATTCGACAAAATTTGCTGTTGTGAACCATTACCTAGTGCCACCACGGAAACCACCGAGGCTATACCAATAATGATGCCGAGCATGGTCAAAAACGTGCGCATTCTGTGGCTAGACATCGCCAGCAGCGCCATTTTGAGCGCGTCAATAAAACTGTCCCACTTCCACCACTTACTGGCGGCTTGCGCTGGGCGATGAAAAGACGCGCTCGGTGTCTTTGCTGCTTGTTCATTGATTACAACTTGTGCATTTGGCGTATCTGCAATGATTTCACCATCTTTGATTTCAATGATGCGATCCGCAAAGTTCGCCACGTTCATATCATGAGTCACTAAGATGATCGTATGCCCAAGTTGATGCAACTCTTTAAGCAGTGCCATCATCTCTTGCCCACTGTGACTATCTAATGCGCCAGTGGGCTCATCAGCGAGAATCACCTCACCACCGTTCATCAGTGCACGAGCAACACTCACGCGCTGTTGCTGGCCACCACTCAGTTGGCTGGGCTTGTGAGTCAAACGATCTTCCAGCCCCAAGCGAGCCAATAGTGACTGCGCTCGCTCCGTTCTTTGACGATGAGGAACTCCCGCGTAAACCGCTGGTACTTCCACATTTGCCACCGCGGTTAAATCCCCCAGCAGATGGTAACGCTGAAATATAAAGCCAAAATACTCGCGGCGCAGTTCCGCCAGTTGGTCGGATTCCAACGTCGAGACATCTTGCCCATTAATGAAGTATCGACCGCTGGACGGTTTATCCAAGCAGCCAAGCACATTCATCAGCGTCGATTTACCTGAACCTGATGCACCCACGATCGCGACCATTTCACCGCGTTTTATCTCTAAATTAATGTGGTTCAACACAGTAAGCGATTCGTCGCCAGAGACAAATCGTCGAGTTAAATCCTCAACTTTTAAAAGCACGTCACTCATCTTAGAACCTCATTGGAGGTCGACGACGATCACCTCGGCTTGATGATTCTCCATCCATAGCATTGCCAAGAACAACTTGGTCGCCCTCCTTCAAACCTGAGAGAATTTCTGCGTTCACTTTGTTGTTAATACCCACTGTCACGGGCTTTTGCACCACTTGGCCCTGTTCAAGCACTGGCACGGTATAGTTGCCTTTGCCGCCAGATTTTTGCAGCACTTGTGAAGGGACAATCAAGGTATTTTCCGATTGCTCAAGGACAATCGAAACTTGCGCAGTCATGCCGATGCGCAAAATACCTTGCGGGTTCTTCACATCAAATACAGCGTTGTAGTAAATGGCGTCGCTATCTGAAATGCTCAAATCGCTGTCATCGCCATCCATGATGGTTGGCCCCGGCTCAATGGCGCGCAGTGTGCCTTTAAACTGCTGATTCGGTTTGCCTAAAATGGTGAACAGCGCCATTTGGCCTGGGTGAACAAAAATCACATCGGCTTCCGAAATTTCGGCTTTCACCGTCATCGTATCTAGCTTGGCTAACTCGATAATAGTTGGCGTGGTTTGATTGGCGTTTACGGTTTGTCCTTCTTCCACCGCGGTGTAGACCACCGTGCCATCCATCGGTGCGTTGATGGTGGTGTAACCGAGATCTAACTGCGCATTGTCGACGTTGATTTTGGCTTTCTCGATTTCGGCATCCAGTTGCGCTAACTCGGCTTTGTAGATGGCGAGCGTCGCTTCGGCATTCTCGTAATCAGCTCGTGAGCTCGCTTTCGCTGCCAACATGCCTTTTTGGCGCACGTATTCATAGTTTGCTTGTTTAATCTGCGCTTGCTTAGCCTGGTACTGAGCGTTGAGACTATTAAGAGACGCTTGGGCTTCTTTGAGGCTATTTTGCTGAGTCAGGCTGTCAATCTGTGCAATCAAGTCTCCCTGTTTTATCTCATCCCCTAAGTTCACAGCGAGGCGTTGAATTTGCCCAGATACTTGCGCACCTACATTCACCAATTTGGACGCTTGCAACATGCCGTTGGCTAATACCGCCTTTTCGATATTGCCTTTGCGAACGACTTCTGTCGCGTAAGGAGAAATGGGTTCTGGACGTTGCAGATAATGATAACCACCAGCACCAATAGCAAGTAGGCCACACAAAACGAGCCATTTTTTATTGAGTTTCATAGCAGGAGTGAAGTAAATAATCGTTTTGATTTTATACTGCTATTTGTCTTAGCCGTACAGGGTACGAGACGTAAAGATAGGTAAATTAACGTCAAGAAACTGAGTGAATAACTTCACTAACGTGAAAAATCAGAGATATTATAGTCACTTCAAAACTTTATTATTCAATACGTATAGCAAAGACCATTTTTAATATAGAAATTCAAGTTATAAGTATTATAAACAAAACTTTTAAATACCAAAAAACTAGTAAAAACTAAACTTATTCAATATGCAATCATTTTAAATTTCATGATGGTCACTTTGATGATTGAATTTAAAGAGGAGTTAAGTGGCAAGTTAAATAAAAAATACCCACATAACACAGGTAAGACCGAGAGGAGTGTGTCATGTGGGTTTAAACGATAGTTCTCTTGCTGATTTGAACTACCAACGTTGGGATGCAATGGAAATACAAATGACTCAGAGTTTCCATCACGGACACTTTATCGCTGGATTTCCCTCTATTTGTTAGGGAACAGTCAGTACAATAAAAATAGAGAAGTAATACCGCAAAAATAAAAATAGAGGTTCAGGATTTAATTTACACGTAAAATAACCACTATATTCACGCCATGAAGCATTAATAAATTCAACAATAAATATTTATTAAGTTAAATTTACTTATTGTCAGCACACTGTTAGCTTTACTCTTAAATGCACTGGTCAGATTTGTTTATTTTACTGATTTTCGTTGCAATACAACTTCTAATTAATTCATGAGAAAAACATGCAGCGACAATTAACTCTTTCACCGATTTATTTATTAATCGGGTTAGCCTCCTCGACGGCGTATGCCGGTGGTTTTCAAATTAACGAACATTCTGCGACGGGTCTTGGTCGTGCTTTTGCTGGTGATGCCGTCATTGGTGATAATGCGTCTGTAATCAGCCGCAACGCCGCAGCGATGACGCTGTTTAAACAAAATGCCTTATCGTTCGGTGTCACTTACGTCAAACCTGACGTTACCGTTAAAAATGCGCAATATCATCGAGCTAACATTAATGCGGATGTCAATGTTGGTATGGGCGGTTTTCCTCCGTCCCCTCAAGTTGACATTACCCCGTCCTTCTCTCAAACCGTGACCGACATTGATGACGTCGATGGCGTTGGTCAACCAGCCGTTGTACCCAATTTTTACTTTATTCACCCTATCAACGACGACTGGTATCTAGGCTTATCGGCATATTCCAACTTCGGAACCGACATGGAGTTTAAACCAAACTATGGCGCACCTGTTTTTGGCGGTGTCACCAGCGTAGCGAGTGTCAACCTTGGCGCAAGCTTGGCATACAAGGTGAACGACCGTTTTAGTATCGGTGGTGGTATTGATGTGATTTACGGCTCTGGTGAGCTGTACCGCGATATGGACGTGGGTGTTTGCGTTGGTGGGAACATACTTGGAAACGAACTAGAACAACGCTGTGGATCCGTAAAAGGCAACGCACTTGATGTGGAAGCAGGCGGCATTGGGCTTGGTGCGAATATTGGCATGATGTACGAGTTTAACGAACGTCATCGCTTAGGTTTAAGCTACAAGCACAGCCCTAACATAGATGCCAAGGGCGACATCCACTTTGCGGGCGAATCGTACGACTCGCTTGCTATGCCGCTACCGGATATTGCGGAGTTTTCCGGTTATCACCGCGTCTTACCTAAATTTGCCCTGCACTATTCTGTGCAGTGGATTGGTTGGTCAGCATTTGACAGCTTGAAAGCTGATGATCAGTTGCTAAAAGATTTTCAGTGGCAAGACTCCGCGCACTACTCCATCGGTGCGACTTGGTACGCCAATGAACGTTGGACACTTCGCACGGGTTACATGTTCGACAAAACACCTGTCGATGAGCTGACTTCGCTTTCTATTCCAGATTCGAACCGTCACTGGTTATCTGCGGGGGCCTCTTACCAATGGTCATCAGATACCACGGTTGACATCGGCATGACGTACTTGATTGGTGAAGATGTCAACGTAGAAGAGTACGCGTATGAAGGTGTTCCTGCACCGATGGTGACGGGCGTGCCCCATTCAAATGCGTTCCTAATTGGTGCCCAGCTCAGCCACCGTTTCTAATTTGTCAGGCAGTGATCAAACCTCTAGGTCATTGCCTTGTAACAACGCTTATCGAAGCGACCGAACAGAGACATTATTATGAACAAAACACTACTTGCTTTTTCACTCTCACTTCTCACTCTAAGCGCAGCTCAGGCTTCGGAATGGGGCTATGGCAATGACAAACACGGGCCAGAGCACTGGGGAAAAATCGCCAAAGACTGCGCAACCACGAAAAACCAAAGCCCAATCAACATCGACAACCCAGCCGATGCAAAACTGGAAGCACTGAACCTTTCGTACACTGGTCAGGTCATTGGTTTAACCAACAATGGTCATACGCTGCAAGCGCAAGTGAACGGACGTAACAGCTTCACCATTGATGGCGAGACGTTCGAGCTGCAACAGTTCCATTTCCACACACCATCAGAAAACCAAATCAAAGGCCGCCAATATCCACTTGAAGCGCACTTTGTACACGCCAACGCAGACGGCGAGTTGGCGGTAATTTCGGTGATGTTTGATGCTGGCGATCAAAACGCAGCACTGTCTAAACTGATCAACGCAATCCCACAAGAGAATCAAACCACGTTCTTTAAAGATACGTTTGAGATTAACGACTTACTGCCAAAAACTGCAAACTACTATCGATTTAACGGCTCTTTAACCACACCGCCATGTTCAGAAGGTGTGCGCTGGTTTGTGCTTAAAGACACTCAAACCTTATCCAAAGATCAAGCCGCGAAACTTATGGAAGTCATGGGACAAAACAATCGTCCGCTACAACCGTTAAATGCGCGCGTTGTACTTTCTAACTAATCGCCAAATCCGATAAGGGGCATCGTATTTGCCCCTTATTTTGATTCGCTCTAACCTCACTTCGTTACAGGCCCCCCCAATGAAAACTCCATCTGTTCTGTCACTCTTACTCTCACTCGCCCCGACACTCGCCTTCTCTCATAACCTTTCTGTCGGTCAAACCACCCCTTCCGTCAGCATTGATACCTATGGCGAAATGACGCTGCAAGGAGACGATGTGGCTTATCAACCTTGGACAACTCAGCAGATGTTAGGCAAAGTCTGTGTGATACAAACCATTGCAGGTCGTAGTAAAGCCAAAGAGATGAACGCGCCGCTGATGTCAGCAATCACTGCCGCTCACTTTCCTGAAGATCAGTATCAGACCACAACCGTGATCAACCAAGAAGACGCCATCTGGGGAACCGGTACATTTGTAAAATCGTCGGCAGAGGACAGCAAAAAGACATTCTCTTGGTCTTCCATGGTGTTAGACAAAAATGGCGTATTAGCAACAACTTGGGATCTACAGCAAGAAAGTTCTGCGATTATCGTACAAAATAAACAAGGCGAAGTTTTATTCGTGAAAGAAGGGGCTTTAACTCAAGACGAAGTCACACACGTCATCGAACTGATTAAACAGAATATCTAAACCTAAGGTAAGGAAAAGCTATGAAACTGTTCAACACCCTCGCACTCTGTCTTTTAACGGCTGTAGCCTCTTTCCAATCGGTTGCAGGAGACAACGATTGGGACAAGATTGCAGATAAAACCGTCAGTTTTAAATCGGAAACCGACACAGTCAATCCACTGTCACCATTTGCTAACGCTCGTTTCAGCCACATCAAAATCAAATGTACGCACGGTACGGTCGATCTGAAAAGCGTTAAAGTGTTCATGAAAGATGGTCAGGAAAAGACGTTCGACAGTTTAGGGGTTCTGACTAAAGGCATGTCATCAAGAAGCTTAAGCCTACCAACAAAAGATAACGCGAAGTTAGACAAAATCGAGTTGAACTATGAATCGGTTGGCAGCACTGCGCTGCAAGTCGCGGGGGTGACCAAAAAAGCGCAAGTGGAAATCTTAGGTAAGAAAATCGACGAGTAAGCGATGGCTCAACGAACTCACCCAAACTAAAAACAGCGGCACTAGGCCGCTGTTTTCATTAAAAAATCGTCATGAATAACTAAATGAATTTCTTCAGCTTCGCCAAACCATAAGCAGCGATGGTGACACAATCTTTGATCGTGCTGTCGATCATCATCTGTTCGAACTCCTCAACAGAAAAAGCGCGAGTGATCAAATCCTCTTCTTCACTGTCGAGTTGATTGCCCACGTCCGTTAAATCACTGGCGAAGTAGACGTGACATGTCTGATTCAAAAAGCCGTATGCGATAAACTGCGCGCCGACATACGCCATGGCGCTCGCCTGCATGCCCGTTTCTTCACGCAGCTCGCCTTTGGCAAGCTCAAGATGATCCGCATCTGGATTTGATTCCCACGCCCCTTGTGGGATCTCCCAACAACGTTGACCTACGGTGTAACGGTACTGCTGAACCAAGTGAATCATCCCGTAATCGACAGCCAGAATCGCAGCACAATCAGGTTTGTCGACCACACCATAGATGCCCTCTGCGCCGCTCGGACGTAAAATTTTGTCCTCACGCACCGTCATCCACTTATTCTGGTAAACGACTTTGCTGTCTAGCTGTTTGATGTCTGACATGGTTATTCCTTGATTTTTCTGAGGGTTACTGCGGAATAATACCGGATTCGGTTACGCCACCAAAATGTTCTTTAGTTCACTCAAAGACTCAACGGTGTAATTTGGTGCGATACGCTCATCGACGCTTGCGCCTGTGGTATTTAACCAGCAAGTTTCAATACCAAAATTATTACCACCCAGAATATCGGAATGCAGGTTGTCACCCACCATCAGTACGCGCGTTTTGCATGGGTTGCCCATTTGCTGCATCGCGTATTCAAAAATACCTAAGTCCGGTTTTGCTACGCCCACTTGTTCAGAGATCACCACTTTATCGAAGTACTCAGTCATCCCTGTGCGCTCAAGGCGAATTGCTTGCAACTCTGTAAAACCGTTAGTGATGATGCCCATTTTAGCTTTGCCTTGCAGCGCTTCCATCAGCTCTTTTGCACCTGGCAACAAGCTGCAAATATCGGCCATTGCTTCTAAAAATGCGCTGTTGAGATCTGCTGTTGTGGTATTCAACTTCTCAGCCCACTCGGTAAAACGCTTATGTTTTAGCTCATCTGCCGTTACTTTGCCGTCTTGGTAATCCACCCAAAGCGGTTTGTTTACGGTTTGGTAATGAGCAAAATCTTGTTCAGTAAAATCTACGCCTTTGCGAGAAAACATAAGCTGCAAACCTTTGAAAGCATCAAAGTGGAATAAGGTTTCGTCAGCGTCAAACAGGATCCAATCGTACTTCATTTTCTTCTTCCCAAAATCAAGGTCGTAATACTGGTGCATAGTCTAGATTGTTTTCTTCTTGAAGATAATCTCTATAATTGGAAATTAATTGTATCCTTGTGCTCAACAATAAATGCTTCACGATAATAGGAGATTGAAGTGAACGCGATTGCCTCCCTGCCCGTTTTTGTTGCTGTTGTCGAATGCGGCAGCTTTTCCCTTGCGGCCAAACAGCTGAATCTGACGAAATCGGCGATCAGCAAACGTATCAACCAACTAGAAGACGATTTGGGCATTCGTCTCCTTAATCGAACTACGCGTAAGCTGAGCCTGACCGAAGCAGGAGAACGCTATTTTGAGTACGCCTCTCAAGCGCTCAACCTAGCCCAGCAAGGCGTAGACGCGGTATCGGAACTGCAAGGCTCTCCACAAGGTCGACTCAAAATTACCGTGCCGATGTCTTTCGGTGTACTGCATATCGCGCCTTTGATCAGCGAGTTTCTCGCTCGTTACCCGAAAATTGAAGTGGATTTAAACCTCGAAGACAAAATGGTCGATCTGGTTAAAGACGGTTTTGATTTGGGGATCCGTATTGGTGAACTCACCTCTTCCAATCTCATCGCAAAACGTCTCGCCCCTTGTAAAAGTGTGCTTTGTGCCTCACCAGATTACTTAGCGGAGTTTGGAACACCACAAAAACCAAGTGATTTAGTCGGTCACAACTGCCTGCGCTACTCCTATTTCCGTGGCGGCGTCGAATGGATGTTCATCAACAACGGCAGCGAATACAAGGTACTTCCAAAAGGAAACTTTATCGTCAATAACAGCGAAGCCATTCGCCAGTTGCTGTTAAGAGGTTCGGGCATTGCGCAACTGCCAACATTTATTGCAGGAAGAGACTTTGCCGCAGGAAATCTAAAACCGGTGATGGAAGAGTACTCTCTACCAGAACACGCCATTTATGCGGTGTTCCCTGAGCGCAAGCACATGCCGTTGAAAGTAAGAGCCTTTATCGATTTTATCAGCGAAAAACTCGGCACAGATTTACCTTACTGGGATCGTTACAACAGCCCAGAAAAATAACCATATTGATGATAAGTGAGTGAGATTTCACTACTGACATGTTCTGACATTCCATCCGCGTAACCTTATTTGGAACTCAACAGGCAATCCGCCAAAACCAATAAGGAATCACAATATGGAAACCGTTATCGAAACTGTGCAATTTCGTCTAACCGCAAGCACAACAGAGCAAGACGTGATCGCCGCTGCCAAACAGTCACAAACGTTTGTGAAGAATCTGCCGGGCTTTTTGTATCGCTCACTCAGTCACGAAGCGACTGACGGTGTGTGGACAGACATCATTTACTGGCGTTCAATGGACGATGCAAAACAGGCGGGAAAACAGCTTAAGCAAGCCGCTGAATTTCAGCCTCTGTTATCAATGATTGACTGCGAAAGCTTCGAGCTTAAACATCACAACTTAAAAATGTGCAGTGAGCTAGAGAAGTAATCAGCCGCACTACCACTAACAACCAGTAGGTCTAGATAAGGAACATCATGAGCAAATCAGAACGACTGTTTGAGCTACTGACGCTTTTGCGCGCAAAGCGTTACGCCGTGACAGCGAAAGAGCTCGCAGAAAGAATGGAAGTCAGCGAACGTACGATTTATCGCGATATTCAGTCGTTGCTCAGTTCTGGTGTTCCGATTCAAGGTGAAGCAGGTGTTGGCTACCTGTTGCAAGCGGGCTCTCATCTGCCGCCTTTGATGTTCTCAGAAAAAGAGATGATGGCGCTTGAACTGGGTATGCGGATGGTTCGAGCCTGGTCGGATGCCGAACTCGCCGAAGCGTCTCATTCTGCGTCCGCCAAAATACTTTCGGTATTGCCCGATAAGCTCAAACAACAAGTGGAAGATTGTCCGCTGATTGTGCCCGATTATCACACCCAATCCGAGACTGCCAAACGAGGGCAGCTTCTGCGCCACGCGATTGATCATCAGTTTAAGGTCAGTTTGGATTACCAAGATGAAAGCGGACAGGTGACCGAGAGAAAAATCCAACCGTTAGGCCAGTTCTTTTGGGGCAAAGTCTGGACGCTGGTCGCCTGGTGCGAATTGCGCGATGACTATCGCCAGTTCCGCCTCGACCGTATCCAAGCACTGCGTATGCACGATGAAGAGTTTCAGAGTGCGGAAACCAAATCTCTCAAACATTATATTGCGCAGTATGAATCGAAAGATTGAGTATTTTTCATCCCTCCATCACAAGGATTCCAAATTGCTCTGCTCAATGCGCGATATTTGGAAAGGCACATTTGGTTAAACTAATGTTTCATTTTTAACGGATGCGCAACCAACCTAAGATCGTTAACTTAAGTAGCACGTCAACCACACCGGAGCGTGAAGCTATGAAAGTACTGATTCAATACACCCAAGCAGGGAAATATCGAGATCAAGCGTGGGAGTCTTTAACTCTTCGATCTAAAGGTGATATGCAGGCAGTTACCCCTTCTTATGCTGCCCAACTTATCGAACAAAGCAAAGCGACACTTGTGATGACAGAAGACAGACAGATCATCTTTCACTCCTAAATTCCATCAATCCTATGACGAAAAAGGCCTGCATTGCTGCAGGCCTTTGTATGAGTGAATTAAGAGTTATTTACTGGAAACTCACTGCAGTTGGTAGGCGATCAAGCATCTTGTAGTAATCACCAGCCACAGCGCCGATATCACCACGCAAATACGCTTGAATCATATTGAGATCTTTCAGCCAAAGTTCTTTGTCAGCATCTGAAGACGCCATGTACCCTGCGTACACATTGTCGACCGCGAACATCATGTCTTCGGCGTGATCGTTGTAAATCAAAAGCATCGCATCTGTGTAAGCTTCGAACGCTTTCAGCTCATCGTGCGCTTTACCACCTTTATAGCTCAATGTGCCTGAAGTTGCATCGATGACCAAATCACCCGAAGTCACATTCGCTGTCGTAAAGTTGATGAAAGACTGGCTAAACGACAGCACACCTGCCGCAATATCCGCATCAATGGTTCGCTTCATTGCGTTGACCATTGGCGCATCCAGCAGCAATACAGGATCGTGGAACGCTGGGACAATCGCTGTTCGGAATGGCCCCCAAGCACTATCGATGCTCTCTGCGACCTTGTTTAGTGTTGCAGGCTCATAGCTATCTAGGTAAGTTTTTAGATCGTAACCTTTGGACGTCACCAGTTGATTTGCGTAGTCGTAAGCCAGCTTGTTTGCTTTTGTTGCCACAAACTTCTCGCCGTCGATAACAAACTCAACCTTGTCACCCGCGATAATACCGTAGCGGTCTTGTTGCTTCGTAAACGTATCAAACTGAGATTGACCACGAGTCTTCACTGTGTAGTCGTAAGACTTCATTTGGCGCACACCCATTCTCAAGATGACATCGCCAACACGTCCGCGGCCTTCTGCACCAATATCAAGGAATCTTGCAATACCACGAGGCATTGGTGGTAGGGACTCCATTTGCTCAGTGATGTGTAGGTTCACGGTAACACCTTTTAGATTGGTGTATTCCTTACCGTCTTTACCCACCAATTTAACTGGCGTATTTAACGCATCATTTGCCACGACGTTGCCCATGATGTCTTCGTATTCAGCTTGCACCCCAGGGATATCAAGCAGCGATGCAAAGCTCACCTCATCGGTAAAACGGTTCGAGAATCGACGTGCTAAGAAGTGGCTCGCAAGCGCTTTGTCTGGCCAGTTACCCAACACAGACACCGCATTTGACCAAGGGTAATCCGGGTCAAAGCTACCAATTGAGTTTAGGAAGCGTCCATTCGCAGTTTCCGCAACAGCTATATAGCCCTCATCTGAATCTTCGATAAAGCGTGCTGCCAAATCATCAAAACAGCTGGCTGTTGAAAGATCGTAATCAGCCGGAATTTGGTGTGAGTTGTTGTCTAACAGTTGACCAA
Source organism: Vibrio sp. 1288 (assembly GCF_033344475.1). Lineage (NCBI taxonomy): Bacteria > Pseudomonadati > Pseudomonadota > Gammaproteobacteria > Vibrionales > Vibrionaceae > Vibrio > Vibrio sp. 1288. Next base: position 111,796 of record NZ_JAWPOX010000005.1, read on the forward strand.
AAGAAATCACTTTTTGGTTGCCTGCCGCATTTTCTATCACACATTGATGCTCTGGTGTGCGCAAGATATCAAGGAAGAACGCCGCGGATTTTTTCGCCCCATTCGCGTAATCACAGAACCATGAGTTATCGGCTTTGCCTTCGCTACAGTATTGAGGGTTTGAAGCAATGCGCAATAAGAAATCACCCGGCTTATCCGTTGACGAAGTGTAACCCAGATTGGTGTACAGGTTATCGATGCGCTCAAGATCTTCCATCTTGTCACGGATAGCGCTCATTTCCATATAACGACGCACTAAGTAACCAGGATAATCGGACGAGAATAATCCCGTCGTCCCATATAACTCCAAGTTGCGTCGATCATAGCTATCGAGATAGTTCTGCCACTCGTAAGAAACAATTTCTTCTAGGTTTGTACCTTCGTCAAAACGGTTACAGTCGCTGTTTAGAGAAACGTTCCCATCGGTACAGAAATCGTAAGACTTACGCTCAATTTCATTCACTTTATCTAGGTAGTAAAGTGCGCCATAACGAGTTTTCGCATTCAGTTCTGGATCATCAGACAACGCGGCGGTATCGAATCGGCTGAAGTCACAGTTGTAGAGTGATTTGCCTTTCTCGTTCCCCGTTAGTGCCTTCACTTCAGAACACACCATCAGCGATGTGTTGTCTGGATTGTTGCCAAACTTGTATGCAAAGCTTTGTTGGTAGGCTTGCTGATCAGCGAGGTAACGAGCGTATGCCGCTTTGTCTTCATCGCTCGCACTGTCTGCCGGTTTCGCAATAGGCGCAGGAGCTGAACCTGAAGAACCTTGAATCGTCTCGACTTTACGACCGTAACCAAACTTAAACGCCGCAATATCGTACAGACCCCAAGTTGGCGTTTCATCCAACATGCTTGGTGCGTAGTCCATTGTCGAACTGTAAGCAGGAATGTTGTTCAAACCAAGTTGATGCGCTTGCTCGAGCGTGTAGTAGTTCGCTTTGTCATTTGAGCCTTTAAAGTTATGGCGCAGACCCATGTTATGACCAAGCTCGTGAACAAGCGTATTGCTGTAAGTCGCAACCGTAATCGCATCTGCTGCTTTCACTTGCAACTCTTTTGGCAGGTATTTCCAACGCTTAAGCTGACGCGATACTTCGTGACCGGCGTCATCGAGTTTGATCTCAAAGTAACGCTCGTCATCCAACTTCAAGTTGTCCAACATGGCCTTGTTGGTTGAAGAAACCCACGACGCTTCGATTGGATAGACGTTGTTCTCTGCCCAGAAAGACAAACGGTTCTCTTCAGCTTCAACCACCTTTTCAAACTCCATGTCATCATTGAAGTTTTTCATTAGCTGAGTTGGGCTCTTCGTCGCTGCTTTTCCAGAAACGATGTCTTCTTTTGAAACGAGCGGCGCATGAATGTTTTCATCCGATTTCAGGCTCGCCATCGCCGCCATTGTAGAAAGCGCTTCAATTCTATCCGCGACTTCTGTTTTCACAGATTCGCTGCTGGTTGGCAATGGTTCTAAGCCATCTAAGTCCAGTTGATTACGATTATAGAAACGTGCCAAGTTATCCCAATAGAAAGGCACACCCGTTCTTGCAACACCTGCGTATTGGTTCACGTGGCCTTTGATGATTTCCCCCGTCATCGGGTTAGAAACCGACGGGCCATAGCCAAGCAGACCATTCGCTAAAGGCTCGTCAATCAGGTTAATCACGTTGTAACGCAGATCACCTGGGTGAATACCAGCCGCTTTGGTTTTGTTCACAATCTCGATTTCAGGCTTGCCTGCATCCGCCCCAAATACATTCAGAGCTTGGTTCATCTTTTCGATCGATTGCAGCGTTGCATCCAAGAACAACTTGTTCTTCTCTTCAAAAAAGTTATCGCTCAAGTAGTATTTGATAGAGCCTTGATCTGGGTTGAAACGATTGAGGTAAACCACATCACGGTCGTATTTATTCGTGACTGGGTTAAGCTTTTTCGTCGACGTGGTGAAGAAACCAATGTCGTTCTCATCACCCACTGGGTACAAGATCGGTTGGTAACCTTCGGTTGCCACTTCACTTTCGTGCACTAACGAATAGTAGAACCGAGATTTAAACGCGCCATCCACAAGCGCTTCATCCAAGCTCGCTTTCGTTGCAAAGTTGATGTAGTCGGAAATATTATCTAAATCGATACGGAACGTGCGCTCTAGTTCGAAATTGAGAAGACCGTTTTTAGGGTCAAAGTCCCACGAGATCAATCGTGGTGCGCCAATTTCATCAATGCCCTCAGTAATGCCATACAGATCTTCCATATTGAATTCTGCAATTTCGAGATCTTCAGGACGAGGAGTGAAGTGGGTTTTCTTCTTGTAGTTTAGGCTTGCGTCTTCGTTGGTTTCTTCTTTGTTGGTGCAATCACCATGCGCGTCTTCTTGACAGCGATACGCCGCAAAGTCACCCGGAATCGTCAGCACTTGCGCGAAGTTAACGCCGTCGTCGTCTGCGACAAATTTCTCTTCACCGCAGTAGTTATTAGCATCTTTGCTTAGATGCGCGTCTGGGTAGTTTTTATCGTAACTGCGAACTTCCAGACCTTCTTTGGTAAAACAAAGCTCAACGTAACGAGGTGAACCTTGCAAGAATGGGAATTGGTTCAGAGCAAAGCGTGGCGCGGCACCAGTCGTCGGAACGTAAAACCAACGACCGTCTTTAAGGTCTTTTACTGCGACTTCTTTTGCATCTCTTTCGACATAGTCATACGCCTGATCATCTGCGCCACAGCCTGCAAGTGCGGCCGTTATTGCTGACACCAGAGTCAATTTTTTAAACATTATTTGGATATCCTTAATTGTTGTTATTTTCCTAGAAGGAGTAAGTCACTGTCGCGATGTAAGACGCTTTCTCTTGGTCCAACAAATCGATGTTGCCCAAGGTGCCTCGCTCTGCATCTTGATAGAAACCCGTTGATGACGCCGCGAGTACCAATGACCAGCTTTCATCAAACTCGTATGTGCCGTACAACGCCCCTTCATACTGCCAACTGCTTCTGCGCGTACCTTGATAACTGATGCTGTTACCACCTAACGCCGTGATCCCCACTGCGAACGATTCCCACGACTTTTCCGCAACAGCAAACAATGAGTAAGTCCACTCAGTCAGCGAGCGTCCCCCCATGGTTTTATATTCGTGGAAATTTTTTCTCAGTCTTGGCGAAACCGAAAAATCGACGCTCCAAGCTGAAAAAGAGATCGGCACATCTAAACGAACCGCGGTGTGCAGTTCATCTTTACGAGATGTTTCTGAAGTTGGAATGGTGAGCTGACCCGCAACGCCGATTTTCCCTGTATCTCCAAAGCGATATAGGTTCGTGTATTGCAAGCCCAACACCGAATCTGTCGCGTAGGTGCCGACTTCATCTTCTAGGGCACGATAGCCCCCCGTAGAAAAATAGGCTTTTGTGCCGCTCGAAAAGGAATAAACGAGATCGCCTCCCCACGAGAAATTGCGGACAGAACGGTAGTCGTCTTTATCGTAAATGTTTGTATCGTAAGATAGGTAAACGGCCCCACTAAACTTACAAACAATACAGGACGTGTCTCCTTCATTTTGTGTAGATTCAGGCGTGCTGGTGCTATCAATTACACTCGTTTCCAACGCGAATGATGGCGCTGAAAACAGCGTACCCAACAACATTGCAAGCGGCGTCATCATCCACTTTGTTGTGTGCTGCATGTTTTGAAACTTCCATGAGAATTAAGTTTATTAGAATAAACTTAAAGACAAACAGATTATTGGGATGAAATTCCATAAAAATTCAGATAATCAACCCCAATAAACCTATCAACCATAAAATTACTCTTATGGTTAAATCCTTATTTAATTTTTTAATACTATTTATCTGAGTATTGTCGCGTTCTACTTTGCTTAAAAACGCACTTTAAAATGACTTTTTATAAACAAAGCCACTCACCACAACATTAAAGAAGCAGCAAAGCAACGCCATTAAAAAAAGTTAAAAGACAATTATTATCAACAATTTAAAATCAACAAAAACAGTTAAAATGAATGAGTCAAAATGTATAAGTTAAAATACAATAAAAATATAAGAACATCATTCCGTTTAATTTTAGTCGTTATTGTATTGAGAAAGTTTAATTTTCAATTTCTAAAATTGGTGGGATACACATAAGAGAAATCATCAAAACCATCCGTTGTTAATAATGAATTTCGCATTTAAAACAAAAGATAGAAACAAGATCAAATTCATGTTTTCTAATATATCGATTCAACCTTTCACAAGTTTGAATAGAAAACCAAACTTTCAGTCAATCTAAAAACAACAAAACATTCACCAAGTGAATATTCAAAAGATAAGTCAAAACTAAATAGCACATACGGTCAGCATATTTGTGAATTACTATTCATTAATTATTTTTTCATAAATTAAACATTAATGTGACCAGTTTCACACAATTGAACTGCGTACAACATAAAGTAAACGAAATTTAAGTGTTTACTGACTCAAAACGTGTCGATAGAACAGAGGTTAAACATCGAGCTGAAACACGTATTTCCCACCAAAATTTATTATACATAGCAGTGAGTTACCTGCATCCAAGCGGTTAAAATGCGTACTGATGTGACTCACTTTTGAGAGAGGAACATAAGAAGAGCAAAAGCACTAAAAGAGGATAATGCGATTTGAATAACCAGTGCTTCAAACCGCACTTATGAACTTATGCAGAGAAAGAAAGACTATCAGTTACTGTTGAATGGTTTTATGACCACAGTTTTCGCAGATCAAGTGACGTTCAAATTCATCCATAGAAGCAAGGAAGGCGCCGAACACTACACTTTTGAGAAAGCCAGCGATGAACTCTTTCTTGTTGCGATTTTTATCGCCTTCATAGCCACTTTTCTTTCTAACTAACACCACGACATGATGCGTTTCTACCCCACATGTAGGGCACATGAGGACTTCTGTCTTGTTCGACATCTTGGACTCCTTGACGAATTATCCCTTTCTGATGGCATGATTCTCTTACGCCCGTAAAGCGAGTCATCATGCCATCACTATCGATTCTTACTCTTCTTCGTTGAGACGACGAATCAACTTAGCTGGCGTGCCTCCGTATAGACAATCTGGCGGCACATCATGGTTGACTACCGAGTTCGCTGCAATCACCGAGCGAGCGCCAACTGTTACACCTTGGTTAATAACGGAGTTACCGCCAATCCACACATCATCTTCAATCGTGATGGGTTTACAAAACGTTTCCCAACGTCGGCGACTGCGGTAATCAACAGAATGAGAAGCGGTATAAAATTGCACGCTCGGTCCAATGAGCACGTGGTTCCCGATGGTAATTTTGGCACCATCGAGCATGACCACGTTCATGTTGATAAAGGTTTCTTCACCTATTTCGATGGTCTTACCAAATTCACAATGAAAAGGGGCCTGGACAATACAACGGCCTACCTTGCCAAATAGCTGCTTTTGCAATTCGTCGCGCTGACTTTCGTCGGTGTTATTATTGAGCGCTCTAAGTGCTTGAAGAGCATGGCTTCTAATGGCGTCAATTTCTTTGTCCATGCCATCAAAGACCTGGCCAGACATCATTTTTTCTAGTTCTGTCACTGGAAGACTCCTACAACCTGCAATTACTGCTTTCAGATTCTTCACAAGGTACGTGAACTGCGAAATAAAAAAAGAGAAAAGCCCGGACTTTTCTCTTTCCTGTTTTTATATTTTGTGGAGTCTGTCGGCTTACACAATTTCCCAGCTGTGGGTCATCTCAACACCTTCACCTAGCATTAAGCAAACCGAGCAGTATTTTTCTAGCGAGTCAGCCGCCACTTTTGCTACGACTTCTGGGTCAAGCTCGTCACCTGACACTTCAAAGTGGATATTCACTTGCGTAAAGATACGCGGCGCGGTTTCACGACGCTCTGTGGTTAGCTTGGCATTAACTGACGAAACCTTTTGGCCTGCTGTTTTCAAACCATCAACAACATCGACAGAGCTACAGCCACCAGCAGCCATTAGTACCATTTCCATTGGGCTTGGTGCGGTTGCACCACCATTGCCATCCATCACTACGGAGTGGCCCGACTGAGATTGCCCAAGGAATTTAAAATCTTCTATCCATTTAACTTCAGCTTGCATGATTTACCTCATTTAGCATCGCTTATTCAAGGCATCGTTGCCCTTACTAGCGGTGTGTTTCTTGTCGATACTTTAGCTCTATCGCATAAAAGGGCAACGGAATTTTCAACATTACTGTAATTTTTTCGCTCGGTTACCTTTCTCTATACGTAACACTTTTTATTTAAGTAACACTTTCTACAAAAATAACGATGAGGTAGCTATGAAGAATATGTCTAAGTTATTGGCCGGTTTCTCCTTCGCACTTCCAGTCTTGTTTCTACTATTGAGTAAAACAGGTACCGCCGATACGATGGATAAGCTGAAGGCTTCAGAGAATACAAGAATCGCAACGCTAGCTGGCGGTTGTTTCTGGTGTACAGAATCGGATTTAGAGCAACTGCCCGGCGTAATCGATGTTGTATCAGGTTATTCAGGTGGTCATATTGAAAACCCGACTTACCGCCAAGTCTCTTCTGGTAAATCTGGTCATATTGAAGTGATTGAGGTGAAGTACGATCCTGCTGTCGTGAACTACGAGCAAGTGCTGGACTACTTCTTCCGTCATATCGACCCTACCGACGATAAAGGTTCATTTGTTGACCGTGGTCCTCAATACCGTCCAGCGATCTTCTACCATAATGCGGAGCAAAAGCAGATTGCTAAGCAGTTTATGATGGAAATCGACAAGGCGATGCTCTATCCAAAACCGTTGAAAACAGAGCTGATCGAGTTTGAAAAGTTTTACCCTGCGGAGTCGTACCATCAGGATTACTACAAAAAGAGTAGCTTGAAGTACAAATACTACCGCTACGCATCAGGTCGCGATAAATATCTCGACGAAGTATTTGGTGAAGATCGAAAAGAAAGTCCTAAAACACTTCGACAGTTGATTGAAGAAAAAAAGCTGCTTTCGAAAGTGAAAGCGTACAGTAAACCTGCTCAGTCTGAAATCAAATCAAACTTAACAGAGCTACAGTATTACGTGACGCAAGAAGAAGGCACGGAGCGTCCGTTTGATAATGAATACTGGGACAACAAAGAAGCGGGAATTTATGTGGATATTGTGACCGGTGAACCGCTATTTTCTTCTACTGATAAATACAAATCTGGCACAGGTTGGCCAAGCTTTACTCGACCAATTAACCCGGGTTACATCGTGGAGAAAACCGATTATAAACTGCTCTACCCTAGAACGGAGATCCGCAGTAAGTTTGGTGATTCACACCTAGGTCATGTGTTTAAAGATGGTCCGAAGCCGACGGGATTACGCTATTGTATGAACTCTGCTGCGATGAAATTTGTACCTGTGAACAAGATGGCGAGTTTAGGCTACGGCGATTACCTGTACCTATTTGATAAGTAGTTTTAACCAAATTAGGAGTGAACATTCAGCGCGATGAAAGGTTTTAAATCCACCCTTCCCATGAAAGTCTGTCCGGTCTGTCAGCGCCCATTTTCTTGGAGAAAGAAGTGGGCGCGAAATTGGGAGGAAATCGTTTATTGTTCTGAGCGTTGCCGAAGAAATAAATCAACGAAAACGTAGGTCACTCCGACCCTCTCTGGAGTATGTTATTTCATTTGTATTAACGTTTGTACGCGTTCTCTTACCAAGGTAATAACGTCCCATCATAAGCCCAAAACGCCCCGCTATCTTGCGGGGTTGCTTTTTCTATCAAGCCTAATAAATCCTTAGCAACTCGCTCTGGCGTGAACAACTTTCCCTCTGGGACATTGGTTTGAAAAGGTGCCGACAAAGCGGTATCTGTGGTGCCAGGGTGAAGTGAAAGCACCGTGCCATGTTTGACCACTCTTTGCCATTCGATCGACATGGTTTTTAGGAACATGTTTAATGCGGCTTTCGATGCTCGATAGCTGTACCAACCACCTAACTGATTATCGCTAATGCTGCCAACTTTGGCCGAAATGGTCGCAAACTTGGGTGCAGTACTGCGCTTTAGCTTGGGCGTGAAGTATTTCGCCAACAGCAAACTTGGCAAAGTATTAACCGTGATGGTTTGCTGAAAGAAGTCTGCGTCGAGCGAGCTAAGATTCTTCTCAGGACCTTTCTCTTGGGTGTGCAACATACCAACACAGTTCACCAACCAATCGACGTGTTCAATCTGCTCACTGAACGCTTTTACCTGCTCGTCTTGCGATACATCCACTTGATGCCAAACGACATTTGGGTGTTGCCAATCTGGTTGCTGCTTACGATAAGTGGCATGCACGCGAGCTTGAGGAAACCGAGCTGCGGCTTCTCTCACCATCGCCAAACCAATTCCACCATTGCCACCGACGATGAGTATTTCCATCACAAGTTCTCCACGTTTTCTATGTAGTGCTCTGCGGTATCAAGAATCGCTTGGCGTTGTTGTTCTTCCATGTTGTCCCAAGAGCGGAAAATCATCCCGATTCGTGGATTGGCTGCGAGGCGCTTGTCGTGTTTGTTCATAAAGCGCCAATAAAGGCTGTTAAACGGACACGATCCTTCCCCACTCCTCGCCTTATTGTCGTAATAGCAACCCTTACAGTAGTCGCTCATTTTGTTGATGTAAGAACCACTCGCCGCGTAAGGTTTGGTGCCAACAATGCCGCCATCCGCAAACAATGCCATGCCACGTGTGTTCGGCATTTCGACCCATTCAATCGCATCAACATAGATACCGAGATACCACTCATCCACTTGATCTGGGTCGATCTCGGTTAGCAAGCAAAAGTTACCAGTGACCATCAATCGTTGGATGTGGTGTGCGTAGGCGTAATCGAGGGACTGCCCAATCGCATTGCGCATACAAGCCATTTTAGTTTCACCATTCCAGAAGAAATCTGGCAGCTTTCTTTCTGCGACCAATTCGTTGTTTTTCGGGTAATGAGGCATGTTCGCCCAATAGACCCCTCGAATGTACTCTCGCCATCCTAAGATTTGGCGAATAAACCCTTCAACTTGAGAAATGTCGATGTCCGCGTTGGAATGAAATGCCTTGAGTGAAGCATCAATGACTTCTCTCGGGTGCAGTAATTTGCTGTTAAGCGAGAATGAAATTCGGCTGTGATACAAGCTCCACTTAGCGTCGTGCTGGCCTGTCATGGCATCTTGAAAACGTCCGAATAACGGCAGACAGACTTGGCAGAAATGCGCGAGTAAAGAGAGGCTTTGCGCGCGATTAATCGGCCACAACAAGTCCCCTTCGAGATTTCCGATGGTTTTGATGTCATGTCGTGCCAGCCGCTCAATAATGCCGTGGATGTCAGTACTGAACATCAAAGGTTGTGGCAGTTGTTCAATGTCTTTGGCTTTGAGCTTGTTACGATTATTGGCATCGTAATTCCATTTTCCGCCGACGGGCTTTCCGTCTTGCATCAAGATGTCGAAGCGCTTGCGCATACGGCGGTAAAAGTGCTCCATCATGATGTGTTTACCTTGAGGAAACTGCGATTCTATTTCCTCAAACGGCAACAAAAAATGTTCCGAGTCGACACAACGCGTCACGACCCCATCAAGCTTTAGTTTGGCTAACTGCTCCAGAAGACGGTATTCATCCGGGCGTTGATATTCAAACTTACTTGCACCAACTTCACTCGCGTAGTGTTGCAAGACTTGCTCAAGATCGTCGAAGGATTGTGTGTCATCCAACGTGAGGTGCAGAACTTGGTGACCTTCACTCTGACGCTCTTTCGCAAACTGTTCCATTGCGGAAAAGAACGCACACACTTTCTGAATATGATGCGTGACGTAAGTATTCTCTTGCTTGAGCTCCGCAATCAGGTAAAGCACTTGCTCATCCGGTTGCTGAAACCAAGAGTGCTCACTGTTAAGTTGATCGCCCAAGATCAATCGTACGGTTTCAAATTGCATTACGGTTTCTCCGATGACGAAGCTTTGTCACTGCTGCCCATCACAATCGGCCAATCGACCATGTCTACACTATCCAAATGCGCGCCAGGACAACGACCTTGCCACCTATCGATGAACTCCATGTGCGGGTCGTACATTTCGGTTTGCTTTTCGAGGTTGAATTGTCGTGAACCACGCGGATCAGCACCAACGCCCGCTAGGTATTGCCAATTTCCCCAGTTTGATGCCACATCGTAATCAACCAGTTGTGACTCAAAGTACGCCGCGCCATAACGCCAATCGAGGCCAAGCTCATGCACTAAACAACTGGCGACTAACTGTCTGCCACGATTCGACATATAACCGGTTTCATTAAGCTGGTGCATACACGCGTTCACGATAGGAAATGGCGTTTCACCTTTCTTCCATTGTTGAAAACGGTGCGCATAAAAGCTGGTGAGTGGTGCTTGATTTTGGATGCCACCGAATCGGAACAGCTGCCGCTTGTATCGACGGGCATACCAATAAAAGTATTCACGCCAAAGCAGTTCGAAGTAAATCCAATAGGTTGAATCATTTGCGCCATTCGCGGCTTCATAACGTTTCAACATGGCATAAATAGTTTTCGGAGAAACGCACCCATGAGCTAGCCAAGGAGAGAACTTGGTGGAGTAATCCATGCCATCTAAACCATTGCGTGTTTGTTTGTATTCACTGGCTAGTGTGGAAGCAAAATACTGGCGACAATGTTCAAGCCCGCGGCTTTCTCCACCATGAAACGCAGCTTTTGTGTCAAAGTAATATGCAGTAACGGAAGGAAGATTCACACCTAAGGGAATTGGAGGTAACGAACGGACACTCTCGTGGGGCCGAGAGATGTCTAAGCCTTCAACTTGCTTTCTAAACTGCGTGAAAGTGGTAGGCAGATTGCTCAAGTCAAATGGCAGTTGTTCTTCCCTTAACAGGGTCCGGATTGCTTGCTGTTTTATTTTTACATGAGACGCGCCTTCAACTGCGCGATCTAACGCTTGTTGCTCATCCGAACCGGGAAAGGCGTCAGCATATATATGTGTGACGCCGAAGCGATTAACAGCATACTTGATTGCTTGATCGGGCGTTAGTTCAACCGCCCATAATCGCTGACCAAGGTGATTCAAAGATTGATTGAGTTCACTAAGCGATGAGTCGAGAAACTGCAATTTCGCGCGCCCGAAAGAGGCTTCCTGCGCAAAGTGATGCAAGTAAGGCGTCATTGAAGGGTAGCAATACAAGCAAATTAACTCGTCCATTTCTACACTGGCGCTTTTCAACAGTGGGTTGTCGTGCAATCGCAAGTCGTTCGTGAACCAATAAAGTCCTATTTTCTTTTTCAATTCGCACCCTCAGATGTTAATTCTTCGTCTACGAGTTCTTTTCACGGAGACCCTGACGTTAAGCCTTTTGATTTACTTGCTTTTATACGAAAACGAGAGTTTGACGATCATTAGGTTACTAACGTTCACACGGAATCCATTTGCTGGATATCTCAAAACACGCAATACCACCAAATTCCTGTACATGTTTCATACTGATATTTTATAAAATTTGAATCCAACGGTATTGATCACGATCTTAATCACTCATTTTCTATATAAACCATGCAAAAGTGATAAAAATTAAAGCGACATTAGTTAATATCCGTTAATCTAAGCCCAATCCCATTTTGCTAGTACCATCGCAGAAATGACCGACGAGTTTAAGAAATCAACCGCTAATTTAAAAAAAGCGGTCCCACTGATGATCAAAAACCATGTTGCTGCCACGCCAGCCAACTACGCGCTTTGGTATACCTACGTTGACAAGACCATTCCAGAACTCAACTTTGAGTTAGACACGGTGTTAGAAAACTACGGTATTTGCCCGCCAGCAACCAATAAACAGCTTTACAACAACTATGTGGCCAGCAAAGCAGAAACCAGCCTTGAAGATCTTAGAACCAATGTAGAAGTTCTGCTACATGAAGTATCCAGTTCAATGAGCGATACGATTTCAGATACTTCCTCCTTTTCTGAGATGGTAGACAAAAGCTTTAATAAACTGGAAAAAGTTGAGGACAATAGCCTAAGCATTGAAGAAGTGATGGTGGTGATTCGTCAACTTGTCGCAGAGTCACACGAAATTCGTCACTCAACAAAGTTTTTGAATAGCCAATTGACTAACGCGAGTGAAGAAATTTCTCGCCTCAAAAACCAACTGGCTGAAGTACAGCAAGATGCGTTGTTCGATGGTTTGTCAAACCTATACAACCGCCGAGCATTTGACAAAGATCTCTCTTCACTTATCGCATCAAATCAGGCAATGACCTTAATCATGCTTGATATCGATCATTTCAAATCATTTAACGACAATTACGGGCACCTTTTTGGCGATACAGTGTTAAAAGCCATTGCCCGCCGGCTACAACAAAGCTGTCGAGATGGGATATGTGCGTACCGTTTTGGTGGTGAAGAATTCGCGTTAATTGTACCTAACAAATCTCTGCGAATTGCTCGCCAATATGCAGACACACTACGCCGGATGATAGAAAAACTGCGTATCAGAGATAAGCGCTCAGGCACACAAGTTCACAGCATTACCGCTTCTTTTGGGGTAGCAGAATTTGAGCCGGGTGATACGCCTGAAGCCTTAATCAATAAAGCCGATAAACAGCTTTATGAAGCAAAACAACTCGGTCGTAACCGCGTGATGCCAATTTAAATAAACTGACTAAGCGAAAACGACTTTTACGATGAAAAAGAAAACCCCGCGACGTAAAGTGCGGGGTTTTTGTATCCAATCATGAGTATCTTAATCGACGCTGTAACAGTAACTTAGAATGTAGTCGTCACCATTTTTTGCGGTATATTCTTTATCTTCACTGCATGCCATCGGCTTACCTTTTTTGTCGCCTTTGATTAGACTTATCCAATGGCGCATCGCGGTTGGTGCATTGCCAGTTAGTTCAGGATGAAACGTCGTGCGAGTTTCCAATTGAATATCGTCAATGTCCACTAATTCCACGCAACCAGTACCTTTGTGACAGCCAAACAGCACTTCTACATGATTACCCGAATCATCTTTAAACAAAATCGATTTTGGATCTTCCTTTTCACCAGTGTACGCCACGAAGTGTTTTGGGCTTTTCAGGCCGCTGTGTGTACCGTCTTTGAAATAAGCCAAAACATGGCGGTAATCAATCACGTAACTTGATACGTCTTGGTGCGACCCGTTCTCCAATGGGAACATGCGGTCAAGCAGTTGCTTCGCTTTTACTTGTTTCTCACTCTGCTGCTCGGCACTTACCGCTTCGACGGCAAATACGGCTTCAGCGATAAATGGGCGTTGTTGTTGTTGCATCTCTTTTTTATCGAAGTTCAGCATATTCATCGTCATATCCTCGCACTTAAAAACTCGTCCTAGAGTAAAAACTTAAATCCTTTATTTAAGTTTCAGGCAATTCTGTGAAGTGGATGGTTAATTTCCTTGCCTGCTCATTATGTAGACTAGCGAAATATTGACTACAATTTCACAACAAAAATTTTACAATGTGAATTTTACAAAATGTCTGTGTCAAAAAGCCTTATTCGTCAGTCTCATTTTCTTGGTACGAAAATTCGTAATCTAAGAAAAAACAACCATTTAACGATGGAGGATTTATCTGCCCGTTGTGTAAGAATTAATCCAGAGTACGCTCCTTCGGTTTCTTACCTTTCGATGATTGAGCGCGGAAAACGCGTACCGAGTATCGATATGCTCGAAGTGATCGCGGAAGTTTTTCAAAAAGATCCTGCGTGGTTTTTAGATGATGAACCCGAATTAGAAGCCATCACACCCAACAAAGGGAATCGTGGTGGGATTAGTGGCATGGCGCTGGAGCCGAGCTTCCTGTTCTCCAATGATATTCTTCAAATCGCGATACCAGAAATGCTCTCCCAAACAGGTATCACAGGGCGTCAATTCGCCCACTTACTGATCCGCGCACACCAAGAGAACCACCAAAACCATTTCCCAGACTTAGAACGGGCAGCGGAAGAAGTGGGCTTAAAGCGACTTAATCTGTCAGTGGAAGATCTGATCGACATTGCAAAAAGCATGGGGTTGGATATTCGCTGGGTAGACCGAGCGCCACAAGATGTGATTGATGAACTGGGCGTCAGCGCCAAACAGTTGATTACGTCTTTCATGGAGCCACCTGGGACTATTTATCTCAATAAACGAATGCGTGACTATCCAACCCGATTGAAGTATGACTTGGCGGTATATATCGGCCATCGAGTGCTCCATAGCAGCGATGCAATGAATAACGTTTTATCTATCGGGCATCAAAACAATTGGGAGCAAATGGACAGCCCTGTGTCGAACTCTGAACTCAATTCGCAAGATATCCTGCAAGCTTGGCGTGATTTTGAGTCCAGCTTCTTTGCCGGTGCCCTACTCTGCCCCAAAGTACCCTTTCGTCAGTTGCTTGACCGTTCTGGTTACGAGATTGATGTTCACAAAAAGGCGGGGGTTTCTCCTTCCGTTGCAATGCGTCGCATGACGGTGGTCTCGCCTTACCCTCATTGGCACTATTTTGATGCCTATGGCCCTGGCAAGTTAAAAGCCGTGTATCGCGGAAATGGTATTCCATTGCCTTGGGGCAACATGCGCAAAGTGAACGACCCTTGCCAGCACTGGGCCGTATTCCGACGCCTTTCCCAGCCTTTGGATACCAGTTCAGCGCAAATTTCGATTTTAAATGTTGGCGACGAGCCACGTATCTACTGCTGCGAATCGGTCAACGTATTTGATCCTGCGGGGAATAATCGCGTGCTATGTGCCGGTATTGATCTTAACCCTGCCATTTCTGCACAAGGTGGCGATGCCGTTTCCATAGCGGAAGAACTTAAGTCCCTTTGTGTCGCTTCCGGCGGAAGTAGTGTTATTCCTCCCCACATCAAAAAAGACTTAACGACTATCGCTAAGATATTAAACATCAACTGGATAGAGCGCGGGATTCAAACCCAAGCAAGGTTGATCTGCTCCAGAGGGGCGGTTTGTCCAAGACAACCTAGTTGTTACAGCAAGTGCGGAGAAGCTGATGAGACGGGCAACGATGTGAATATCATCAGGCTTTAGAAAGAAAAAACGCCAATCACAATATACGTGATTGGCGGTATATACTTGTGAACAATTTGTATTCACTAACAACGTCAGTTGGCTAGGTGACCCTCGGCTTAATAAGGGTCACTCTAAGTAAAGCACGATGCGTGCCAACTTTAAAAAAGCCGTTTTTTAGTAGATCCAGATGCATATCGTTGCTTTATTAACCATTAATTTCGCAAACTGCATTTGCAAAATGCAACATTATGCAAATATGCCACTTAATGCACTGCTAATAACGACTCTCTCAGCAAAGTGTCTGTGGACATATGAAGTCACATATTCTTGTACCCAAATGATGATGAGATTTCGGGCTCCCAACTTTACCATTCCTCTAACCCCTTATTGAAACTGGGTTCAGGCTCATCCGCCATGCTTTTGTTGATACATTCTCTCATCGGCTATTTTCATCATTTGCTCAGGAGATGACATTTGCGGGTCAAATATCGCGTACCCAATACTGGCTTTCAAATAGATAAGCGTTTCATCGTAAATGACGGGCGTAGAGCATAGCGCTAATCGAAGTTTTTGTAGAAGAGACTGAACATTTTCTTCCGTTCCTGGGTGATGGACTACAACTAAGAACTCATCACCGCCCATTCTGGCCACGATGTCTGATTTACGCAGAGAGCTTTTTACCCTTTCAGCCGTAGCGATTAAAACTTTGTCACCTGCGTCGTGACCATAGGTGTCGTTAATGTGTTTAAACCTATCTAGGTCAATATTAATTAAGGCGAAGCTATAACGCTTTTTATAACGTTTCGCTATTTCGAACTGCTGCTTGTAAAACTTCATAAAATAGCGACGGTTTGGTAAATTCGTGAGTTCATCGTGTAAAGCTCTGTCATCTGCAATGGTATACAGTCGATAAATGGCGAACAGCGCGAGGCTAAGTGCGAATATAATGGGATAGCCGATTACTCTAGCTAAATGCAACTGATGCCAAGAGATTTGGCGATCAGCTTTGCCTCCAGAGAAAACCACCATACTCCACCCACCATAAGGAAAATGAACCATCTCTTTTGCATATGCCATGCTATTTACACTTTGCGCGCCAAAGAAAGCATCACCAAATGAGCCACCGCTATCGTAACCACGGATCATTAAAGGGTAACGATACGAGAAATCAATTACGCCGGTTTCTCTCATCAGAGCATCGAAATCAATCACCGCACTGATCACTCCCCAGTAGTCCTGATTCATTGGAGGATCAAGAAAAACAGGCACACGCACGATCAAACCTCGGCCACCTTGAATCAAAGTCACTGGCCCTGCGATGAAAATTTCTTGTACATCCTTGGCTTTTTGCACCTGTACCCACTGCTGTGGCACTGCGCGGTAATCAAGGCCGATTAGGCGCTCATTACCTTGGCGTGGAAATACATGACTAATTACATCATTTTTCGCGATACCGATGATTGTAATATGTTTACTTTTATTTAGGATTCGGTGAGCGGCGATACTCAATTCTTCTTCTTGGTTTTTAGGAAGTAAAGTAATGAGTGTCGCTAAAGTACTGGCTTTGTAGATATCCGCCATAAGTACCGCTTCCAAATTGGAACGGAGAATGGAAAGTTGTTCTTTGGCCTCAACTTGAACTCGCTCTTTGTGAAGCTCTTGCTGGTTTCGATTTAACAGCTCAATAACCCCAATACACAAAGCGAAAAAGGTGAGGAAGAACAATGCAAAATAGCATCGCTTTCTGGGTAAATAACGCATTTTCTCCCCACAACTCGTATACAACTACGAGATTTTTTATTTATTGTTAAAATTCTTATTATCACAAGAATAACCAATCATAATCAGAAAGGTAACAGTGATTGACAACTTTTATGTTTTAGGTGTGAGATGATGCATCAACAAGGCGATTTATTTGGCGGCGATCTATGGCAAGAAGTAGAAAGAGGAAAACTTTATTATGATCCTCATTTTCTTAGCCATCTTGAGGCGGATAATTACTTTGACCAACTTCGAAAGACACTGCCATGGCACCAAGAACACATTACTATGTTCGGCAAGTCAGTACTTCAACCTCGCTTACAAGCGTGGCACGGTGATGCAGCATATACTTACTCAGGCTTAACCATGCAGCCTCACCCTTGGACTCCTGAGTTAACTCAGCTCAAAGTGCGTTGTGAATCAGTTGCTGATGTCACTTTTAATTCTGTTCTCGCTAACTTATATCGACACGGGCAAGACTCAATGGGCTGGCACCAAGATAATGAACCAGAGTTAGGTAGAAACCCTGTTATCGCATCTTTGAACTTAGGTGAAACACGTCGATTTTTGCTTAGAAATTTACATTGTAAAACTGAGATTGAATATGAGCTTTCTCACGGCTCCTTACTGATTATGGCTGGCGAGCTCCAGCATCACTGGAAGCACTGCGTACCAAAAACCGCGAAAACCAAAGATGAACGTATCAACCTGACTTTTAGGCAAATTTTCAACTATTGACTCAGCTTTTACATTCTCAATTAATATTGATGGTAGGTTTAGGTTCAGGACTTCATAGGGAATGGATTTATGCGTATTAAACCTCTTAGCTTAGCGGTCTTACTCTCTTGCTCACTTACCTTTGCAGCTCAGGCATCACAGGAAGAGGTACCGCTTCTCGATAATACTCAATCAGCGCAGTTGATTCGTAGTACCTACGAACAGGAACTGTTCACTTTCCCGGCGTTTAAAGAGGGCCATTTTGGCTTACGCATGTACCGCCAAACATTAGATGAGAAATATCACGCTGCCATTTGGACCGACATGGCACAAGTAGCCAGCCGGTTAAACCAATTTGCTAATGAAGTTGTTGAACCAGAAGACATCATTCTCTATTCATCTCAAAGGCTGACCACGTATCAAGAGAAAGAAACCGAACGAGGGCAGCGACGCTATACCGTGACTAAACACCATCCTGAGTACCTTTATCTTGGTGTGGATTTGCTTGGCGCAATGGCAAGAGCAAACGAATACGGCCTAAAGCATAAACAAGACAAAACGCTGAGAAAAATTATTAGGCGCTACGATTTCTCGCGTTACGTTACGGACAAAGAGATGATAGAAGCATGGGCAGCTCAGCTTGCAAACCAAGTCTACTGGCTTCGTCAGTTAGGAGAGCAAGATGTGGTCGAGGAATTCACTCAAACCTTCCGTGACACCTACCCCGACGATAAAGATAAGATGCTTTCAGCTCAGCAGTATTGGAACAAACTCTATGGGATGACGCACATCATCTTTGCCGATTCACAGTATTATCAGGAGCGAGTAAGCGAGAAGAAACACCAATGGATTTATGATTACTTTCGCAACAATATCGACACTATCCTACTGCGCGCCAAAGAAGACGTGATTGCGGAAGTCGGCATTTCGTTTTTGTTAGCAGGCTTGGACCATGATCCGGTCGTAAAGAAAACCCGCCAAGCCATTCGTCACGCAATCAACGCAGAAAAAGGGATGATTCCGTCGGTCGACGGTAACTTTGATCTCAAGTACGGCGAACACCGTAACGTGCTAGCCATCATGCTGCTCGATTGGAAAGGGGTACATAAAGCGCCAACTTATCAAGAGCACCCAGAGGCTTTTAAATCGATACCTTACGGCTTAATGCCCAAGCCTTAGAAATAACAAAACCCGCCATTTAGGCGGGTTTTTAGTGTGTATCTTCAATCTAAATTAGAGAGAGATAAAAATGCCCGCTAAGCACGCACTCATCAGGTTAGCGAGTGTACCAGCAGCAACCGCTTTTAGGCCTAGACTTGCAACATCTTTGCGGCGCTCAGGTGCCATCACGCCGATAGAACCCAACTGAATCGCAATTGAGCCAATGTTCGCAAAACCACACAACGCAAAAGTGATAATAATTTGAGTATGCTCAGACAGTGTCGCTTTGTGCTGCACAAAATCGATAAACGCAACAAACTCATTCATCACCACTTTCTGACCAATGTATGAACCCGCAGCTAGGATTTCGTGGCTTGGCACACCAATCAACCATGCGAGAGGTGCAAACAAATAACCAAAAATCGCTTGTAGCGTTACGCCAGAGAAACCAAGTATCTCACCCAAGTTTTCTAGCCCCGTGTTCACCATCGCGATAACACTCACGAAAGCGATAAGCATGGTACCAACAGCAACAGCAACTTTCATACCGCCCATAGCACCGCTTGCTAGCGCATCAATTACGTTGCTTTCTTCTGATTTATCTAGCTCAATATTGTTGTAATCGCTTGGCGTTTGACGCTCAGGAACGATAATTTTTGCCATCATCAAACTACCTGGCGCTGCCATAAAGCTTGCCGCGATCAAGTATTTGAGGTCGACACCCAAACCAGCATAACCACCAAGCACACTGCCCGCCACTGAAGCCATACCACCAGCCATCACGGCAAACAGTTCAGAGCGAGTCATGTTAGAAAGAAATGGACGAATAAGAAGTGGTGACTCGCCTTGAGATAAGAAGATGTTCCCTGTTGCAACCAAAGACTCTGCTTTACTCGTACCCAAGAACTTCTGGATAGCGCCGCCAATAAATTGAATCACTTTTTGCATAATGCCCAAATAGTAAAGGGCGGAGATAAGAGCACTGAAGAAGATGATGATAGGAAGGACACGAATAGCGAAGATAAAGCCAGAAGAAGCGAGGTCACCAAAGAGGAATTTAATCCCTTCATCAGCAAAGCTGAGTAGCCCCGCGACCCCATTACTTAAACTCGCCAGCGCCGCTTGACCCAACGGGAAATAGAGCACCAAAGCAGCAAACCCCATTTGTAGCATCAAGGCGCGAGATACAGTTTTCCAATTAATGGAAGAACGACCCTCAGAAAGTAGGAAAGCACAACCTAGCAGTGCAACAATACCAAATAGACTAAATAGAACACTCATGAGCTGGACCTACTAAACGTTGAAAAAGAAAAAAGAGCCAAAGGAATTGGCAGAAGAAAGGGACAACGCAGCGAGTGATAACTCACTTTTAGATCCAGAATGTAGACAGAACGAATAGTTCGACATCTTATTTTTACCTTATACAAGCAATTGAACGTAGCTGGTCCGGTCCGTGGGGTCATTCACTGCTGGCGAGCATGTTGCTTGGCCTGCTCCATGTGACGGCTTGTATGGGTAAGGGTCTTGAACAACTAAACCCTAATTCCCGCTTAAACGGGACGCAAGTATAGCCAACAAAAAGAGATATTCATCACATTTATTTACGCAAACGTTCAAGCGTTCAAAATTTAGGCAAAAGTACTCTTTTGTCGTCATACTATTAATAAAAGTAAGGGTATAAGGATAGGCGTTGATGGTAAAAAACATAAAAGTGACCAATAAATATGCAATCAAACTCGAAAGAGCCAAAATTCGTCATTTTGCTCTCGCCAACAGGTGGATTTTGGTTATACAATTCGCGTTGCTTCTTTCGAGGCCTCTGAGTATTCAGAGCATCATGATGCCGAGATGGTGAAATTGGTAGACACGCTAGCATGAGGTGCTAGTGCCTTTGGTGTGAGGGTTCGAGTCCCTCTCTCGGCACCATTATCCTTCTTCCCTAATTTTGTTCGAGTGTAATGCAAAGTTCTAAGCAGGCAAGACAGTCTACAGATGCTAATCAACTTCTGAGTGAGCTTGCGGTTCACGCTTTATTACACCTGCACTTTAAAATTCACGCGTCCTCGCATGGCCTCTCCCTTAAAGAACGTAATGACTTACTTCAGAAATGGCTGAAACCAAAACTGAAGAGTAATCGCTATAAGCTGATTAAAAAGCCGTTAAAATCTTTGACTCAGCAGGCAAAAGGTGAGAACGGAAATCTGGAAGCATTACTCGAGCGCTGCGTCGGTGCAGACAAACCCAGCAACCCTCAACCCGATCTAGATAGCTACTTGCTGCTGATCAACGAGATTGAGAAGAAACTGGGGACTACCGTGTTATTATCGCGACCGGAAGACGTCGACTTATCTCACGACCAACACGGCTGTTTGCTGTGTGTGCTTTCGGAGAACTTAAATCAGCACTTTGATGGCAATAACGCCCTAATCGCTCCTATTTCGATGCTGTTCCGCGGACCAATGAGTCAACGCTCACTTTTCCTTGGCAGCATTTACGCCAGTGGTACCTTCAATTATGAAGTGCAGTATCAAGACGACCAGTTCGTTCGCATCACGTTAGAGTTAGCCTAACTGTAACGCTAAGAAATAAACGAATCGAAAAAGGCCGCGAAACTCGCGGCCTTTTGATTATCTAGATTTAAACTTGAGTTAATCGATCTCTTTAAATCGAGCAGTAAAGTGGCGCAGCACTGGTGGCTCGTACTCGAAAGTGAGCCCTTTTAACTCATGTGCACGATTTTTCAGTTCGATAATCGCATCCGCAATGTAATCCATATGATCGTTTGTGTAGACACGACGTGGAATGGTCAAACGCATCAACTCAAGCTCTGACGCTTTTTGTTTACCCGTTTCCGGATCTCGACCAAGCAGCAACGATCCTATCTCTACTGCTCGAATACCCGCTTCCAAGTACAAAGCATTACACAATACTTGCGCAGGAAACTGATCAGCTGGAATATGTGGCAAAATCTTAGCGGCATCCACAAACACCGCATGACCACCCGTTGGGTATTGAATCGGAATACCGCCTTCACGTAAGCGCTCACCTAAGTATTGAACTTGGCTAATTCTATAGTGAAGAAAATCCTCATCCGCGGCTTCATACAAACCGCGAGCGAGCGCTTCCATATCACGCCCAGCCATGCCGCCGTATGTTACAAATCCTTCCATGGGTACGCAGCGCGTCTGCACCGCCTGGAACAACTCCTTATGATCACGAATACAACACATGCCACCAATGTTTACCATCGGGTCTTTCTTAGCTGACATGGTGAGCATATCACCGTACTGGTACATCTCACGGATGATTTCCAGAATCGATTTATTCTCGTAACCCGCTTCACGCTGCTTGATAAAGTAGGCGTTCTCACAGTAACGAGCCGAGTCAATCACCACTGGAATATCGTACTTGGTTGCAATCTCGTACACACTGCGCATGTTTTCCATCGACACAGGCTGACCACCGGAGCTATTACAAGTAATCGTGGTGATAATTGCACAGATGTTATGCGAACCGTGCGCTTCAATTGTTGCCACCAGTTTATCGATATCAAAATTGCCCTTCCAATCATAAGACGTAGTGGTGTCGAATGCTTCTTCCGTTACCACGTTAATCGCTTTACCGCCATTGAGTTCAATGTGACCCGCAGTGGTATCAAAATGGTAGTTCGAGATAAATACTGGCGTTTCACCACCACGCACCTGACGCATACGCTCAATCAAAGCGGGGAACAAAATTTGCTCGGCACCACGCCCTTGGTGTGCAGGCACGGTGAGCTTATAACCGAAGAAGTGCTCCACTGCATCACACAGGTTGTAGTAATTTCGACTCCCCGCATAGGATTCATCCCCCATCATGATGCCAGCCCACTGATTATCACTCATGGCACCAGTGCCAGAGTCAGTCAGCAAATCGATATAAACATCATCACTACGAAGAAGAAATGGATTATAGCCCGCTTCTTTTAACGCGACTTCACGGTCTGACAAAGTCGTCATTTTGATTGGCTCAACCATTTTGATACGAAAAGGTTCTGGAATACGTTTCATTGTTAATTTCCTTATACGCATTGCCCTACGCAGTTTCACGTAAGACTAAAAAACAAATAGATAGAATGCTTTTCAATGCGATTGCATTGAGGAAATCAACGAGAAGAGATTTTACTAAGAAGAGACAAGCAGTAGTCTAGGTTATACCAGAACGACAGCACCAAACGGCTATCGAGAATATCCTTTATTCTCATCGTCTTCGTCCTCCTGATAAAAATAAAAAGTCAGAAACCCCATGTCTCTGACCTTTTCAATATAGTGCAGTTTTCAATCAACTTTCAGTGAGGTTACCCTCATTTTAAGAAGGTCTCGCCCTTTTCATTCTGCGTTTGATATTACTTTCTTTGACTAGGTAATCGAAAAGTGGCGCGAATAAGTTAGCAAATAGAATCGCTAACATGATGCCTTCTGGATAAGCCGGGTTCAGCACTCGGATAAAAATCGTCATCACGCCGATTAATACTCCGTATGCCCATTTCCCGTTATTGGTAAAAGCTGCCGAGACAGGGTCTGTCGCCATAAAGAAGGTACCAAACGCAACCCCACCAATCACGAAGTGCCAGTAGAACGGCATGGAAAACATGGGGTTAGAGTCTGAACCGATCGCATTCAATAGTAATGAAGCTCCGATTAAACCGACCAACACGCCCGCAACAATTCTCCACGACGCAATCTTCATAAAGATGAGAACCAAGCCTGTTAGTGCGATCAACAACGTGGAGACTTCACCCATTGAGCCTGGTAAATTACCAACAAAAGCATCTCCCCATGAAATTGTTTGTCCTGTCATATTATTTATCAAAGCACTTTGCCCGCCTTCATACCATTGACTAAGTGGAGTAGCGCCAGAGTAACCATCAGCCGCGACCCACACAGCACCACCGGACATGTTGGCAGGATAGGCAAAGTATAAGAACGCGCGCCCTGCCAGAGCTGGGTTTAGGAAGTTTCGTCCAGTACCACCGAAAATCTCCTTCGCCACAACAATACCGAAAGTGATACCTAAAGCCGCTTGCCATAGTGGAATTGTCGGAGGAAGGATCAGCGCAAAGAGTATAGAGCTGACAAAAAAGCCTTCATTTACCTCATGCTTTCGCACAATAGCAAACAGAACTTCCCAGAAACCACCAACGATAAACACCGTCGCATAAACCGGGAGAAAGTAAGTAGCACCAAGCCACATTTTACTTCCCCACCCCGCTTGTGAAACCGCATCTAACGAGCCCCATACCCAACTCAGTTGCCATGAAGAAACAAGCGCTTGCTGAGCTGAGGCTTGATCCATTCCATACAACAAGGCATCACTCGCTTGCTGGCCTATGTTGTACATACCCCAGAACATGGCAGGGAAGACCGCCAACCACACCATGATCATAATACGTTTTAAATCGATGCTATCTCGAACGTGAGTCATGCCCTGGTTTACCTTACCAGGCGTGTAAAAAATGGTTTCGACAGCTTCGAAAAGTGGGTAGAACTTGTGATACTTCCCACCTGGACCAAACTTAGGTGTCGCTTTCTCAAAGTAATCTTTAAGGCTCATAACACTCCTCCTTTATCTAAAAGATGGTACGCACATGTGTAAAAAGCGATCGTTTTTTAATCTCTTCGTCTTCCTTCTTCGTATTTCACCTTGTTCGCCACTCTTCTGTCTCCTCTTTAAATCCGGCGAACAGTTTATCCAACGAAAAAGGGACCGCTCATGGACACACTCGCCATTGACCTAGCTAGATTCCAATTTGCCTTTACTGTCTCTTTCCACATTATTTTTCCAGCTTTTACGATTGGTTTGGCAAGTTATCTCGCTGTATTAGAGGGCTTGTACTTAAAAACGGGCAACAAACAGTACATGCAAATCTATAAGTACTGGCTCAAAATCTTTGCCATCAGTTTTGGTATGGGTGTGGTGAGTGGCATCGTGTTGAGCTATCAATTCGGTACTAACTGGAGCGTGTTTGCCGACAAAACAGGCCCAATCCTAGGCCCACTAATGGGTTATGAAGTTTTTACTGCGTTTTTCCTCGAAGCGGGGTTTCTAGGCGTGATGCTTTTCGGTATGGATAAGGTGGGTAAGAAGCTTCACTTCGCCGCGACTTGTATTGTTGCATTCGGGACGTTTTTGTCTGCGTTTTGGATACTTTCGGTTAATAGTTGGATGCAAACACCAGCGGGCTATAGTATCAACGAAGCCGGACAGTTTATCCCAGAAGACTGGTGGGCGATTGTCTTCAACCCTTCCTTCCCTTACCGGCTCGTTCATATGTTGCTCGCCGCTTACCTTACTACTGCTTTTGTTGTAGCCGGCGTTGCCGCTTATCACTTGCTAAAAGCAAACCATAACCCTCTAGCCAGAATTATGTTCTCGATGGCAATGTGGATGGCTGCTATCGTGACACCAATTCAAATCGTTGCTGGAGACATGCATGGATTAAACACCCTTGAACATCAACCCGCCAAAGTCGCCGCGATGGAAGGGCACTATGAGTCTCACCAAGGCGCGCCATTGCTCCTCTTCGGTATCCCTAACGATGAAGAAAAACGTATGGAATACGCACTGGAAATCCCCAAACTCGGTAGTTTGATTTTAACTCATGACCTCAACGGTGAAGTGAAGGGATTAGATGCTTTTCCAGAGGAGGAACACCCTCCTGTATCTATCGTTTTCTGGTCTTTCCGAGTCATGGTCGCACTTGGTTTTGGCATGCTTGTTATTGGTTTGTGGAGCCTTTGGCTAAGAAAACGTCGCAAACTTTTTGATTCGAGGGCACTTCAACGTATTTGTGTGCTGTTTGCCCCAGCGGGGTTCATTGCAGTTTTAGCAGGCTGGATAACTACCGAAGTCGGTCGACAGCCTTACACCGTATACGGTCTTTTAACCACAGCCAATTCGGCATCGCCTATTGATGCCGCCGCGGTGAGCGTCTCCCTGACGGCGTTCATCGTGGTTTACTTTGTGGTTTTTGGAGCTGGCTTCTTCTATCTCCTACGTTTGATGCGCAAGTCTCCAACTCGATATGAAGAAGGTCTAGATAGCCGACTTCCTGATGGCACGAAAACCGATGCCATCACACATTCTAACCATCTAACCTAGGAGCTTACTCATGGATTACGCATTAATTTGGTACGCTTTGATTGGGCTCGCCGTTCTGATTTATGTCGCGTTAGATGGCTTTGATCTCGGTATTGGTATCCTATTCCTCAGCGCTAATGACGATGAAGAGCGCGACATGATGATGAACAGCATCGCTCCTGTTTGGGATGGGAATGAAACTTGGCTAGTTCTTGGCGGAGGTGGGCTTTTTGCCGTGTTCCCCCTCGCCTACGCGGTCATTATGCCAGCACTCTATGCTCCCCTGATTTTAATGCTACTCGGGTTAATTCTGCGTGGGGTTTCTTTTGAGTATCGCTTCCGAACACAACGCGGAAAGTTTTTATGGGATAGCGCTTTTTTCATTGGTTCACTCACCGCGGCATTGATGCAAGGCATTATGCTCGGAACCCTGCTCCAAGGTATAGAGGTTAGTGAACGAGCATACGCAGGTGGATGGTTTGATTGGCTTTCACCATTTAGCGTATTTTGTGGCCTGGCGCTTGTTTGTGCTTATATTCTGCTCGGTTCATGCTGGTTATTAATCAAGCTTCCAAAAGAGCTGATGGGGCGCTATTACGTGGCCGCGCGACGATGGGGACTAGCGATGGTAGCCTGTATATTCATCGCCAGTTTGTGGCTGCCATTGAGCCAAAATATCGTATTTGAACGTTGGTTCTCATTACCAAACTCGCTACTGTTTTTCATTTTACCAATTATTGCAGCGGCACTTATTTGGCAGCTATTCAAAGCCTTACTCGACCACAAAGCCGTCCGAGCCTACGTTCTTGCGATCGGCCTGTTTCTTGTGTCCGCGATGGGTTTCGGTGTCAGTACATTCCCTTACTTGGTCCCATTCGCACTCACTTATCAAGACGTCGCTGCGCCAGATAAGAGTTTGGCATTTTTACTTGCCGGTGCGGTGGTATTACTTCCTCTGATCATAGCCTACACGGCTTATTCGTACTGGGTGTTCCGCGGCAAGATGAAACGTGGAGAAGGATATCACTGATGAAACTAAAGCCCATTTTGTGGTTCATTGGCATTTGGCTGGCAAGCGTGGTCGCCTTGTTTATCATCAGTTCGTTGATACGAACTGCGATATTGTAGGCCCAGAGTCGACTGCACCACATCTGAAGCCATTGAGGTCTATACTCAAGCAAGAGTAAAACAACGGAGTGTTTTTATGACCTTAAAGCGGTTTCTGGTAACTTTGATTCCTTTGACGGTTCCACTGTTTTCACCAAATGCATTGGCCGTAGACAAGCAGATGTCATCCGCCATGAAAAGTAAAATGCGGTCTATTTGCTCCGCAACAAACGAGCAGGGTCATTGGCAACTTGCTGAAGCAACTCCTGACGCCAGACGCTCACTCAACATGGTGCTTTATCAAATGAATGCCGATGATAAATTGAAAGCAATTCATGAGGTGAGAACGAAAATGGTCGGCGGCACCCATTATGCGTTTGAGTTCGAGTTGCAAGATGGTCAAGTCTGGAATGCAATTGTATTGCACAGTGCCCGAGGCGATTACATGATCGAAAGACACGCAAAGAAAGGCGAACTCTGCCCTAAATAGCAATAGACACTACGACTCTACAGCCGACACAATAAAGTCGACTGATTCAGTCGCCTTTATTGTTGGTATGTTTAGGTATCGCTTCAAAAGCTTGGGAAAAGTAATAGCTTTCAACCTGAGGCCTAACTAAATCACAAGCTAACCCAAGGTCATCATTTTTTGTGAAAGGTAAATGTTCTGATAGAACCTCTTTTGACTTTTTATCAACCGTTTTAAAAGATTCAATAATTCTTAGAGGAACGTGAAACTGATGATCTCTCACGAGAAAGAAATAGTATTGGAGATGCTCGCCATATGTCGCAGCGTTATTAATCTCGCTACCAATTTTCACAGCTTCAACACGACTGCCTTCACAATCAAATTTAAACACATTGGTAATTTCTGCTTCCATAGAGCCTGGTACATAAACGATATAGCCAGCACTGAGCTCATGACCAATTAATACATAGCTCTCGTCGCGCTCATGCAGTTGATACGCAAAAGAATGAAATGCACTACAAAGTAAAATGAATCCAAGCCGTTTCTTCATTTTGTCTTCAACTCATCTATGACTTTACGTACGAAGTTTGCCTTAGCATCCGTATATTTTTCGATGGTAATTTCAGCTTGTTCCATCAAAGAAAGTTTTAGAGAAACATGAGGAAAGTGCGCAATACCTAGTACCATATCGATAATAGGTTTGGCAGGCATATCCAAAATGGCAGTACTGCCAATATGCTCGATTTGAGTTGACATCATCTCCGTCACTAACGCCAGTTCAGATCGGCTGCGTGCAAAATCCTGTCGACATGCAGGATCATGCTTAACAACACCTACGTTGTAGTTGGCTAAACCTAGTTTCATCCATCCCTCTCCTAATAAATCCAAATATCATAAGAAGGAAATTATCCAATCACCAAAGTAAAAGCCAAACTTCCGGCACACCCGACACTAATTACTCAACAAATAGAGTCATCTCTGGTGTACTTTTGGTTTGGCTTTCTACTGTTAAACCGTCTCGGTTTTCGCCTCTATCTTCTCATTCACCTTATCGCAAATGTACTCCCCAATCGGCATTGCAGATGTCGCTGCGGGAGAGGGTGCGTTACAAACGTGCAGGCTTCTTGCGCTTTCGGCAAACAAGAAGTCATGAACCAAGGTTCCGTCGGATAACACCGCTTGCGCACGAATACCCGCTGGATATGGTTTGAGATCATCGACCTTGATGCTTGGGCAGTATTTATTGACCAGCTTGAGATAGCCCGGCTTCCACCACGAGTTCTTAAACTCATCCAATCCGGTTTTTAGATGCTTTTGTGTCACCTTCCAGAAACCGGAGAAACTGAGCATTTGCATGGTATCTTGCAAGCTGAAGTTAACCTTGTCGTACCCTTCTCGCTTCCAGCCTTGCACCGCATTTGGACCTACGGTCACACTGCCATCAATCATGCGAGTCAGATGGACGCCCAAGAATGGCAAGTCAGGGTCGGGAATTGGATAAATAAGATGATTCACCACTTGGTCGTGTTTGCTATCTAAGCGGTAGTATTCACCACGATAAGGGATGATCTGAAAGTCAGTTGGAATACCCATCATCTTAGTCATGCGATCCGCCATCAAGCCGCTGCAAGTAACCAAGAACTTAGTATTAAGCTGCATCGTTTGACCGTCTGAAATGCAGGTCAGTTGGACTTCCTCGTCCTTCTCTTCGGCAGCCACCACTTTGGTTCTCAAGCTGATTTGACCGCCGAGTTTTTTGAATTCTTCCGCCATCTGCTCAGTGACCAAACGATAATCGACAATACTGGTGGTTTTGACATAAATCGCGCCCAAGCCTGTGATGTTTGGTTCAGCCAGTTTGAGTTGAACTTCATCGAGTAGCTTTACGTCGATGCCGTTGACATGGCAGCGCTCATAGAGGGCATTCATGCGTTCGACTTCTTGCTCATTAGTCGCAACCAACAACTTGCCACAGTTCTCCACCGGAATATCGTGCTCAGCACAGAACGAAATGGTTCGCTCTACCCCACGCTTACAAAAGTCGGCTTTTAAGCTGCCCGGAGCATAGTACACCCCAGCATGAATCACACCGCTATTGTGTCCGGTTTGGTGCTTGGCAAAACCGGACTCTTTCTCAACCAATAAAATGGATTTGTCTGGGTGACGTTGTTGCAGTTGCCATGCTGTCGATACGCCGACGATACCGCCACCGACAATAATGTAGTCATAGACTGATTTCATACGACCTCTTATAAAACCGATAGTTGAGATTGTTGCAATTTGAACTTGCGACCACTGTAAATGAACACCGCGACAAATACCGCGCAGCTTGCCACACGAACCAACATTGGGATGTCGTGCCAAACTAGCAATGTACCTACCACTACCAACAAGAGACGCGTCAGAATGTTTAGAGGACCTTCCAAGTAGCCTTCAATCGCACCAATCAATGCATAGGTACCGATGATGGCAAAGAAGCCCACGGTAATCACTGACGTCACATCCCAACTGACTAAGCCTGTATAAGCAATCAACAGCGGTACAAGATACAAACCTTTGGCAATTTTCCATGCCATCAAACCAGTGCGCATTGGCGGTGTTTTAGCGATGGTCGCTGCTGCAAATGCGGTCAAACACACTGGAGGCGTAACGTTGCTGTCTTGCGATAACCAGAAGATGATGAGGTGAGCAGCCAGCAACGCCAAGCCTACCGCTTCCATACCCAAACTTTGCTCTAGTAGGGTTTCAATAAAGTCCGCAGGCACTAGCGCCACCATTTCTTTTGCGGTTTCCAACGCCATTGGTGCGTTAAGCAGTTCCAACTTTTCTGGCGCCGCCAACATGAAGATGGCTTTTGCTTGTTCAGGCAATTGACCCGATACCATCAATTCAAGCAATTGGTTTTCTGCAATCAACTTGTAAAGCGCAGGGGCAGACAGTGTTCCCAATACAATATACGCCGCTGTCACAGGTAAACCCATACCCAAAACAAGAGAAGCGAGCGCAATCAGAACGATCATGATGAACAAGTCACCATTCGCCCAACCGTCGATCATCAATGAGAAGGTGTTGCCGATGCCTGTTGTACTGATCACGTTGATCACCAAACCAATACCCACCAGCAATACGGCGGTTGTCGCCATGTTTTTCGCACCTTGTGAAAGTGCTTCGATGATCGCTTTTGGTCCCATCTTGTGATCTTTCGAGAACCAAGAAGCCACCACCACAGAAATGATCGACAAGCCCGCAGCATAAGTTGGCGTAAAGCCTTGAACCAACAAAGTAACCAACACCGCCAGCGGGATAAGGTTGTGCCAACCGCTGATCAGCACTTTCAATAGAGATTCATCGCTGGTCGTGATTTTTTGAACGCCGCTGCGTTTGGCTTCGATACGCACAAAGAACGCAACAGATAAGAAATAGATAAGAGCAGGAATAAAAGACACCGCGATGATATCAACATACGGAATTTGCGTGTAAGACGCCATGATGAAAGCACCCGCGCCCATTACTGGTGGCATCAACTGACCACCTGTCGACGCCGCAGCTTCAACCCCCGCCGCAAAGCGTGAAGGGAAACCTGCTTTTTGCATCAAAGGAATACTGATAACACCGGTGGAAACCGTATTTGCCACACTTGAGCCAGATACTGAGCCCATCAATCCCGAGCCAATCACTGCTATAAAACCGGGACCACCGATGATTTTACCAGCCGCAGCACGTGCCACATTGATGATGTAATCACCGACACCAGAGCGCACAAGAAACGCCCCAAACAGAATGAACATGAATACGAAAGTCCAACTGATGCGCGAGATAGAGCCAAACATGCCCTCAGAAGAATAGAAGCTACGGTAGAGCAAGGTTTCCATGCTCAAGCCAGGGAAGTGGAAAATACCTGTCGCCCACTTACCCCAAAGCACAACGTAGCTTAAACACACCACAATCAGAACTGGAATAAACCAGCCCATGGTGCGTCGGATCAGCTCAATCACGATCAGGATTGCCATGATGGCGAAGACCCAATCGCTGGTCACGAACTTCACACCGCGTTCATACAGCGCATCTTCGGCATAGGGAATGTAGAGCAAACACGCGACCGCGCCCATAGCAATTAACACATCGATGCCGAGTGCAATCTTACTCTGCTTAAGAGAGATATGAGCCGGATACCAAAGCGCACAAATCACCGCAAAGCCAGCAAAGTGGGTCGCGGAAATCCATAACTCTGGTAACGTCGATAAGGTATTAAACCAAATGTGCAAAGCAGACAACACCACGCCAAACACTGTGATTGTGGTGGTTACCCACGGAAAATCAGTGCGTGTGGGCAGCTCAAATTTCTGCAATTCCTTTTCTATTGAGTCGCTCATCTCATACTCCAAGCTCTGGCGGCTTTTTCCATCTTAGAAATCGGTAGGGATAAAATGCCCCGAGCCGAAACTCGGGGCGAAGTTGGCGTTATTTCGCCATTAGGTCTGATGGGATTTCGATGCCCATTTCTTTGTAGTAACGCACCGCACCTGGATGAAGAGGCACTGGCAAGCCTGCAATTGCTTTCTCAATTGCCATTGCTTTGGTTGCTTTATGAATACCTTGTAGGAAAGGCAGGTTCTCGTAGATCGCTTTGGTTAGCTGGTAAACGTCCTCTTCCGAGATATCTTCACGAACTGCCAAGAAGTTAGGCTGTGCAATGGTTGTGATCGGCTTATCTAGACCCGGGTACGTGTTCGCTGGGATCTCGTACTTCGTCCATAGGTTGTAGTTGCCGTTCGCCTCTTTGATTTGCTCGTCAGTAAACGAGAGAATCGAAATGTCTTTACCCAGCGCAGCAAAAGCTTGGGTTACTGCACCAACTGGCACACCCGCAGGCGTGTTCATGCCGTCAATGGTGCCGTTTTGAAGTGCGCTCGCACTGCCGCCGTAGCCCATGTACGCAAGGTTGAATTTATCAGGGTCGACCTTCAGACCTTTCATGATTTGGCGACCAGAGTTCTCAGTACCAGAATTCTTCTTACCGATGGAGAACTTCTTGCCATCGAGGTTGTTCAGGTCAGTCACTGTGCCCGTTTTTGCTAGGTCAGAGCGAACAATAAAGTGCTCAACGTTTTGCCACAGCATAGAGACTGAGCGCAGTTGTTCTTGGCGACCGCTCTTCTCATAAGGACCTTCACCAGACCAAGCCCACGCACCGTAAAGACCTTGTAGAATCGCGAACTGTGCTTCGTTTTCATTCAGCAGTTTAACGTTTTCACCAGAGCCCGCAGAGCTGATTGCAGAAAGGGAGAAGTGGTGCTTTGGTGCCAACTTCACTTTGCTTAACGTCGCCAACGCTACGCCCACAGGGTAGTAAGTACCACCTGTCGATGCCGTTGCAAGAATATAGCTACGATCTTCTGCCGCAGCGTTAGCAGCAATACCAAAAGAAGTCACAGCGACAGCCAAAGCTTTTACCAGCTTATTCATTTTCATTATTACTCTCCGTGTAGTCGTTTCACGATTGGGGATTTACATCATGTTAAACCTTTATTAACAACACATTCCCTAGAGCAATTGAAATGCCAACTTTTAACCCTTTGTATTTATTGAACTAAGAGCTGAAAGACATCAAAAATGAGCAAAATCATGCTGATTTGATAGCAAAGTAATGAGCAAGATCTTGCTCATTGAAGAGGAGAAGGTTGCACGCCTAGATCGCAAAAGGTTAATAAAATGTGATCAAGACAAAATAAATGCACGATTCACTAATAAGCAATATTTTGCCGATGCAATTTTGGATTGAATTGCAACTAATGAGCGTCTTAACAATAAGAAGAAAAAGCGCATCATTCTAAACTGCTCAATTTATCAGCTGAGGTTTATAGCCTAAACGACTACAAATAGCACAAAAATACAGCAAAGAAAGCCATGTTACAAAAATGAAAAGTCATTTATTCTAATTTTTAATTTAAAAAGCAGCTCGATCCACCAGTTCAGAAATAAACATTGACCGTATCAACTTATTTTCTACTTCGGGGTTGTGCCAATGGCCCTATGTTCGTTAGTGTAACAACACGCCAAGGCAAACGTATTCCTTGGTATTTTTTCGTCTTTAAGGATCACCCATGTCAGCAACTGCGCAATTACAATTCGCTTTAAAACGCCCATCTGGCGTTGCTGCTGCGATCCTCCTGCTCTCTCTGAAACTGATTCAGAGCTGACAGGCTATATCTAAACTTTCTGTCAGCTTGAGAAGAAGCTGACGGGAACACCACATACTCCTCCCATTCCTTTCAGTTTCTTCCAAGCGAAACATAAGAGGAATAACAATGTTAAGCGCACGCAATATCGCCGCTTTGGGCTTCATGACTTTCGCCATGTACTTAGGCGCGGGTAACCTGATCTTCCCTCCATTTTTGGGTTACCAAGCAGGTGAAAACTTTCTGAGCGGGATGTCTGGCTTCCTCTTGACGGGTGTAGGTCTGCCTGCGATGGCACTGGTGATGGTGGCTATCGTAAACGGTTCAGACAAATTAACCGCTGCCCTACCTAAACCTTTGGCGACCAGTTTTTGGGTGATGGTGTTTATCGTGATTGGCCCTGCGTTCGTGATCCCACGTGCAATTACCGTGGCTTACCAATTTAGCTTTGCGCCAATGTTTGGTGATGCAGCTTTGGTGCCTTTCACTATTGCCTTCTGTGCTATCACCATTCTATTTGCCCTATATCCGGGTAAATTGGTCGACAACCTAGGCAAGATCTTAACGCCTGCCTTGATGGCAATCTTGATCATCATGTCTGTGACGGCTTTGGTTTCTCCTGCAGGTGAGCTAACTGCCGCAACGGGACCATACCTATCTGGTGCATTTGCTGAAGGCTTAACCCAAGGTTACATGACCATGGATGCATTAGGTTCTATCGGTTTTGGTTGGATTATCTTCCGCGCGATTCGCAGCATGGGTGTGGATTGCCCGAAAGCCACCGCAAAATACACGCTAATCGCAGCTTTGATGTACGCGGTTGCCATGGCGTTTGTTTACATCTCATTGGCTTACATTGGCTCGACAAGCTCATACTTGGGTTCTGAGTTCAGCAATGGTGGCGACATTTTAACGGCATTCACCTTCAGCCACTTCGGCGCGTTTGGTTCACTACTACTAGGTGCCGTGATGGTATTGGCGTGTTTGACTACTGCTATCGGCGTAACCACCGCAGGCAGTGAGTTCTACGACAACACTTTCAGCAAAGTGAACTACAAAGGCTGCGTTATCACGACCATGGTATTGGCTGGTTTGATCGCCAACGTAGGTCTAGAGCAACTATTGGCTATCACATTGCCAGCGGTTGTGGCGCTTCACCCAGTCGCGATTGCGTTGATGATCATGGCACCAGTGCGCAACATGATGTCGCAAATCATGGTGGTAGCAACCGCATTCACTGCTCTAACGTTTGGTTGTGTTGATGCGCTGCACATCCTAGGTTACATGCCAAGTTCCACTGATGAGTGGATGGGTAATTACATGCCTCTGTACAATGACTTTGCTAGCTGGATTGTGCCTAGCGTATTTATGATGATTGTTGGTCTGCTGTTTACGACGAAAACCAACCAAACCGAACAATTCGAGCTGGTGAATGAATAGCCGTTTAACATAAGACATCGCTCAATAAGTGCGTTACTATGTAGCTCGCTTATTGATATCAGGCAAAGGAGTTGCCTGAATGAAAGATTGATATGGGTCGCCTATGGATAATCAGTATCTAGACATCAGAACACTGAACTTTATCGTTATTCTGTTCTCTTGCATTTACTCTATTAGTCTGCTTTGTTATCAATACACTCAGGGTAGAGTCAAAGGCTTAAAAACCTTCTCGATATCACTACTGTTTATTGGTTTAGGCCCTTTTTTACTTGGCTTTAGAGGCTCTGCGCCAGACTGGCTGACCATCGTCATAGCCAACACTCTCATATTAGTCGGCTTCTTGCTTACGCTATATAGCGTAAGCATTTTTCGTCAATACCCTTTAAAATTGGCTCACTGTCTTACCTTGTTAACACCTGTTTTCAGTGGTTCATTTTACTATTTCACCTTCCATGACCCTTCTATCAAAAGCCGCATTATTTATCTGAGCATGTATATTTGTATCGTCACCTTCTTTAGTGGTGTCGCCATGCTTAAAGGTACCCAAAAGGACTTAAAGCTCCCTGTTAAAGCAATGGCTTACTCTTTCTTTGGATTTAGTTTTTTTATGGGATTTAGGGCGCTTTGGAGTACTTTTTCAGGTGAGTTACCAAGCTTTATGGTCGCAGGCCTTATCCATCAGCTGACTTTCTTATTTAGCATCTGCCTGATCGTTGCTTTGAGCTTTAGTATGCTGTGGTTAATTAACGGACGCTTGGTGCAATCCATTAATGATCTCTCTCATTTAGATGCACTCACAGGGCTATATAATCGTCGAGCCATGGAAGAAATCGTTCCAAACTTGGTTAATAAAGCACATAAAAAAAGCCAAGCAATCAGCATTATTATGACTGATGTAGACAAGTTCAAAGCGATTAATGATCACTATGGTCACACGGTTGGCGACTCCGTCATGGCAACGATCTCCACTATTTTTAAAAAGCATCTTCCTGAGTCAGCCTGCATTGTGCGATTTGGTGGTGACGAGTTCATGATTGTTTTGCTCGAAAAAGCACAGCAAGCCAAAATTTTCGCAGAGCAAATTCGCCTTGCGGTCGAAACTGAAACCGCTTTGCAATCATTTAAAACTGAAGTGACCATGAGCTTTGGTATCAGTCAGTTATCTGAGGGGCAATCACTTCAAGAGGCGCTTGCTGAAGCAGACGAAGCGCTATATAGCTCTAAACATACTGGAAGGAACCTCGTTACCTTGTTTGGAGAAGGGAAAGACCTAAATTATAAGTTTGTCCCAGCTCCAGCCAAAAGCGCATAACGTGTTTGTTATGCCAATGATTTTACATTAGCTAGAAATCGCACTAAGTATAGTCGGAGCGATTCAAACCAAACTTCTGCATCTTTTGGTTAAGGGTTCGACGTGGTAAATCCAACTCCTGCATCACCTCATTGATGCGTCCATGATGCCTGACTAAAGAATCATGTAGCACCTTACGTTCAAAGTTATGTAGCTGAATCGCCAACGGCACGCCCGCATGCGTCTCTTCGGTTGTTGAGGATGGTCGACTGGAGAGAATTTCCATCACGGAGACGGTTTCATCCAATGCAAAACGCATCGCTACATTCCTAAGCTCACGTACGTTACCGGGCCAAGAGTAAGCAAGAATGGCCTTTCTATCGGCTTCACTCAGCGGACGACTCTCAGGATTACTTTTCAGAGCAAAGTGTTCGAACAAGATCAACGCATCTTCTTCTCGCTCACGTAGCGGTGGCAAATAGATCTGCGCCACATTAAGACGATAGTACAAATCCTGACGAAACTCGTCATGATCATTGAGATCTTCTTTCGCGGCGGCGATCACTCTTAAATCAACCGAGATCTGTTGGTTACCCCCAACGCGCTCAACCGTATGTTCCTGTAATGAACGCAACACTTTCACCTGCATCGACAGCGGCATACTCTCGATTTCATCAAA
Organism: Vibrio sp. 1288; assembly: GCF_033344475.1. Classification (NCBI taxonomy): domain Bacteria; kingdom Pseudomonadati; phylum Pseudomonadota; class Gammaproteobacteria; order Vibrionales; family Vibrionaceae; genus Vibrio; species Vibrio sp. 1288. The sequence continues at coordinate 148,801 of NZ_JAWPOX010000005.1, forward strand.
GAATAAAGTGCCTTTATCCGCGTATTCCAACTTACCAATGCGCTTTTTACCCGCTCCGGTAAATGCCCCTGCTTCATGCCCAAACAGCTCACTTTCAAACAGATTCTCAGGAATTGCACCACAGTTGATTGGCACAAAATGATGGGTTCTGCGTTGGCTTTCATTGTGCAAACTGGTCGCTACCAGCTCTTTACCACAACCTGTCTCACCGTAAATGATCACGTTGGTATCAATGCGTGCTAACTTGGCTACTTGTTCTCTAAGCTGTTGCATCACTCGGCTTCGCCCAATCAACACCTCTTCTAAGCCGCTAACGCTAGATAGGTACTCTTGGCGATCTTGAGTAGACGTTTGTGCGCGATAACTCTCGACCGCTTCGGTCACTCGTTGGGATAAACGCTCTGGCTGAAAAGGTTTCTCGATAAAATCGAATGCACCTTTTTGTAATGCGCCTACCGCCATATCGACGTCACCATGTCCGGTGATCAAGATAACTGGCGTTGGGATGTGATTAGCAATCAGGCTTTCTAGTATCGACAAGCCGTCGGTGTCCGGCAGGCGAACATCACTGACAATCGCATCAAATTCTTGGCTAAGAATGGCCGCTTTCCCCTCTTCTCCTAAACTGAATGCGGTCACGTCGAACCCCGCCAGTTGCAGCCACTGACTGGTAGCCTGACGAACAATGTCATCGTCTTCGATAAGTGCAATTTTAGGGGTGTCGTCAAAAGCCATGAGTTACTACCGTAGGTGGAATAGAAATCGCTCTTTGCTAACGGTAGCAAAAACCACTGAGGAGAAAAGGAGCTAGATCTCACTTCTTGCTTACAAGTCTTTAACATCCAACCAGTTAGGCGCACTCTTTAATGACTCTCGGTGAGAACGCACTAGCTGAACGGAGTCAGTATGCAGCGCAAAAGGAATGGCAAAACTTGGCTTGTGGTCGTAATTGCAGCAGTGCTGATGTTGTCTTGTTATAGCGCCAGCAGAGAGGTTGCTCGTCAATGGTTGAGCGTACAAACTCAAACCGAAGCTCAACAAAAACTGCTCGACTATATCGGTGAAGTTCGCCGTGCACTCAAACGTTTCTACCACTTACCTTACCTCGTCACCAATAACCCAGAAACCATCGCTTTTGTGAAAGGGAATCTGACTTATTACGAACCGTTGCAAACCCAACTGACTCAACTAGATAAAGCCGCCAATACGGAAGGTTGGCTAATCCTGTCTAACTCTGGCGAAGTATTGGTCTCGAGTTTAATCGAAGAGCGCTTTAGCTTGTCTGACCGAAAAGCCATTGTGGAACAAATTCATAATCAAGGCGGCGGTGTTTCCTTGGTGAACAAAACCAAAGGTTCGAGCCCGTTGTATTACCTTGCAGCTCCTATCTACGACGGTCTGGATATCGCAGGCATTGTGGTGGTGCAGATCAACCTCAGCTTGTTGACCGAACAGACCATTACTAGCCAAGACATCATTACGTTGCAAAATCGCCAGCAACGCTTTTTCCTATCAAGCAGCTCGCTTTATAACGCAGACTGGTTTAACGAACCGAGCAACACCGTTCAGTTAGAAACGCAGCGCTTATACGACAACACCAATATCAGTGTGTGGACGCTCAATCAGCAACGCTATTTTGCGCACACCGTTAAATTGGATGATTTGAATTGGTACGTCAGCTACCTCACCCCTTCTAAGCCGATTCAACAAACCATCAACGTGATTGGTTGGAGCGTAGCGGCGCTGCTCTTGTTGGTTGTATTACTCGTCATCATTGGTCTACAACGTCGACAAAAGCACATCAATCAACAACGAATTCAAGCCCTGTTGGAAGAGTCTCAACGCCGCTTGAAACAGATGATCAATAAAACCCACGTTGGTTTGCTATTGATTGATGAACAAGGGCAACTGTTCGATCTCAACCCAATGGCGAAGCGTTTGTTCTGTTTACCAGAAAGCGTCAATCGACATGCTTTTGCTTGGGAGTTATTCGACGCAGGCAATCCCAATTCCACCACACTTAAGTTGCTCAAGGATTTACCTAAACATAAAGAGCTCGCAGAGATCAGCACGGTCGAAACCATTGCCAGACGCAGTGACGGAAGCGTCTTCCCTGTCTTGTTCTCGCTAACCAGTTTCCCTTGGCATGGCGAGCAGTATTTCCTTGCGACGATCATCGACATCAGCAAGCGGAAAAAAGCCGAGCAATCACTGCAACAGGTCAACCAAGAACTGGCGCAGCGGGTAGAAGAGCGTACTCAAGCGCTAAAAGAAGCACAAAGCCAATTAATTGAATCGAGCAAAATGGCCGCTTTGGGTCGCATGTCGAGCGCGATCACTCATGAGCTCAATCAGCCACTGACGGGCTTGCGCACCCTGCTCACCACGAACGAGCTACTAGCGGAACGCGGTGAAACCGAGATGATGAAAGCCAACAACGTATTGGTGCAGAAGCTGATTGATCGCATGGCAAGCATGACCAGTCAGTTAAAGACGTTCGCCTACAACAAACCAGAAAGCCTACAGGCGATTTCTCTTACCTCCGCACTCGAAGAGACCTTACGCGTTTATCAATCCCAATTAGACAAGGTGGATGTGCGTGTGCGCGTTCCTCATGATTTACCTAATATCATGGGTGAAGAACAACGACTGCTTCAGGTGCTCGGTAATCTTGTCTCGAATGCGCTAGACGCAATGAACAATACCACCAACCCGCAGCTCAGCTTGATCGTCAATCCAACTGTTAATCAGGTCGAACTGATCATCAGTGATAATGGCTGCGGCGTGTCGGATGAGATGCTTGAATCCATGTTCGAACCCTTCCAAACCTCAAAGAAAATTGGTGAAGGATTGGGGCTGGGTTTAGCGATTACGGCCAACAATATGCGTGATATGAACGGACAAATTACTGTGCATAAGAATGAACAAAATGGGCTGACTTTCACTTTATTGTTCAAATCAGCCTAAGGTGATATTGATTACAAAATCATCATTAGAACTAGGCATCCCCGCTGTTTGAGAAAAACACGATCTCGATACAAGAATCCCTCCTTGACCTACACTATTCTCAAGCAAATAAGACGAATAACTTCCGAACGATAAAGAGTGAGAAACATGATTAAGTTTCCTGAACATTTTCTTTGGGGCGGTGCCATTGCTGCAAACCAAGTAGAAGGGGCGTACAACCTTGGGGGTAAAGGGTTATCGACATCAGACATGCTGCCAAACGGTATTTTGAGTCCGCATCAAACCCGTGAAGAGCGTACACCGGGTATCAAAGACGTGGCGATCGACTTCTACAATCGCTACCCAGAAGACATCGCGCTGTTCAAAGAGATGGGCTTTAACTGTCTGCGTCTCTCTTTGGCATGGAGCCGCATCTTCCCGAACGGGGACGAACTAGAACCTAACGAAGAAGGTTTGGCGTTCTACGATAAAATTTTTGACGAACTTGCCGAGCACAACATCCAACCTTTCGTGACATTATCTCACTACGAAATGCCTTACGCACTGGTCGAGAACTACGGTGGTTGGGGCGATCGTCGCGTCATCGAATTCTTCGAACGTTATGCTCGCACCGTGCTGGAACGCTACAAAGACAAAGTGAAGCTGTGGTTAACGTTCAACGAAATCAACATGTCTCTACACGCACCATTTACTGGTGTTGGTTTGCAAGAAGACGCCAGTGAACAAGAGATTTACCAAGCGATTCACCACCAACTAGTCGCCAACGCAAAAGCGGTAAAACTGTGTCAGCAAATCGTACCAAACGGCAAGATTGGTAACATGCTGCTTGGCGCAATCAACTACCCATATACCTGTAACCCTGATGACGTGCTTGCTGCAATGCATGAAAACAACAAGTGGTTGTTCTTCGGTGATGTACAAACACGTGGTCAGTACCCAGGCTACATGAAGCGTTACTTCCGTGAAAACGGCATCGAAATTCAGATGGAAGCAGGCGACTTAGAAGAAATTGCATCGGCAAGTGTCGATTTCATCTCATTCAGCTACTACGCAAGTGGCTGTGCAAGTGCAGACCCGAAACAGAAAGAAGTGGGTAACATCGTCGATAGCGTACCAAACCCATATCTTGAAAAGAGCCAATGGGGCTGGCTGATCGATCCAAAAGGTCTTCGCGTTCTGCTGAACTTCCTTCACGATCGCTACCAAAAGCCACTGTTCGTCGTAGAAAATAGCTTAGGCGCGCGTGATGAAATCGATGAAAACGGTGAGATTCAGGATGATTACCGCATCGCTTACTTGAACGACCACCTTGTGCAAGCACACGAAGCGATTCTTGATGGCGTTGAGCTGATGGGCTTCACCAGTTGGGGACCAATCGATTTGGTCGCGAACTCAACCGCTGAGATGAGCAAACGTTACGGCTTTATCTATGTCGATCGTCATGATGATGGGCAAGGAACGCTAGAACGTAAACGCAAGAAAAGCTTTTTCTGGTATCAAGACGTGATTCGTACTTCAGGCGGTTCATTGAAAAGATAAGCCTGTTGTCTAGGTATAAAGTGCAACTAGGCATTCGCCTAAACCATCAAGCCCTGCAATTGCAGGGCTTGAATTTTAAGGTGTTTATTCATTTAGAGATTAAACTGCAATCTCTCCACCGTCTTCACGGCGAATAACCACTGTCGCCGCTCGTGGGCGCACAGAAACACCAGCAGGTGTTTCTTCGGCTGCATCTTCACTGTATGGCCAGTTACCTGGGTGCTGAATATTCACAAACAATGATTTGTAATCAGGGCTGATGGTAAAGCCTGTTACTTCACAACCATTTGGTCCGACAAAGAAGCGTTTCAATTCAGCTTGATTATCCGCACCAATCACAGCTTGATCACCATTCTCATCTGTTAGCTTAGATGGCACAACAGCCAACATTTGATCATTGGTGTAAGACGTGACTTCATCTGCGCCGTTGTCCGTTTGAATCCACAAAATACCACGGCCATCAAACGCTAATCCGTCTGGGCTCGCAAACTGGTTTAACTCATTCAAGCCAGAACGGTTGGTATCTGCATCACCATTTGCTGGCGAACCAAACACAAAGATATCCCAAGTAAAGTCAGTTGCTGAAGCACCTTCATCCCAACGAATAACATGACCAAACTTATTATTTAAACGTGGATTCGCAGGATTGGTTTCATCTGTACGGCGCGTATTGTTCGTCAATGTTAAATATACTGAACCCGTGAATGGATCAACCGTACACCACTCTGGTCGATCCATTGGTGTTGCCCCAACTAAATCCGCCGCACCCGCAGTATTGATGATAATTTCAGCCAGTGAATCAAAGTGATCCGCTAATGTACCACCAGCGGTTGTTACGCTATCAAGCGTTAATGGTAACCAAGTACCTGTGCTGTCTTCATTGAAGCGCGCCACATACAGTGTGCCTTCGTCCATGTACTTGTCACCCATCGCCAAGCGGTTATCAGGGTTAGCATCTGCTGGATCCCACGCTGCCGCAGATTCAAATTTGTATAGGTATTCAAAGCGAGAATCGTGACCAGAATAAAATACCACTGGTTTGCCTTCTTCAAGCTTACCGAAAGTACAGCCCTCGTGACGGAAACGACCTAGCGCAGTACGTTTCTTCGCACGTGAGTTTTGCGTGTAAGGGTCAATCTCGACAATGTAACCGTGACCATTGGCTTCATTACGGTAATCATCCATCGCACTTGCTCCTGTTGGAGCCACATTAAAGCGAGAGAACTCATCAAGACGCTCTTCTGCATTTCCTGCTAATGTCTCCCATAGGTAACGAGTGCTTTGGTCATCGACACCAATGCGATCTTGCTCTTCTGTACGAGTCCCGGCGTTAACAAAGTAACCTGGCCAGTTCTCTTCACACGTTAAGTAAGTGCCCCACGGCGTGTAGCCGTTGCCACAGTTGTTTAACGTACCACGCGCTTGGCTGCCATCTGGTGAGAAACGAGTGACAGTTAAAGATGTGTGGGCTACCGGGCCAGACAAATCCATGACTGTCGCACCAGTATAACGACGGTTTAGTGGGTCGGTATCAACCAACTTCCACATGTTGTCTTCCAGTTGAATGCGAACCACTGATACACCGTGCGCGTTAATCTCTTTGCGCACTTCATCTACAATGGTACGTACGCCATTTTCAACCGTCGGACCGTTTGGATGCAGTGCTGATGTGTCGATGTACTCGTGGTTAATACATAGCAAGCCATCTGTAGTGCTATCGTTCAATGGGAAAAAATGCATGCCGTCATGGTGCATGCCTAGCGCATTTAACTGATCGGTACTGGTGTTGGTACCATCATTTTGCCATGCGCTGCCTTGCGCATTAAGTGGTGTTCCCCAAGGTACTAGTACTTGTGCGGTGTAGCCTTGTGGAATTGAAACTGCGTCAGTGAGTGAGCCAGGGATAGATTCAAAGTTAAGAACGGCTTTAGATGCGCCCGAACCACTGCTTACTGTACTCCCTGAGTCAGACGAGTTACAACCAGCCAATCCGAAAGCACCAAACGCTGTCATCGCACTGATACCTAAACCACCTTTCAGAATGCTGCGTCGAGATAGGCTCGCTTCTAATACTTCTTCAAATGGTTTGTTTTCACTTTGGTTATAACGCGTCGCGTCAAAGGTTTCCTTGCTCATTTTTACTTTCCCGATCTTATAGTTTAATTAATAAATAAGTGATTAGTTGAACGGCAAGAAGTTTGGATAAGAAAAATGACAAAAGTGCTTAAAACATATGAAACTTGTGTTTCAACAATACTGCAAACCAACCAACACAGCTAACGAAGCAATTAAATTCTGGTCACATAATCACCAACTGTATCGCTTCATTCTGATTTTACTTGGGCTAAAGTATGATAGAAGGTATAAGGTGTACGAAATCAAATCATCTACGAGAGATAATCATGAAATTAGACAAGATCGATAACAAGAGCCGTCGTATCCGTAAAAAGCTGTTCTTAGGTGAGTTCGCAATCCTAGGTTTCGAGATCAGCTGTGAAACAGACATTAACGACTTCGACCGTTACGATGCATTCGTTGATGACTTTATCGACTACATTGACGAGCTTGGTCTTTGCTTCGGTGGCGGTGGTCTAGAACTGTTTGAAGGCTTCCTATGTTCTACTGACCGTTACGGCAGTGCGACTGAAGAACAGAAAGCGCAAGTTATCAAATGGTTAGAAGCACGCCCAGAAGTGAAAAGCGCGCAAGCGGGCGAACTAGTTGACGCCAACTACCTGTAACTAAAGGGCAACCTGTAATACGCAGAGCTCAATAAATGGTAGAGAAAGCTGGTCTTAAGACTGGCTTTTTTATTTTTTGAAGAATGCGATAGTAAAAATAGGTGGGTTGGGAAGTTGCGCGGAGTGAATGTGATTGTGGTGTTTTTGAGCTGGCAATCAACGGGAAACTGCGTTCCACAGCCAGCTCGTGCCTTTAGGTATAATTAACTATGATTTTTTAGCTGGTGCGTCTTTCGTGTCTTTCCAGTATTGAATACGCACACGATGTAGCTGAGCTCTTCTAGTCTTTTTCATAGTAAAGTCCCTCATCTTATATAAGTAACGCTCCTCATGGAGCTTATTGTCTAAGGTCGTATCCCCTTCAATCTATAAGGGAACCAATCATTTAACCGTGACCAATTTCACAACATAATGATAATTACCGGTTTCTTGCAGCATGTTTTTACTGGCAAACGGCATATTATCTATCTGACACGGTTAACTTACTCACCAGATATGACAGAAAAATGGCAATCAAGTTCCCTACTTATACTGTCATTGAATCTTAATAAGGATTAACAAGGTGGGCATTTCAGATTTACCATACTGTTTATAAAAACCGCAAGAATTTTTATTTCTTTTCAAACAAATCTCTACTCAAGATCAATTCACTTTCATCTTTATCGTCTCCCTTTTAACGCATTGTGATCCAGTTCAATCCACAGAACTCGGAACAAAAAGCGCACATTAATACATTCACCACCAAACTTGTGCGAGATCTCTTACAAGAGTTGTAAGCAAATAGATTAATCACCTCTAAGAGCAATGCCAGAAAAAACATTAAATATATGATTTAAAAGTAATATTTAAATTCACTTAAAATAATAAGTAAAAATAATTTAGAAAAGTTAATTGAGTCAAATCAGCAAAACATCAATACTCAATTTGTCGACAGGATGTTGGCGGGAACAGGAAAAAAGCCTAAAGGATTGGGTATCTTCAGGATGAAGATTTGATAACTTAGTATGAGTTGTCAGCAAGGATGTAGTTAAGCTCTAGGATAGAGTTCGCCCGTCAGGATGATAGGCAAGAATGGACACCGCTAGGAAGGCGATGAACAAGGAACTCGGTTAAAGGACTTAGCCACAATCAAGGATAGATGCAGGGAGCACCTATTAGTAGCTGGATTGCTGCGAAAAAGAATAAGCCCCGTCTGGGAAACCAGGCGGGGTTTTATTTTGTCTGTAATGTATTGATAACGATTCATCTTTTATCGTTTAAGTCTTCTCTGTTTTCATAAAACACCGTGCTATCATTTTCTTTACGTCTCCCAACAAAGCTCTCAGAAAATCACACACTATGCTTAATCCTGTTTGGTTACATACATTTAAGACATTGATTGAAGTCGGTCATTTTACGCAAACGGCAGAAAAACTTTTTATGACTCAGCCTGGCGTCAGCCAACACATCAAAAAATTAGAGCAAAGCTGTCAGCATGCCTTGATCAAGCGCGAAAACAAAAGCTTCGAATTAACCGAGCAAGGCAGGATTGTCTACGCATATGCGCTCGAGTTAGAAGATAGAGAGAAGAAGCTGCTCGAAGAGCTCAGTTTTGATGATGCGTTTTCAGGCCACTGTAAACTGGCTTGTTCTGGTGCAATGGCGTTAATGTTGTATGGGCCCATTTTGGAGAAGCAAAAACAGCACCCGAGCTTATCGTTACATTTAGAAGCCGCGCCAAATCAATCTATTCTCAACGCCATAACGCAAGGGCACATCGATATTGGTATCGTGACTGATGTTCCCAACAAAGGTCTGTTTCACAGTGAGCGAATTGGTAAAGAGAGGTTGTGCTTGGTTCTGCCAAAGCATTATCAAAATAAGCAGATAACGCCACAACTCTTGCATGACTGTGGTGTCATTAGCCACCCTGATGCCGAGCATTACATGACGCTGTTTTTTGACCAATGTGAAGAACCACAGCTCCAAGAAATTAAGATGAGCGATTTACCATTATCCGGCTACGTAAATCAATTGAGCCAAATTTTGCTGCCTGTCAGCAAAGGACTTGGCTTCACCGTGCTGCCTCAAAGTGCGGTCGACAATTTTCCACTAAAAGACACGTTATACATTGCTCAACTGAAAAACACTGTATGTGAAGAGCTATTTCTGGTTCGTAAGCGCAGTCGTGCTCTACCTCTGCGCTATCAGACCATCAAAGAAGTGTTATTGGATGTGATCGGTGGTGCGCATCAATGATGTTAGCCACTCTTCGCTGGTAATGCGTTCCTCTTGGCAATCCACCCAATATGGTTTGCCAGATAACCAACTTTTCGACGCAACTTCTTTTATAAACACATCCACGGAATCAACGTCATCTTTGGCGTAATCCCATTTATTGCGCATGTGTTCTGCTGCTTCTTGATTAGTGTACGACTTGCCGTTGCGGATAAAAGTGCAAGAGGATTGCTCAACTCGTTTTATCAACGTCGAGATATCTTGCTCTACCCCTGCTAGTGCAAAGGTAGGCAGAATGCTTAATGTAAGTAACAACGTCCACTTTGCTTTCATCGCACCTTTATCCTTATCCCTGGCCACGTAACTACTAATAGTAACTACTGATAAGTGACTTAACTATTCTGGTGTTTGGCTGCTTAGCTCAGCAATTATTGCCACCATGCCCGAGCAGGCTGAGGCTCCGCAATCGCCAAGCGTTGACCAATCTCAGGGCTAACTAACGTTACACCGCGCTCTTCACTGATGTCTAACGCGCGTTGCATCGGTTCATTCCAATCGTGCATCGATAAATCAAACGTGCTGTTATGGATCGGCATCATCACTTTGCCCTGCACATCAATGTGTGCTTGAACGCTTTGCTCTGGGAACATGTGAATGTCTGACCAAAGTTCATTGTATGCGCCGGTTTCGATCATAGTGAAGTCAAACGGACCGTACTTTTCACCAATCTCTTTAAAGCCATTGAAGTAACCAGAGTCACCACTGAAGAACACTTTGTGTTGTTGTGCATTAATAACCCAACTGCCCCACAGTGTCGTATCGCGGTCTGTCAAACCTCGACCGGAGAAATGCTGAGTCGGAGTCAATGTATATTCAATGCCGTCGACAGAATGTGACTCCCACCAATCTAGCTCGATCACTTTCTCCTTCGGCACACCCCAATTCACCAGTAATTGGCCAACTTTTAACGGCACCAAGAAAGTGCCCACCTTGTCGCCTAGCACTTTAATAGAAGCTTTATCTAGGTGATCGTAATGGTCATGACTGATCACCACCACATCGATAGTTGGCAAATCTTCTATCGTGATGGGGGTTTGGTGAAAGCGTTTTGGCCCTGCCCATTGTACAGGAGACGCGCGATCACTGAATACAGGGTCGGTCATCACCAGTTTTCCATCGAGCTTCATTAATACGCTTGAGTGACCCAGACGATAGATGACGTCATCTTGCTCTTCTAACAGTTGCCGCGCTGTGATCGCATGCACTGGAATTTCAATCGTTGGTGTTGGGTTAAGGCGCTCAGTCGTAAAATACGCTTTCATGATTTCGAACATGTCGCCCAAACCGCTTTTGTATTCCAACTCTGTATTTGCAAATTTGTCCGGGTATGTTGGCGCTTTTTCAGTATCAACATTAGAACAAGAAATCATTGATGTACCCATCGCGAACGCTCCTACTGTGGCTAGCAAAGTTTTTTTCATAAAAAGTTAACCCGAACAAAAGTAAACTACACGGTGCAGTTTACTTTCTAATTATCAAAAGTAAACTACTTAGTGTAAAATAGATCAAGAAATGATCTTCTTAACTTAGCAAGCTTATGAATGTAAAAAGAAAAAGTCGTAGCGAAACCAAAAGAGAAGCCATCTTGTGCGCGGCAAGGCAAGCGTTCCAAGAGTTTGGGGTGCAAAACACCAGCATGGATAAGCTCTCTGCAATCGCACAAGTCTCTAAGCGCACGGTCTATAATCACTTCCCTTCTAAGGAAGCGATCGTGACGGAGTTGCTGACTGAGCTTTGGCGTTCGTCAATGATGGAAAGCGATATTAAACGCTTGGCCACTCTGCCACTTAAAGATCAATTGATTGAATTACTCTACAGCGAGATCATTGTGGTGACGGAACCAAACTATATTGAGCTGGCAAAAGTGGCATTTGGGCACTTCTTATTTAAGCCGGAAGATCTCAAAGAACAAGCAGAACAAATGTCGAAACAGGAAACCGCCCTGTACCGCTGGCTTACGGAGAAATCGAACAGTGGCGCTTTGCAAATTGATGACGTACATATAGCAAGTACTCAATTGCACAACTTACTTAAAGGCAGTGCATTCTGGCCGCAGTTAATGGGAATTCGCCCCTCTTTGTCGAATGAAGAATCTAGGCTGTTAGCTACCCAAACGGCGGAACTTTTTTTAAGTCACTATCAAAACAGCTAAAAACAGCGGTCAAATTGGCCGCTTTTTTAAGCGATAACTCGTGACAAAGCGATGAAATTTTTGCTCAATTTTATTTATCTCACCCTTGACAGTCTCATACCGCAAGGCGTGAGCGTTTGATAAAATATTTTTGTCGTGTCGACGATGCTTTTTCGTTTTCATCTCACAAAAAAACGCCCTAAGGTGCGCACCTCTGACGACGTGGTTGTTCAACCACAATTCTAAATCGTTGAAGTAAGTAGGTTATGTCATAACATGATCACCTGCCTACTGCATTCTATGCTCTATACTTATATTTTAATTTGGTACTGACTTACTAAGGAATTGCCATGCGTATTGCTATTCTCTCTCGTAATGAGAATTTATATTCAACCATGCGCCTAAAACAGGCGGGTGAAGAACGTGGGCATCAAATCGATGTGATCGACACGCTTCACTGTTATATGGACATTACGAGCAACAACCCTAAGATCCGCTACAAGGGTGAAGAATTACCGCAATACGATGCTGTTATTCCACGTATTGGGGCATCTATTACGTTTTACGGCACTGCTGTTGTACGTCAGTTTGAAATGATGGGTACATTTTGTGTCAACGAATCTGTCGCGATCAGCCGCTCTCGTGACAAGTTGCGCTCATTGCAACTGCTATCACGTAAAGGCATCGGTTTGCCACGCACTGGCTTTGCTCACCATCCTGACAACATTCAGGACGTGATCAAAAACGTTGGTGGCGCACCTCTAGTAATTAAATTGCTAGAAGGCACTCAAGGCATTGGTGTTGTACTTGCTGAAACAAATAAAGCGGCAGAAAGCGTGATTGAAGCTTTCATGGGTTTGAAAGCTAACATCATGGTGCAAGAATTTATCGAAGAAGCAAAAGGCGCGGACATCCGTTGTTTTGTTGTCGGAAATAAGGTGATTGCCGCAATGAAGCGCCAAGCAAAAGAAGGCGAGTTCCGTTCTAACCTTCACCGTGGTGGCTCTGCACAACTCGTGCGTTTGAGCAAAGAAGAGCGTGCGACCGCTGTAAATGCAGCGAAAGTGATGGGCTTGAACCTTTGTGGTGTGGATATCCTTCAATCTAAAAATGGCCCAGTGGTAATGGAAGTGAACTCTTCCCCTGGTCTAGAAGGCATCGAACTAGCAACGGGTAAAAACATTGCAGGTATGATCTTCGATTTTATCGAGAAAAACGCTAAGCCAAATTCAAACCGTACTCGCGGTAAAGGTTGATTTTTGTTTAACGCACAAGAGAGCCAAAAACCGGCTCTCTTGTTACTCGTCGCTAGGATGACACTATGAATCAGAAAATGATCATTGGGAATGCCGAAGCTATTTGCTTGCCAGAGTTAGGGATTACTCACCTTGAAGCGCGTATTGATACAGGCGCTCAAACCTCTTCATTACATGTAGACAATATTGATTGCTTTGAAAAAGATGGTCAGTCTTATGTTGCATTCGATCTACACCCAGATGTATACCATTTAGAACAAGTGGTTCGCTGCACAGCGAAACTAAAAGCAAACCGTAAGGTTAAATCTTCTAACGGTACTTTTGAGCACCGCTGCGTGATCACAACGATGCTGCGTATGGGCGACCAACAATGGCCAATCGACATTACGTTGACTAACCGTGAAAAAATGACTTACATGATGTTGTTAGGTCGTCAGGGCATGGCAGACAAAGTGCTCGTTGATCCTAGCCAATCTCACTTATTGGCATCTTAACCCCGTAGCTTCAGATGAGTGATCGAACGTTTTTGTTGAGCATCACTCGTCTGGCTTTATCTTCGCCTACTTCCTACGAAATAACGCAAACAACAATCCCTTCGCTTTAACTTTTGTCACTCGCCAGTGCGTCATTGGCTTAGTTGGCGCTGTATTCAAAATGTGCTGATACGCTTTTTCATCCAAAGTCACCTCTCCCCCATGTGCCAAAAGCAAACATTGCGGATTCATCTCAAACACACGCTTTAATGATTGCCGATATTGATTCGGATGAAATATGGGAAACGGCGCAATCAGATGCTTTTTCACCTGCACCATTAAATCCGCCACATACAACACATCTTGTTCAGAATGATAAACCGACAGATCTCGATCAGTATGCCCTAGCGTTTCTAGCACCTGCCAATCATCAAATCCAGGAATAAACTCTCCATCAATAAGTTCAATATCTGGATTTAACTTGCGGGAATACCAAAGGTTTTGCTTTGGTTTACGCATCCGATTCGCCATCCAGCGTGCTAACATTAAATCGGTCAAATGCATTAGCCAACCGTCTACACCGCTATACCACTGGCTCTCTCGCTTTGCGGCCAATAGCTTACATCCTGTTAAATCACGTAGTTTGTGCGCACCACCAGCATGGTCTGGATGCATGTGGGTCACAACAACCAACTTTAGGTCAGAAAAAGGACGATGGAGTTGATGTTCAATAAAGTCTTTAAGATGAGGAATGTCTGCTCGACTGGCACCATCAAGCAACAATAATTTATCGGGATATTCGGCGAGATACATGGTCTGAATGTACCCCTGAATTCTGTGCAGCTGCAAAATATGTCCTTATTTTAGTGAGATGCTTCATGACCGAACCCTTACTGGTCAGACCAACTATAACAGCAGAATGGACGCTTCGGTAAACAAATATTCACACGTAGCGACGACAACAAATCATAATCGAGATGATAGATTTTAATCATTAGACTCAAAGGCACTTTTATCCGTTAATGCGCGCACACGGAGTTCGTGTCAGGGTATGAGGTAAATGCCTCATGATTTGCTTTTTTGTACTTTTCCTTCTAATTAATTAAGGAGTTAAGTACATTTTTGTGAGAATCGAGTTGGAAAAAGCAACTAAATTAGACCGCATCCGCGCGGACTACAACGTTCACTACTGGAGCCAAGGTTTCTACGGCATTGATGACCAAGGCGAAGTATATGTATCACCACGTAGTGATCGTGCACATCAAATCCCTTTCAGCGCTATTGTAAATGAGCTAGAAGCGAAGCAGTTAAATCTGCCTGTATTAGTACGCTTCCCGCAAATCGTGCACCAACGTGTGCATGGTATTTGCCACGCATTCAACCAAGCAATTGAAGAATACCAATATCCAAACAAATACTTGTTGGTGTACCCAATTAAAGTAAACCAACAACGTGAAGTGGTGGATGAAATTCTAGCGAGCCAAGCTCAACTAGAAACCAAGCAGCTTGGTCTTGAAGCGGGTAGCAAGCCAGAATTGTTGGCGGTACTTGCATTGGCTCAACAAGGTAGCTCCGTGATCGTGTGTAATGGCTACAAAGACCGTGAGTATGTGCGTCTTGCACTGATCGGTGAAAAGCTGGGTCACAAGGTATTCATCGTACTAGAGAAGCTTTCTGAGCTGGATCTGGTACTAGAAGAAGCGAAAAGTTTGGGCGTAAAACCGCGCCTTGGTTTACGCATTCGCCTCGCCTCTCAAGGCGCAGGGAAATGGCAAGCAAGTGGCGGTGAAAAATCGAAGTTTGGTTTATCAGCATCGCAAGTGCTTAGCGTTATTGAACGTCTTAAACGCGAAGGCAACCTAGACGCGATGCAACTGGTTCACTTCCACCTTGGTTCACAGATGGCAAACATCCGTGATGTACGCAATGGTGTGAACGAGTCTGCACGTTTCTACTGCGAACTACGCGCACTCGGTG
Source organism: Vibrio sp. 1288 (assembly GCF_033344475.1). NCBI lineage: Bacteria > Pseudomonadati > Pseudomonadota > Gammaproteobacteria > Vibrionales > Vibrionaceae > Vibrio > Vibrio sp. 1288. The sequence continues at coordinate 164,162 of NZ_JAWPOX010000005.1, forward strand.
CAAACATCGAGTACTTCGATGTGGGCGGCGGCTTGGCAGTGGATTATGACGGCACACGCAGCCAATCATCGAATTCGATGAACTACGGCCTTGCAGAATACGCACGTAATATTGTGAACACAGTGGGCGATGTGTGTCTGCAATACGAACAACCAATGCCAGTGATCATTTCGGAATCGGGTCGCTCGCTAACAGCGCACCACGCTGTATTGATTTCTAACGTAATTGGTACCGAGTCGTACCTACCGGAAGAAGTACATGAGCTTGATGAGGACGCTCCGCTTTTGCTACAAAACATGTGGCGAAACTGGGAAAACTTGCAAGATGGTACAGACGCTCGTGCGTTAATTGAGATTTACAATGATACCCAAAGTGATTTGGCAGAAGTGCACTCTCAATTTGCTACAGGTGTGCTTAACTTGGAACAACGTGCGTGGGCAGAACAATTGTCACTGCGCATTTACTTCGAATTAAGCCGAAAGATGAGCACTAAGAATCGCTTCCACCGTCCGATTCTGGACGAGTTGAGCGAACGTCTTGCGGATAAGTTCTTCGTGAACTTCTCTCTCTTCCAATCTCTACCAGATGCTTGGGGTATTGATCAGGTGTTCCCTGTTCTGCCACTTTCTGGTCTTGGCGAGGCGGAAGAACGTCGTGCAGTGATGTTGGACATCACATGTGACTCTGATGGCGCGATCGATCACTACGTTGATGGTCAAGGCATCGAGAGCACGCTACCTGTACCAGCTTGGAGCAAAGACAAACCGTACTTAATGGGCTTTTTCCTAGTAGGCGCATACCAAGAAATCCTTGGTGACATGCACAACCTATTTGGTGATACCCACAGTGCTGTAGTCAATGTTGATGAACATGGTCAATTTGAGATCAGTTACATCAACGAAGGTGATAGTGTAGAAGACATGATGCGCTACGTTCATATCGACGTGGATGCGATTCGTGACAATTATAAACAATTGGTTTCACAGCGAGTTGAAGCCAATGAACAAGCACAAATCCTAGCAGAACTAGAACAAGGTCTAGCAGGATACACCTATTTAGAGGACTTCTGATATGAATGATTTGTTTACTAAAACTGATTATTCGCTTTACTCCAACTCTATGTCGTTTTTACGTCTGCCGTACATTCGTAACCCGGTATCGGCAGACGCAGACGTTGTGGTGTTGGGAGTCCCTCTGGACATGGCAACATCTGGTCGTCCAGGTGCGCGTATGGGTCCAGATGCAATTCGCCGTGCCTCAGTCAACTTGGCATGGGAAGGTAAGAAGTTCCCTTGGAGCTTCAACGTATTGGATAAACTGAAAGTGATCGACGCAGGTGATCTCGTGTTCGATTGCGGTGATGCGGAAGATTTTACTTACCGCCTTGAAGCGGCAACCAGTGAAATTCTAAAAAGTGGTAAAACCATGTTGGGATTGGGCGGTGACCACTTCATTACGCTACCTATCCTGCGTGCCTATGCGAAGCATCATGGCCAAATGGCGTTGATTCACTTTGATGCTCATACGGACACCTATGCAAATGGCAGTTCATACGACCACGGTACGATGTTCTACCATGCGCCGAAAGAAGGTTTGATCTCAGCAAAGAACTCAATACAAATCGGCATTCGTACGGAGTACAAACAGCAAGATCACGGCTTCAATGTGATTAATGCGATGCAAGCGAATGACATGTCGGTGAACGAGATCCTAGAAGAAATTCGTCGCACCGTCGCAGACAAGCCAGTATATGTCACTTTTGACATCGACTGCTTAGACCCGGCCTTCGCACCGGGAACTGGTACACCAGTTTGTGGTGGCTTGAACTCAGACAAAACGCTGAAAATTATTCGTGGTTTAGCCGGCATGAATATCGTGGGTATGGATGTTGTCGAAGTATCGCCTCCATACGACCACAGTGATGTTACCGCACTAGCGGGAGCAACCATCGCACTAGAAATGCTTTACGCATACGCATCTGAGCGCGAATAGACATAATCATTTCTAAGGGAGCTTCGGCTCCCTTTTCTTTCTGATGCCTTCCTCTACCTTTTATTCACTCGTTTCATCTTGAACTCAGATCAACCGAGCAGACGCTTTATTTTTGCACTTTAACCATTAAAACCAGTTACCTATAAGGCTCATTCTATTCACGAAAAGTAAAAGATTTAACTTAATTAGACAAAGAAATGCATCTCTTTTTGAAAACAAAATCGGATTAGTTTTTCTAATTGAAATCATAGATTTTTATCTTGCTCAACTTCACACTTTTCGATTGCTAATTATACAAGCAAGCACTATTATCTCGCGCAAATACCCCCCGCAACACAAGAATTCAGTTAGCACTCTGTAAAAGAGTGCTAAGGGTTTTTACGTCTTAAATTTTTTGGAGAGATACGCAAATGTCTGCTTCGTTTCCATTAGCGAAACTTACCTTTTTAATCGCTATATTGACTGCCGTGGGTCAAATGACCCAGACAATGTACGTGCCTTCAATCGGTCATATGGCGGGCGAGTTTTTGGTATCTGCGTCATCACTTCAAGCTGTGATGGCTTGTTACCTAATCCCATATGGCTTGTCGCAATTTGCGTATGGCACACTATCGGACCGCTTGGGACGCAAACCGATCATCATCGTCGGGCTGCTTATCTACATCGCGGGTACACTGGTGGCATTATTTGCACATCAATTTGAATGGTTCTTGATCGGTAGCTTTATCCAAGGCTTAGGTATTGGCTGCGGCGGTGCGATGTCACGCACTCTGACTCGCGATTGCTTTGAAGGCTCTGATCTACACAGAGCAAACAGCTTAATTAGCATGTGTGTGATTTTCTCACCATTAATGGCACCAGTATTAGGCGGTTACCTAACAGAAGCTTTCGGATGGCGGTCAAGCTACTTGTTCTTAGCGCTATTTGCTATCGCGGTTGTGATCACCATGATGACAAGCATGATGGAGACACTACCAAAAGAGAAACGCAAATTCGAACCAGTAGCCAAAAGCTACACACACGTTTTGTCTGACCGTCGCTTTCAAGGCTTTTTGATTTGCCTGGTTGCAACATTCGCTGGTGTGGGTGTATTCGAAGCGGCGGCTGGGGTGTTGTTAGGTGGGGTATTAGAATTACCGGCAACAACGGTAAGTTTGCTGTTTATATTGCCGATCCCAGGTTACTTGGTGGGTGCAGGCTTATCTAGCTACATCGCAAGACGTCGCTCTGAGCGTCGTGCTTTAAATGTAGGCTTGGTCTCTATTTTTGTGGGCTCTGCTATTGTGCTCATCCCAGGCTTGTTTGGTTTAACCACTGCATTAACGCTGGTTGGAGGCGCAACCGTGTACTTTTTGGGTGCAGGTATTCTCTTCCCAGCAGCAACAACTGGAGCGATTGCGCCATTCCCATACCATGCAGGAACAGCAGGCGCGACATTGGGTGGCATGCAAAACTTGGGGGCAGGTGTCGCAACTTTGCTCGCGTCACTATTTCCAGCGCATAACCAGATGCCTTTGGGCATTTTGATGATGGCAATGTCGGTAATTGCAATGCTTGGGTTAATGTGGGTGAATCGAGCACACAATCACTCAAACGAAGTACCGCAAGTTATCTGATCATTATCAGCTTACTTTCAAAGTCCAAAAGGGACACACTCAACAAGTGTGTCCCTTTTTTCATATCACACTATATCGATTTCCCGATGAGAATGATTTAACTTTCGAATTGATATTTGTTAAAAATAACAGCTGCTTACACAATGTGTTTTCAGCTCCCTTCAAATTGAGTATCCAACTCGAAATATTGAGGATTCTCACTTTTTCGGTATACCCCATAACAAAGAATGGACAACTGAAAACCACTAACAAAATGAAAGCCCAGCCCTCAGGATGAGGCCACTTGGGTGTACAATAAGGATAAAATCAGATGCGTTTCACTTTAACTACGTTGGCCGTCTCGGTCGCGCTTGTCGCCGGATGCAGCAATCAAGGAATCCCCAGCATGACTCAATACTCCCAAACACAGATCGTTGCTCAACAAACTCAAGCTCCGGTTGCGAAAAAAGTCCCTCACTCGATGACTATTCATGGCGATACCCGCGTTGATAACTACTACTGGATGCGTGACGACGAACGTAAAGACCCTGAAATTTTACAGCACCTAGAGAAAGAAAATCAGTACGCAGAAACCGTTCTAAAGCACACTGAAACACTTCAAGATACGCTATTTGAAGAAATTAAAGGGCGCATCGCAAAAGACGACAACTCAGTACCGGTTCGTAAAGGCAACTATTTCTACTCCAGTGAAGTGACCGGAGATAACGAGTACGAAGTCCATTTGCGAGCTAAAGACTTTGCAGGCAAAGACAAACAAATCATTTTAGATGTCAATGAACTAGCAAAAGAACATGAATTTTTCAGTATCGGCGGCCTATACGTTAGTCCGAATGAAAACTTATTGGCGTATGGCGAAGACACATTAAGCCGCCGCGTGTACACCCTTAAGATCAAAGACCTGACAACAGGCAATTACCTACAAGATGAAATCGAAGGGGCCTCAAGCGCTGTCGCATGGCAGAACGATAACAACGCCTTTTACTACATCAAAAAAGATCCACAGACCTTATTGGGCTACCAAGTTTATCGTCATGTATTGGGCACACCACAAAGCAGCGATGAGCTGATTTTTGAGGAAACCGACAGCGCCTATTACACCTCACTAAGCAAAAGCAAAGATGGCGAAGATATTTATATCTGGCATTCGAGTACAGAAACCAGTGGGGTCTCTATCATTGATGCGAACAACCCTAAAGCAAAGGCGAAACCGTTCTATCCTCGTGAAGATGGCATTGAATACAGTATTTCTAAGCTAGGCGATTGGTACTACATTTATACTAACTATCAAGCCGTCAACTTCCGTTTGATGAAAGTTCATCAAAATGACATGCATGACCGCTCTAAATGGCAAGATGTGATTGCCGCAGACGACAACAATCAACTTGTCGACTTCGAGTTATTCGATGATCACATCGTCTATGAGCAGCGCTCTAACGGCCTAGCAAGCGTCACTGTACGTCAGCTTTCAACAGGAAAAGAATTCCCCCTCACATTTAATGACGATGCGTTTGCTGCCTATTTGACAGGTAACCTAGAGCTGGATAACGAGAAAGTTCGTATTTATTACAGCAGTTTAACCACTCCAGGAACCTACTACGATTTCGATCTAAAAACGGGCGGGTCAGAAATCATGAAGCAAACACCTGTACTTGGTGATTTTAATCCTGACAATTACCAATCAGAACGCATCATGGTCACAGCCCGTGACGGTAAAGAAGTACCCGTTTCTTTGGTGTATCGTAAAGACTTATTTAAGAAAGATGGTACGAATCCACTCTACCAATATGGTTATGGATCTTATGGCGCAACCATTGAGCCAACTTTCCGCTCGACACGTTTGAGTCTATTGGATCGCGGCTTTGTTTACGCCATTGCTCATATTCGTGGATCTGAAATGCTTGGCCGCCCTTGGTATGAAGACGGTAAAAAACTAACCAAGCAAAATACATTCAACGACTTTATTGATGTGACTAAAGGTTTGGTTGAACAAGGCTATGGCGCGAAAGATAAAGTCTTCGCTGTTGGTGGCTCTGCAGGAGGCCTCTTAATGGGGGCTATCATCAACCAAGCACCAGAACTGTATCGCGGTATCGGCGCTCATGTTCCGTTTGTGGACGTGGTAACCACTATGCTCGATGAATCAATTCCATTGACCACCAACGAGTATGATGAATGGGGTAACCCAAATAACAAAACATACTATGACTATATGTTGAGTTACTCGCCTTACGACAACATCAAGGCGCAAAACTACCCGAACATGTTGGTAACGACTGGCTTGCACGACTCTCAAGTACAGTACTTTGAACCAATGAAGTGGGTCGCCAAACTTCGTGAAATGAAGACAGACGATAACGTCTTGTTGTTCAAAACCGATATGGAAGCCGGACACGGCGGCGCATCTGGTCGATTTAAGCGCTTAAAAGAAGATGCGCTAGAGTATGCCTTCTTCCTCGATTTACTCGATAAAAAATAAGCGTATTAATAGAACTGTATCTCTAACAACAAAAAATGCCCGCAAGTTGCGGGCATTTTTATAGACGCACTCTCTAAACAAAGAGTGGGGTTACCTAAGCACAGAATGACTAGCGTCTCTTATAGCCAAAGGATAGCAGAAAGAAAAACGCCTACTCACAACGAGTAGGCGTTAACACAATAAATGTGTTTAGGCAGTAGAAACTGGCCTATTTATTAGAAGTAGTAACGAGCACCTAGAGTCCAGTAGTCGTTCTCTTCATTGTTGTAGTCGTTACCTAGATCAAACTGGTAAGCTGCAAACGTTACGAAAGCAGGAGTTACAGCGTACTCTGCTTGTAGCGCAGTTTCGCTTGAAACTGTCTTATTGTCTTCTTCGTCTTCTACGCCTTCGTAGTTAACGCTGAATGTCCAATCGTTTACGCCGTATGCCAAAAGAGCTTCAAGTTGAGAAGTGTCTTTACGCATTTGGTAGAAGTACTCGTTCATACCGTATACTACTGCTGCGTATAGACCTGAACCGTACTGACCGTAGTTTACAGAGAATAGGTGTGATTCAGCATTCTTAGTACCTAGAGTCGCGTTTTTAACATCACCGCCGCTGTATACGTAGCCTAGACCAAAGCCAGCTACAGAACCGCTCAATGCAACTTGACCACGTTGCTCGTATGTTGTTGCATCTGAAGTTTGCTCACCTTGCCAACCTAGACCTAGGTTGAAAGCAAAACCTTCACCAAATTCAAAACCTTTACGGTAGCTAAGCATTTTATCAGCACGAGCTGAGCCTAGGTTGCCGTGGTTGTCGTACAAAAAGTCGTTCGCAAACGCGATTGGTAGATCCGCAACGCCAGCGACATCGTAGTAAGGTGACCATTGAGTACCTGCTACTAAACGGCCAAACTGCTCATGAGTAGCACCGATGTAACCTAGACGAGTTTTGAATGACTGTTCACCACCATTTAGGTAGTTAAGCGCCCATTCACCTTTAGCGTCGATAGTAATACCGTTGCCAATGTCTTTCTTACCCGCAACGTTAATACGTGGAGACACTTGGTGAACTTTTACATCTTCTTCGAAATACTCACCCACGCCAACTGAAACGTGACCGCCGATCGATAAAGATGTACCATCGCTGTTGTAAACTTCTGCTGCGAAGGCCTGTGAACCACATGCTAGTGCCGCCACTGCAACGGCTAGAGTTTTCATTTTCATTGTTAACATCCGTATAGTTGTTTGTACCGGTTCGCTTAGAAACAGATTAAATCCGAATCAATCGCAACGAACACATAACAAAGTAGTAACGAAATAGAAATGAAACAAACACTTTCTTATGCAACCAGTGGTATTAATGCTCACATTTTGAACTGAGTCACAAAAAAATAGGGAACTTTTCATTCCCCATCATAAAATCTGTGGCTTTTTACGTGTCACATCTCCCAACGTGCGAGTGGCTTCTCAGTTTTGATACCCTTACTGCCCCAGCGGTCAATAACATCAATTTGCAGTATGCGGCTCGGTTTAATAAGCGATGTCAAGGTTTTCGACGGTCGTTTATCCGTCACTAACCATAGCGTTTTATCTTGTTCAAACTGAGCTTTTAAAGATAATTTGTCTTCTTCTGTCCACTCGAGTTCCGGCTTAAATTCGCGCCCAACCACAAACAATTGGTTGCCAGAGGCAAAGTCCTCTAATGACTCACTCATCAGTACCACTGAATCGATGCCTTTATCGAAGATCTCTGCCTGTTGTTGGTTGATCAGTTCACGCACATTGAGCATAAGAGCCTGTTGATTCGTTTGAATCGCCTTTTGGTGTTCAGGATATACACGTTGTAGATCCTCTCCAACAATGCCCGCCATTCGGATTAAGTTTGTAGGGTTCAGCCATGCGTACTTCGATGTTGACCCGTTTTCCAATGTCAGTACTGCAACTCCTTGAGCTCTAGGAGAAATGGCCTGCGATGCAGCGATTTCAATCAAGTGAATGTTGCCCTGTCGAGCGTAAACATAAGTCGGGTCTTGTTTCCAAATCGCACCAAGAGTAACAGCAACCGTCGCGGCTTGACCCGCTTGCTTAACTTGCTCTGTACCTTTATTTGCGAACCAGTTCTCAAGACGCTCAACGCCGTAACGCTTTGGAGGCAGATACTGAGTCTCTATCCCTGTACCTTTCATGAGTTGCTCAGACAACATGTACGTGACGGGAGTGCTGGTTAAAATGTCTTTGGCGCTTGCCAACGATGGAAGTGTCGTCGCTATAACCAAACCAAAAGTTATCGCTAATTTTTTTATCTTCATGTTCATTACTTTATAAAAAGGGTTACGCTTTTTGGATAATTCGGTAAACCGTTGCTGTTAGGAAAAATGCCGCAGAAACAATGATGATGGATGCGCCTGATGGCACTGGTAGCTCAAGCTCCATCGGCAGTATGGTTCCTACTAAACACGCAATGGTTGCCAATAAAGAAGAAAGGAGAACAAAACTGCCCATGCGTTTAGTCAATAACCGAGCCGTTGCACCAGGAATCAGTAGCAATGCACCAACCAATACCGCGCCAATAATCTTTACCGCGGCGATGGTGACCAAGGTGATCATCATGACAAATAAGTAATCATAAAAGCTGGTATTAAAGCCGCGTACACGTGCAATATCCGGGCTAATACAAGTCAGCAAAATGCGGTTAAACGTTGGAATAAGAAGCAGTAATATGATCAAACAACTGATCGCTAAAATAAGGATATCGTTGTCCGTCACAGTCAAGATCGAGCCAAACAACACGTTCTCCAACATGTGAATGTTGATCTTGCGAGCAACGTACATTAACAGCGCAGCACCAACCGCTAACGCTAGTGCAAGAAAAACCCCAACCAGTGTGTCGTAAGGTACATTCGTACGATTACGAACAAAGTGAAGCAACAGCGCAAAAATCATACAAAAGCTAAACAATCCGATGATCGGATTCTCTGGCGGCTCACCGAGCAACACACCAATCGCGATTCCGGTAAGCGCAGCATGCCCAACCGCTTCAGAGAAAAAAGCCAGTCGCTTGGCGATGACTAATGTACCAAGACCACCAAGTAATGGCCCTAATATCAGCGCTGCCACAATTGCGTTCACCATGAAAGCATAAGAAAAGCTATCGCTTAACCATCCAGCTTCAACGCCGCTAACCGCTAACTCTCGCAACCAATCCATTATGCAGCCTCCACTTTTGCTGTGTAGTGCTTAAATAATGTTTCTATACGATCAGGGCTTAGCACATCTGAATGGTGACCTGACGCCACAATTTGACGATTTACGACATGGACCTGCGCATCTAAACGGCGCACTGCGGTCACGTCATGATGTACTGCCAGCACCGTTTTGCCTTCTCCAACGACTTCATGAATCAAACCTTCAAGATATCGAACACCTTGCTCATCCATGCCAGTTGTAGGTTCGTCTAAAACCAATAAATTGGGCTCATCCAGTAAAGCTTGCGCAAACAAAACACGCTGTTGCTCACCGCCAGAGAGTTGCCCCATACGACGGTCGCTACGCGTTGCCATACCCACGCGATCCAGCTGGGCCAGGGCATGTTGAGTTTGTTTCGTTTTACGTCGCCAAAATAGAGGGATACGAGTTTGGTTAAGCAGTACAAAATCCATCACGGTTAACGGGAGGCTTGCTTCAAACATCGCTTTTTGTGGCACATACCCTATCTTCCCCGATGCAGCTGATGGTTCTGGCCAATTGAGCGCTATGTTTCCCGAAAATGGCGTGAGTCCAAGTACCGAACGAAGCAAAGAGGTTTTACCACCGCCGTTCGGTCCCATAATCACGTGACATTTCGCGTTCTCGAATTCGGCGCTGATGTTCTGCAAAATGATATTGTCGGCGTATTTTAGGCCCACGTTACTTAAGGAAACGGAAGGTCCAGTCATTACGCCTTTTCCCCTGCTCGCTTACTCGCCACAAATTTCATGGCTTCGATTAGTGTTTCCACATTATCTCGCATCTCAACCTCGACTTTATCAGCCTCATACTCACCGTGAGTCATGTGAGAAAAGCGATAAAGCTGCACCCCAGTCGCCTCTTCGATGGTATCAACAAAGCGATTCGGCATATTGAGCTCATAAAACAGCACATCAATGCCCGATTCACGAATTTTCTCTATCGTTTCCTGTAGCTGACTTGCACTTGGTTCAACACCATGAGCAGGCTCAATGACAGCGGCAACGTCAACACCAAACTCCTGAAGGATATATCCGTAAGCATTGTGGGTTGTTGCCACCTTCATACCAGCCGTGTCCAACTCACCAAGAGACAACATTGCATCACGCTTCATCAGGCGAAATGTTTTCGCGTATTTACGAGCATTTTGGCGATAGAACGTAGCATTGTCTGGGTCCAATTGGCTTAGCTCACTCGCGATGGTGTAAACCTTTTGAATGGTTGTTGATAAACCGACAAAGGTGTGAGGGTTCACTGCTCCTTGACCAACAGACTGCCCCATAGCGGGCAATAAAGGCACTTCTTTGTTCGCTTCGATAACCACGAGATCATCACGCTGAGAAGCCTTGATCACTTTCAGTGCAAAATCGTCATGACCAATACCATTGATCACTATTACGTCCATTTCATTTAAGCGCTTAAGATCATTAGGTTGTGGCAAATAGTTGTGAGGATTAAAACCAGCATCAACCAAAGGAACGATGTCCGCCTTCTCACCAACAACGGCTTTAACATAGCTGTAATAAGGTTGAAGCGTAATACCAATACTGAGTTTATCGGCAGCAAAGCCAGTAGAAGACACCGTCAATAACGCGGTGGCTGTAAGAATACGACGTAAAAGAGAGCGTTTGATCATAGTACTTATCAATTATGTTGTCTTAATGGGCGTGAGAGTGAGAGGAAGAGTCTGACAGAATGATTTGTTTCCAACCGAAATCGTGGCGTTTTGCTAGCTCGCTCAATCCCTCCACATTTAACGAACGGCTAGAATCATTAAACCAAATATCAGCTTGAGAACTGCGGCTATCCAACAGCATGGAAGCAGAGCCTTGGGCACTGGTCTTCACGCCAATGTAGACACCGTCATCAATTCGTTGCCACTGATGAGAGCCTTTACGCTTCCAGTTTTGGTCTTTCACGAATGGAGCAATCCAAAGCGCCTCCATATCAGAGATCTCAGGCCAAGTTCCGGTATCTAACTGCAAATCACGAATCTCTTCATGAGCGAGCTTAAGTTCAGCGATCAACCCCAACTCATTTTGATGTAAATCCGTGATTAACACTTGATGAGACTGCATGTCTGGCTTTTCAGTCGCGACCTGATGGTAGGGCATAAGTATGGCTGCTGAACTGAGAATCGCTGCGATTGTCAGTGCGACCCACTTTCCTTCTCGGTTACCATCATCAGGGCGAACTTTCTGAACGCTCATTTCTCTTTCAGCTCAACGATATCCACTTCCACCGGGCTTTCATGTCCGGCATCAAATACCAAATAGAAATCTGTTTCAGGGTGAGTAAATTCTGCGATGGAACGCTTATCTGTTTTTTCTTTGGCGATCAGATTGTCGTCGTAATCGTACATTTCGACATCGTAGTCGACCGCTGTCGATCCATCCGAGTAGCCCGCTTCACAAATCACTTTATCTTGCGCCAAGTGACAGCTCATCAGAGGAAAATGTGCAGCAGCGTGAAAGGACGCAAATCCAGAAAAAAGCAAAACCGCTTTTAGAAGAGAAGTGTTATTCATGATAATTCCAAAATGGCCCAGCAATTGCTGAGCCTAATTCGATTAGTTAAGTTGAGTTTCAAACGTAAGGTGAACATTGGCACTCGCTTTATCCGCCAATGGATTATCTTTCAATTCACCTTTGTAGTTCGCTTTCATTAAGTAGCGCCCGGCGACTTCTGGCGTGAAGATCACTTTGCCATCTTTATCGCTCACCACATCGATTTGTTCTTGATGGTTTCGGTACATAGTACCTTCACGTGTAATCTCAGCAGTAACGCCCTCTTGTGGCTCTCCGTTAAAGAAAAACTGGAAAGTCACAGGCTCACCTTCAATGATGTCCGATGGATGCGTGATCGGTTTCATCTCCAGCATTTTCCCTTCAATCTCCAACGCTTTGTCCGTTGGCATACCAACCGTAATGTAGCTTTCTGCTCGGGTGTAACTTAGTTGAGTAACCACATCACGCGCTTGCTCGGGAAGCACATCACCACGCTCAGCTTTGCTTGCTCGCGCCCATTTCACCGTATCACGACGGCCCGCTTTGTATTGTGTGTAGTAGCTCGGCTGATTATTAATCGCAACTTTGTGCGTGCCTTCTTCTGTAAAAAAGAAATCAAACATAGAGCGACGCTTGCCACGAACAACAAAGTTAGGACGCTCAGAGCGGCCATCCGGCATCACCACAAATGCCTGATCACTACCCGCAGGCTTATCAAAAACAAACGTTCCGTGAGAGGCAGTAACATCAAATGTCAGCCAGTCACCGCCTTCTTTAGAAACCGTAAAGTGAGAGGGCAGAACCCAACGTGGATGTGCTTGCGCGGTGGTGGTTACAGCCAATCCCATTGCCATTACACTCGCCAATGCCACTGCTTTCATTTTGGTTTTCATTGTTGTGTCCTTTAATCACTTAACTTGATAATTGACGGTGATGACACCCGTCTCTTGTGTTGGTTTAAGCTCATAGCGTACGTCACTGTCCGCTAGCGTTATTTTTTGACGTAAGTAGTTTCGCCCACCGTGTTCACGAACGACTTCGACGTACAACGTGTAATTTCCTTGTTCCAAACGCTCCCCTGAGTCATTGGTTCCATCCCAGACAAAGCGGTATTGACCAGCAGGACGTGTTGCAGAAGTCACCGCATCAACAAGTTCACGATCATAACGACCCGTTTTTCTCCACCAGCTGCGTAGATCTTTTAACCATTCGTCTTTCCCTACCCATAACTGAATGGTTTTAACCGGTTTACGCTGATCGTTTTCAACCCAAACCGCCACATAAGGGCGTGCATACATTGAGGTATCTATCTTTGGAAGTTCGAGTTCGAAGTCGACCTTCGCGTTATCTGGTAGAGGCGCCGCGGAAAGAGAGAAAGGAGTAAAAGCCGCGATCAAAGCGGCTTTACAAAAGTGATTACGGCGGAAAAATCTTCCTGTGTTCAACATAAGTGTTCTCTAAAAAGCTGTTATGGAACAGCAACAAAATAAATTACGAGCGACAGTAACGTACCAAAGCTCATCCATTGCATTGACGTTCTGAGCGTCTTCTTCTTAGGCAGTAACAAGCACACGCCTGTAAGAACAAAAAACACCATCAAAAGCGCAGTGACGTCGATAAACCACTTCCAAATCCCACCACTGTTGCGTCCTTTATGTAGATCGTTCAGCAGCGCAACAATACCGTAGTGCGTCGTTTCGACGTCTGCTGCACCAGTAGTCATATCAATAAAGACCGTAGCGTTATAACCCGGGCCTTTAAAATCCATAGAAAGCTCTCCGAGTAACAACTCACCTTGCTCAACTTCGGTATACACATCTAGTGCGGAGGGAGTGCCGCGAAGCTCGGTTTCTTTAGTCAAGAAAGCTACCAGTTCTTCACGATTAGGTTGAAAGGTATCTGAATGTGAGAATAGAACTGAGTGCGGAACCGTCAGAGTATGTTGTTGAATGATAGGTTCACTGCGTTCAAACAATTCGGGGCGATTGAGGGTAATACCAGTTACTGCAAAAAACAGCGTAACTAAGAGAAGAGCCATCGAAATATAGATATGTAGGCGGCGAGCCCAAGTTTGAACACCTTTGCTTTTAAGCAACATAGAAACAATCATCACCAATAAATGTGGGGCATAATTTAGGTGATAATCATTCGTATTGGCATTTAATTTACATTGTTTACTTTTTCAATTCAGCTTGGCTTGCACATGTTTTAGCTATTTGGCCCAATGCGAGTTACCGATTGCCTACCCTCTAGATAATAACCCTATCAATTTTAATGACTCAAAATTTAATGATATTTCCAATACTAAAAAGTGGGATAGACTCCACCAAAATGCGCCTTTATGTATATTTAATGAAAAGCTTAAAAGCTATCCATAAACTAGATAAAAAAGGTAAGCTAAGAAGTTAGTGTAGGGTTAGATAGAGAAGATTTTCTGATGCTAGCCAAACGTTATGGTGTAGTTCAGAAGGAAAAATATGAACAAGAATGTTGGAATAATTCTCTTATCACTTTTCTCAAGTGTCACTTTCGCAAGTGAAAAGTTTGAAGCCAGTTTGTTTAACAACGTAAGCCAATCTATCGATAATTATGGTGCTAAGATAAAGCTGTGCGAATCTATGGCAGACCAGAATACACCTGACAAACAAACCCTAGAGTATTCAAAGAAGCATATAGAAGCATTAACTCCTGTTCTGCCGTTTTTAAGCGAGAAAGCTTTTGAGGCTTGTGTATTAAAAGAGAAGCAAGAGCTAGCATATTATCTATTAATAGCAAAAAATAACGCTTCAAGAACCTCAACATTAAAGCTTGTAGAATCGACTGAAAGCCTAACTTTTCATATCGAACCTACATCGAGAGAAAAGTTTGAAACACTGAGCAAGGTACATCAAGAATATATAGAGAAAAGCCCTTTTTTCTCCCGACCATTTGATGCATTAGCTTTTTATGAAAAGCTCATACAATAAATAGCCTTTATGACTTTAGACAAAAAATACCCGAGACTGAGCTCGGGTATTTAATAAAAATGTTCGCTATGAGTTCTGCGTCGATTCTACTTTGCGTAGCTGTGATAGATACTTAACCCAACTCTTTGCCTGATTCGATGGCTTAATCTCATTCGCTCTTTTGGCATTAGCGAGCGCATCGTCAAACCGCTTAAGTTTGTAGTAAGCGCGAGTTTTGATAAGTGCAACATCCGCTTTACGACCTCTGACATTATCGAGCGCGGCAATGGCATCTTTATAATGGCCTTCTTGCACCAGCAGTTGAGAATAGTTCCAGTAATACTGCCTATCTAGCTGAGCTGCAATACGCCAGCTATCAATAGACTCTTCCCACTCTTTTGCCATTTGCCAATACGTTGCTTGCTGAGCTTTTAGCTTACTATTCGAGTTTACATCCTCTAGCTCGTTCATCACCAACGCAGCTCTCTCAGGAATACCTCGTTTCGCGTACAATTGTGCCAGCAGCTTTAAGTCATCTTGGCTAAGTTGTAACCCTTTCAGTTTTGCCAACGCCAAAGAGTCTAGGGCACGTTTGTTGTCATCAACCCGTAGGTATAGAGCAACAAGCTGACGCCACCATTCAATTCGCTCAGGTTCAATCACGATTAAGCGTTTGATGGTCGAGATTGCCGGCTTCCACTTTTTCAGTTCTAGCTCAGCAGAAAGCTTTATCGACAATGCGCCAAGCTTGTCTGGCTGACCAAACTTCTCATAACGAGCCATTGCTGAAAGCACTTTTTGCCACTGACTCAGTTGATAATGAGATTGGGAAATACGCAGCCATAGTTCATGCGCTTTTTGACCTTTAGGAATGTTTTTGCTCAAGGCATAGTAATGAGGTAAAGCCTTAGAAAAACGTTGCTCGTTCAGCAGTATATCAGCCAACATTTTTCGGGTTTGCCATGCTTGCTCATCTTGTAGCAAACCACTATTGACTGCCAACTCAAGTTGCTTAATCGCCGCTTGAGTTTGCTCGTTCTGCCAGTAAAAAATACCCAACATTCGAGCGACATAAGCTTGGTCATATCCACGAGAAAGCTCCATAGCTTCAAGAGATGAAATCGCTTCTTTTAGTTTCTCCTCTTGAGCCAAGTTGTGTGCTCGTTGAACTCTCGCTGCGGTGTATTGGCTTAACTCACTGGCAATGGTTGAGAGTGCACTCAGGCTTAATACCGTACCGATTAAGAATTTTTTCATCATTTGGCTAACTTGAACTCCACTTTAGCGGTTTGTCCGAACTGCTCAATTGACACACCATCCTCAACTTTTGGCTGATACTTCCATTTTTTAAGCGCACGGATTGCTTCCCTTTCAAACATGCGCTCGGGCTCAGCCTCGATCACTTCAATATCTTTTGGTCGTCCAGTTGCATCGATCGTGAAACGCATAATGACATAACCTTCCACTTTACGTTTCAGCGCCTTACTTGGATAACGAGGATCAACACGATACAACGGCAGTGCTTGCTGGTTGCCCATTGTTCCCTTCAAGTTTGGGGCGCTAATCGCGATGCCTTCAAGGGCTGTGTTTAAACCTAAAGCACTGACTGGCGTCATCTGACTCATTGGTTCCATTTGAGTGTCAGCTTGAGACAGATCCATTGGCTCCGGCGCTTGAGGTGGTTCTGGTTGCTCCGGCACTGAACGTTGACGACGCTGCACGTCTGCTTCATTCTCTACCATCACCATATCAAAACGAACGGCTTCTGAAGCTTCTGGTGCACGCTGGTTGCCTTTATCAACCATCCACGCCATAAAGCTAAACAAGCTCACAGAAATTAACAGTGATGCTGGTAGTGCAAGTAACAGCCTGCCCATTAAGGTTTCTCCGCCGCCAATGCAATGTTCTTCACACCCGCCGCCTTTGCAGCGTCCATCACTTTCACGACAGTGCCATTGTAAGCATGCTCGTCAGCTTGGATAACTAACGAGGCATCAGGTTGATCAAGTAACAGGTGCTCAATAGAGGCCTCAACACGCTCAATATCAACCACTCGTTTGTCAATGTACACATCATTCGCTGCCGTTACTGCGATAAAAATGCCCGCGTCTTTTTGACTTACTACATTAGAAGCCTGGGGGCGATTCACTTCTACACCGGATTCACGTACAAACGAACTGGTCACAATGAAGAAGATCAACATGATGAAGACGATATCAAGCATCGAGGTTAAATCGACTTGAGCTTCATCTTGTTGGTTAGGTCTGCGTCCGAGTCTCACTTTTGACTCCTTAAAGATTGTTCTAACTGGATAGCTTTTCGTTCACACACTTTGCTAAGGCGAGCATGAATAAACATGCCCGCAAGCGCTGCTACCATACCTGCCATGGTTGGCAGCGTAGCAAGTGAGATACCAGAAGCCATCAATTTCGGATTGCTGCTGCCTTGCGATGCCATTACGTCAAACACCGTAATCATGCCTGTCACCGTCCCTAACAACCCTAGCATTGGGCAAACCGCCACAAGTAGCTTAATAGTCGATAGGTTTTGGCGTAGTTCGATTTGCGCTTTTGCAATCCATCCTTCACGGATTTGATGCGCGTACCAAGAGTGGTGCTCTGATCTTGCGTGCCACTGCTCACAAAGCTGTTTTTTTACCCCAGGGAAAACCGTTGTGAGATAAATAACTCGCTCCATAACCAACAGCCAGCACACCGCCACGACGGCGGCCAGCCACCATAGGATTTGACCACCTTGCTGCATAAAGCTCATCAAGGTTGTGGCCCAATCCTCACTGATCAAACCCAATGTGCTGAGTAGGATCTGCTCCATTACGCTGCGTTCTCCGCTAAGGTGTTAGAGTGACTTTTGTTATTCGGCATATCACGCTCAGCTTGTTCTGCAACTAAACCGATGCCTTGTTTTTCTAAGATACTGCGAATATTTTCTGCTTGAGAGCTCAATACGTTGTGCGCTAATAGCAAAGGCATGGCTGAAACAAGGCCAAGTACGGTAGTCACAAGTGCCATCGAAATGCCACCCGCCATTACTTTCGGATCACCATTACCAAATTGAGTGATGACTTGGAAGGTTTCGATCATACCCGTTACCGTGCCTAGTAGGCCAAGCATAGGAGCTAGAGCAGCAAGAAGCTTAAGCATCGACAACCCTTTTTCTAGGTGGGTTTGCTCATCAACAACGGCTTCCAAAAGACGTAGTTCTAACGCTTCTACGCTGCGATGCTTGTCTTTCTGGTATACCGCAAGCACGCGACCCAAAGGGTTGTTTCCTGGCTGCGCTGGGGTTTTCAGTTGCTTCATGATTTTCTGGCGCGAAATCATCAGAGATGCACCACGTACGAGCGCAATCAATAGGCCGATAGCCAATAAACCAAGGATGATTTTGCCGACAACGCCACCCGCATTTAGGCGATCAGCCAAAGTCGGTGAGTTTGCGAGCTGCTCAAGAAGAATGCCACGTGACGGATCTATGACAAGCGCATCAATGTCACCAGAGGAAATAGTATTCGCTGTTGGACCGCTTTCAGGCTGACGAAGATAGTTTACCGCATCTCCGCGTTGACCATTCCACTTAACGTAGCCAGTGTCATCCAGCAGCGCCATAGAACCAAGACGAACACCACTAACCGTTTGTTCACGACCCTCGCCATTTAGCAGTGTGAAAGAGACGTTTGCCATTTCACCGCTTGCTTTGATTTGTTCTTCCATGCTGCGCCACATCGCCTGAAGTTGGGTCAACGTTGGCAGTGATTTAGCCGCAACAATAGCATCGATATCTTTCTGATATGAGTTTGCATCTACACCGGTTACTGAGCTTTTTAGCTCAGACTCTAGCTCTTTTGCGTTCTGGCGAACGACGCCAAATAACTCACCTAGGCTCCCGGTTTCTAGACGCAACTTTTCTTCTAGCTGTGCCAGTTCTGCTTCATTTTCACCGAAGGTAACACTTAATGAGTCCGCCTCTGCTTGAAGAGCAGCACGCTCTGCCACCAATTTATTCTTTATAGCCTGTAGGTCTTGCTCTGTTTGCTTAAAACCTGATTCACGCGCGACATTGTGCGATTGCTGTTGACGATTTTCTTGCTGCGCCTTTTGTAACAACGCATCACTAGCAAAAGTTGTATAAGGCATTAATGCGGCTGTCGAGATTAATGCAACCGATAACCATTTTTTCATCATTTATTTGCCCTCCGCAGCGGTTAACGACACTGGTAGAGTTAACATGCTCGGCGCGATCTGTTTATTCGCCATAGCGAACGCTTTGTCTAGCTCTGATTTTTGCTCAGAACCCACTTGTTGCCATGCTTGTTGTTGCTGTGACCAGCTCCAAAATGTGTCACCAGATAAGCTACGCGCTACCAAAGACAAACGCCCTAAATAGAGAATGTCCGCCTCCACAGCTTCATTGTCACCTAGGTTAATCTTGCCTTGGTAAACGCCAAGCTTGGTGCCGTAATCCATTTCAATTTGGTACGCTTCTAAAATACGACGAAACTTCTCTGCATCCGCAACGTCTGCACGCGTCATCATGGAATCCAGCTTTGCAATTCGCTCCTCACGTTGCGCTTTGCGTATAGGCTTGTCGTTAGCGACGAGCACTTTTAAGCCCTCAAGCATGTGATACATCAAAGGCACGACACCTTGACGAGTTTGAGCAATCTGCTCAATTTGCTCGTTCAAGCTATCAACTTCTTGATTTTGACTTTCAACAAGGCTTGCAAGATGATCGCGATAAATCTTCAAGTTACCGACTTCCTCTTGCAGCTGCTCAATTTCAGCTTCTAGAGTAAGTGATTTTTCTGCGCTTGCATCAATACGTTTTTGGCTTACCGCCGACGACTGGTTTGTTTTACTCTGCACAGCTTGTGCATCGTTTAAGTTCGCCGCGTGAGCGGGAATCAAAACCGATGATATCAACAGAGCGATACTTGATTTCATTAGATTCATACGAGTTATATTTCTGTGTTCCAAAAACGACCAAAGGGGAAGACTACCCTTCCCCTTTAATAATCAAATTGTTATCAGTACTTGAACTGGATTGTTGCCATGTAGTTGCGGCTTTCTCCAACCACAACCCCACTCGCACCTTTTTGCTCGCCATTCGTGCTACCACCACCTGCGAAGTAGTCGGTATCGAATAAGTTTTCGACATTGAATCGAGCAATAATATCCAAGTTTTCATCGTACTTATGTTTGTATGACACGCCCATATCAACGCGAGCGTAGCCATCTTTCTTGAAGGTGTTCTTTGCATCACCGTAGCGATCACCTTCATAAATCAAACCAAGGTTTAAGTTAGTGTTGTCTTGAACCTTGTAGCTAGACCATAGACTTGCCGAGAACTCTGGCACGTCTACAGGGCGGTTACCTTCATATCTTTCTGCCTTCTTAAGCTCTGCATCCAAATACATTGCAGAAGCGGTTAGCGACAACTCTGGGGTCACAAAACCTTGAGCCATTAACTCAGCGCCTTTGTGAACTTGCTCACCACCTTGCGTTTTCTTGTGTAGGAGATTGCCGCCCGCGTCTTTGCCGCTTTCAACATCCAGCGAGATGTTCTCTAACGTGATATCAAACACAGCACCAGATACAAATAAACGCTGATCAAACAGTTCCCACTTCGTACCGATTTCATAAGAGATACCACGCTCAGCGTCGAGTTTCTCACCTTCATTGATGTAGGTACGACTACCGTTGCTGACTTCACCTTGAGGCATGAAGCTTTCAGAATACTGAACGTAAACCGAGCCATTCGTCGATGGGTGGAAAATGACACCAAATTTTGGAGAAACCTGGTTTTCGGTCAGTTCATCATCACGCTTTTCGTCATAACGAACACCTGCAAGCACTTGCCAGTAATCATTAATCGTCATCATATTTTGCGCGTAGATACCCCAAGTATCGTACTCAGCAGTTGGTGATTTCTTCGAACTACGATAGCTAGGCTTAGGCACCGTTTCTCCTGGCGCAATACTCGCCTCATTATGAAATGCCATAAAGCGATCATAACTGTAATCTAAGTAGTTAGCGCCCACTAACAACGTGTTTTCCGTACCGAACAAAGTAAAGTCCGTCGTCACATCTATATATGCAGTATCAAATACCCAATTATCGGAGCGATCGTTGCCTCGATGCTTAATCGTATTTAACTCTTCATACTGATCAAACTTAGGGTAAGACTCTACATCAAAACGCTTAAAGTCTTGGCGGTTGTAACCTGCTTTTACGTTCACGTTATCCGTGACTTGCGCATTAATATCGACACCGTAGTTTTCTACTTCGTTATCAATTTCAGACCACTGCGCATCCCAAATGTACTTATCACCGCGAACCGCTTTGCCATCAACAATGTATGCGCCAGAGTCCACGCTACCGTCGTCTTTCGTGCGATCGTAATGAGCCGATACCATAAAGTTGTCTGTGATATCGTACTCAACCACTAGGCCAGCTACCGTACGATCTGTTTTAGGCTCAGTGCCATCACCGTACCTGCGCCAAGAGCCGTAGCTTTCTTTGGCAAAAATTGCGCGCGCTCGCAGTGTCTCTGCATCATTTAGCGCGCCACTCACATCAAGCACAGTGCGTGAGTGATCATTCGAACCTAGATCTTGACTCAAACTTGCTTGTGTTTGAGTTGTTGGTTTTTTCGAAACCATGTTTACCAAACCACCCGGCTCAGATTTACCGTATAGCAGACCTGATGGACCTTTAAGCACTTCAACACGCTCTAAAAGCTCAATTGGCTGACGGTAGTGTGACCAGTGTTGACGACCATCACGAAGAAAACCGTCTGAACTGCTAAGTTCAAAACCACGTAGAGAGAAACGTTCGCGGTTACGGCTTGTACCACCCGCGCTAACACTTGCATCGTTACGTAGCACTTCACCAAGTGTACTTGCACGCTGCTCATCAATTACCGTTTCATCGATAACCGCTACTTGTCCCGGCGTTTCCAGCTGCGTCATTTCCATGCGCATTGCTGTACTGTTTGTATCTGCCTTGTAGCCGAACTCTCGACCTTCTACAACTACATGTTCGTCTGTTTGAACTTCCGCCACTGCAGGTGTTGCTAACACTGCACCGATCACTAACGCCAAATGGCTCTTAGTAAACATATCCTTTCACTCCGATTATTATTTTTCGGGTCACATACTTGTTGAATGCGATTCCCTCTTAATTATTTCGCGGGTGAATATAAGTGATAAGTATTACCATTTGCATTAAATTTACATTCTTTGCATTTGCAAACTTTTGTAAAGTACTCTCTGATGATGCGCCATCATAATGTGACTTTAGTCACAAAAGTTACAACTTAATCATACTTATTGCTTGAACACTAAAGTAACCCTCAGACCACCTTGCTCACGGTTTTTCGCCGTAACTGCTCCACCCATAATACGCATGGATTCTTTGACAATCGCAAGACCTAAACCGTAGCCACCAAGCTTTTTATCTCTAGAAGCATCTAAGCGCGTAAACGGATCAAAAATATCGACCAGCTTGTTATCTGGAATACCAGGCCCATCATCAGATACTGACATGATGGTGAACTGCTGCCCTTCTTTGACATAATTTTCCAGAGAAACTTCTATCTGAGATGCTTGTCCTGAATATTTAATGGCATTACCAATAAGATTGTTCAAACAACGAATGACGAGCGTTTCTTCACAAAAAGCTTTAGCACATACAGCTTCTGAGCGGAAAGACAACGTCTGTTCTGACTTCAAATCTATTTTGCAACGCTCTACTTGCGGGGAGAGCAAAACTTCTAAATCACAGCGTTTCGTGGCTTTGTCGAAGCGCGCATTTTCCAAGCGACTGAACTCCAATATATCGCTGATCAAATGGTTTAGCTCTTTTGCTTCATCTTCTAACCTTGTCACTAGACTTTGCTCACTTTCTCCAACACGCTTTCGCAAAAGATGCAGAACCAAGTTCTGCCTCGCTAACGGCGTTCTCAATTCGTGAGAGACATCTCTTATAAGCAGTCGCTGCTTTTCAGCGAGAGAATGAATCTGTTGCGTCATGTGATCGAAATCTTGCGCTAACTCGTTAAACTCACGCGTGCTCGACTTCAGCTCTTTCACGACACTGACATTAAAATCGCCATTAGATAGCTTTTTGCTTGCTTCTCTCAATCGATCCAATGGTTGCTGTAAGTTACGTGCCATTAGCAGTGAAAAGAGCGCCAAAATAACCACTGCAATCACGACTTTGAGAATAGAGAAATACAGAATGAAGTCATTTGCAGGGTGCAGTCGATGTGGCAACTGAATCACTAAAGTATTGCCATGAACTAAAGGAATATTGATGATGGGGCGATTCACTTTCCCCTCAAGTTGATCATCGATGCTTCTCTTAAATTGAAGTTTGAACTCGAAGTGCGGATGCATCAGACGGTGCGTAACTGGTTGCTGATGTTCATTCAACACAAATAAATAAAAGTTTTGCGCATTTGCCCAGTCAGCAAGTTCGTCCATGTCTCCGTGCTCAATCAATACGTTAGCTTGATGTGCAAGGTCTAGCATTTCTTCTCGCACACTATCGGGCACTTTCAACATGGCTTTCACCAGAGCTTGTTCCGCTAAGGATTGCACGACCAAAATGCTAATGACAATTGCGGTCATGCAACTAAATAACTTGAACGCTAAGCTATCTTTACGTTTTGCAATAAAAGGTGGACACCGGAGCTTCATTAACAGTTTACAGCCTCTAAATAACTGTAACCTTTGCCACGGAAGGTTTTGATATGTTGCTTGGAAAGCCCCGCTTCAACTAACTTGCGACGTATGTTACTGATGTGCATATCAAGGTTGCGATCAAAAGGACTCAGCTCTTTCTTTAACACTTCAGTTTGAAGCTCTGCTTTTGAAATCACGACTCCTTGGTTTTTTACCAAGTAGCTCAATAGTTCAGCTTCCGTACTTGTGAGGGGTAAGCTATTAAGCTGGTCACTGATCGTTTGAACGGTACTACACATCGTCTGACGTTGACGTTCCAAGCCAACACGACGAAGAATCGCTTTGATGCGCATTAGAAGCTCAGCGACATTAAAAGGCTTTCCGATATACTGATCGGCCCCCGCTTGGTAACCATCAAGCATCGAGTTTTCATCGTTGAGAGCGGTAAGCATTAGAATAGGTGTCGCGAAGCGCTGACAGATCCTACGAGCAACTTGCATGCCGTTAAGGTTTGGTAACATGACATCAAGCAATACAAGATCTACAGGCGTTTTTTCCATATATTGCAGCGCACTTTCACCGCAATGCACAGAAGAGACGATGTAGCCCTCCTCTTGCAAAACCGCTTCTAACAGCTCACACAAAGGAACGTCATCATCGACTATCAAAACTCGTGACATTACCACTCACCATTCAAATAAAAATGGTTCGCATTTTATTACTCATTTACCAATTAAACAACTACACACTCTAAGGCTTTAAGTCCACAGGACTCAGTCCAAGAAGCAGCAACGTACCATTAGAGTTTAATGTTCACTTTTACTAAAGGTTCCTAACAATATGCACCTAGATATATCTTCATAGAAAAAACGAGTACAATCTGGCAACCGCAAAGCAAAAGATAAAGCGAATGGAAACGTTATTAATTGGTCACCGTGGCGTGGCAGGTTCATACCCTGAGAATACAAAAATAAGCATTCAGGCAGCCATTGACCTGGGGTTGAAGTGGGTGGAAGTGGATATACAGCCTACCAAAGATAATGTTTTAGTGGTTTGCCATGATCATACCGTCAATCGATGCAGCAATGGACAAGGGCGTGTTGATGAGCTCACCCTGGAAGACTTAAAAGCATTAGATTTCGGTAGTTGGTTTAGCACAGACTTTTCAGGCGAGAAGATCGTGACACTAGATGAACTGCTCACTTTAGCTACTGAGAATAAGCTTAACTTGAATATCGAAGTTAAAGTAGACAACCATCCAGCGGAAGAAGTGGCGCAGACTCTCGCCAATGCGTTAACAAAAAGTCCAATGCCGCAAGAGAATGTACTCCTATCGAGCTTTAGTCATGACGTCATTAGAGCGATGCACAAATACTGCAGTGGCTACCGATTGGGTGTGTTAAGTGAATTCTTTACGAGAAAAGATAAACGCCTTTTGGAAGAAGTTAGTGCCTATAGCTGCAACCTAAATATTAACTGGGTTCGTACTCGCCAGATAAACAAACTCCAACAAGCCGGTTACAAAGTGATGTGCTATACGGTGAACAATCCAAATAAACTGAAATACCTACCTCAATTAGACGGTATTTTTAGTGATCATCCACAGCGCTTTATGCCATAGCCTATAAGAGCCAGAACATTAAAGGGGACCTTTTATTACCACTCAATCTGAATTGGTGTCCCCATCTCGACAAGCTGGATAAATTCGTCCATCTCCTCGTTGGTAATCGCAATACACCCATTAGTCCAATCAAAACTTTGGATGTAAATCGGCAACTGACTCTCACCGTTTTTTAAGCCATGAATTTTGATGTTCCCTCCAGGGGACACACCTCGGCGCTTCGCTTCCAACGTATCAATCGCATCAGGGTAACTGATATGCACAGAACGATAAAAAGCAGAGTCCTCTATAACATAATCTAGAGTGTATTCGCCCTCTGGCGTGCGATTGTCTCCCTCTTCTTGTTTATGTCCTTGCGGGTTCGCTCCTAAAGCAATTCGGTATTCTTTTAGCACTGCTCCTTGTTCCATCAAATACATTCGACGCTTAGACTTGTCGACTTTAACAAGGTCAACAGCTGCGTGAGTGCCCGAAGCAAACACACAACACAAGAACATAGAGAACCATTTTACTGACATTGTCGTAACGCCTAAGCTAATAAAGTGAACAAGAAAAGAGCGATAATGCTAGTCAGTTAATGCTCGTAAAGCAAACAGTATCTAATGCGGAACCGTAAGATAGCACTCGCTGAAAGGCGTACTTCTTGTTGTTGTTTGATACAACAAAAGTCAAAGAGAAGATTTCTCTATTCATTGCGGCTAAGTTGCATTACTTTATAAGCATATTTATTTATAAAGTCCGTACTTTTTGAGAGGGAACCATGATTAACATTGCTTTTTTTAGTGCAAAATCCTACGACGAAGCCTCTTTTAATAAAATTAAAAATAACCGCGATTTTGAATTTCACTATCACGACTTCCGACTAACCGAAAAAACAGCCAAGATGGCGCACGGCAGTGATGTCGTATGTGCGTTCGTTAATGATGATCTTTCAGCTCCCGTTCTTAAACAGCTTTCTCTAGGCGGGACCAAGCTTATTGCTATGCGCTGCGCGGGATTTGATAAAGTTGATCAACAAGCAGCCAAAGAACTAGGCTTACAAGTGGTTCGAGTTCCAGCTTACTCACCAGAAGCAGTGGCAGAGCACACGGTTGGTTTAATGATGTGCCTAAACCGCCGTCTTCACAAGGCCTACCAACGGACACGTGACGCCAACTTCTCGCTAGAAGGTCTTGTTGGCTTTAACTTTTTCGGAAAAACCGTTGGTGTTATTGGTACGGGTAAGATTGGTATCGCGACGATGCGTATCTTCAAAGGGCTTGGCATGGAACTGCTTTGCTACGACCCCTACGAAAATCCATTAGCACTAGAAATAGGAGCCCGTTACTGTTCGCTTGAAGAAATCTACGCTAATGCGGATGTTATCTCTCTCCATTGTCCAATGAGTGAAGAAAACTATCACTTATTGAACGAAAAAGCCTTCGCGCAAATGAAAGATGGTGTAATGATCATTAACACCAGTCGAGGCGAGTTGCTAGATTCACTAGCGGCGATAGAAGCGTTGAAACAAGGTAAGATTGGTGCGCTTGGCCTAGACGTGTATGACAATGAAAAAGACTTATTCTTCCAAGATAAATCTAACGATGTCATTGTAGATGATGTTTTCCGCCGTTTATCGGCTTGTCATAACGTGCTGTTTACTGGCCACCAAGCATTCTTGACTCACGAAGCACTTAATAATATTGCCTCTGTGACGCTTGATAACGTCGAAGCCTTTTTCTCTGGTAACGTATCGGGCAATGAACTGATTAACTAAAGCCAGACAATCGAGAAGTATAGTAGAGCGTGTGATCTCAGCTATGCTATACTTCTCGACTATTTAAAATTTGAGCCAAATTACCATGAGCATAAAAACTGATATTCAAAAGCTGCACAACCGTTTAGATACATGCCAACGTAAACTTGATGCGGCACGTTCTCGTGGTGATCACGAAATGATTACAAAGTTCACGGATGAAGTAGAACAGCTTACCAAAAAGCTTAACCAGTTAAAGCACAAGCAAAACTATGAGCTGAACAAAGAACGTAAAAGCTTACTTGATATGCCTTTCTCTCGTGAAATCACCAAAGCAGAACAAGCGGACATCGGCAAACTGAAAAAACGCGTACGCGGCTTAGTAATCGTTCACCCATTAACAAAAGTTGGTAAAGAACTTCGCCTTGATGTGATGACAGGCTTTGCGCCAAAAGAGTTTTAAAACTCGCATTAACATTTATGGAGCCCAAGCATTTGCTTGGGCTTTTTATTTTGTACTGCTTCATTAAATTTCATCGAAATATCAACCCATAAGCTCTTAAAAAGGCCAGCGACAAAAGCCACTGACCAAATTCAAAATGCCAGTCTGCATTACTCGCCTACGACAGTTGCTGCAACTTGTGCTCCACAACGGGGTCATTCGGAACTAACTGCTGAGCCACTTCCAAAAGTTGTACTGCATCTTGCGGATTGTCATGCTCATGCTTCATCGCAATATCAACAAGTGGCTGAATATCGATTTGCGCTTGATGCTCCTTCACATGTTCTTTCTTTTCTTCAATTAACACATTATGAGCGGTACTCAGTAAGTTCAAACGATGCTGTGAACTCGCATTCGCCTTGTTAAGGCACTGATAGTAATCTTCTTTTAATCGCAGCGTTTTAGTCTGATGACGAAACTGCGCTATATCTATCTTCTGATAACGTATAAAGTCTACAGCCACTTGCTTATAAAAACCGAATTTATTCAAATACGTCGCGTGGGTACCATGTCCCATCCCGAAGACTCTTAAGTGAGTGAGCTCTGGGTAGCGTTTGGCGTGAAGGCGGTCGATTTCATTAGTTGGATCATAAATGATATAGCCTTTTGCATCGCCAAGGTCGAGGTCGTGATACTTTCCTTCCCAATCAAATTGTTGGGCAAGTTCAGTACTTGGCCTATCATCCCATGGCACCAAAACTTTGTTTTTTGTGCTGACCGGGTGAAACATCAATACTTGATCCAACTTTAATAGATTAGAAAAGGCACCAATAGCAAAACCACCGCGGCTAAGTCCATAGCCTAAACGACATTCAAAGGGCTCAAGTAAAGTCGACAGTTGCTCTAGAAAGAAAATCAAATTACGGCTGCGAAACCAGTTACTTTTCCCAAGATGCTGAAATGAAATAATATTTACTTTTTGTTTCTGGGCTAAGCGATAACCCCAAGGCGCAAAGTCTGAGTGTAAGTCCTGTACTTGTAGATTCGTACCAGCAGGGGAAAAGGTGAACAACAACGGTTTATTGCGGTCGACAAACTCATACTTAACAAATACATCATCAAGTAAGTCCTCCCCGGACATCGGTAGCCTGGTTTGCTGTTCTTCACGAGAAAGAGCCAGCCATTCATCCAACCAGTACAGTAACTTCATTAATCCTCCATCTAAATTGCGCCTAGCAATTGTGTTAAAAATCTAGTTTTTAGTGTGTGATCATCTCCCCCTGGTTACAGGGGACTCTGATATCAGTCCTCTTTTAAAACAAAGCGTGAATTTGCTTATTAAATTGGTCAATATCTAAGGTTTGATGGCGAACAAACTCCTGCGCCACCAGATTAAAAAATTCTAATTTATCTAATTGTGTGGATTGAGTGCCGTGTCCCATACCGACGACTTTTAAATGGGTAAGCTCTGGATAACGTTCAGCATGAAGACGATCAATGCGATTGGATGGGTCATAAATAATATAACCTTTGGCATTGCCCAAATCTCGATCATGGTAGCCGCTTTCCCAAGCAAACTGCTGAGCAAGCTCAGTACTCGGCCGATCATCCCAAGGCACTAACGCTTTATTTTTAGTGCTAACAGGATAAAACAACAAAAGATGTTCTAGTTTCAGCAAGTTAGCGAACGCGCCAATTGCAAAGCCACCTCGACTTTGCCCATAACCCAAACGACATTTGAAGGGATGAAGCAACTCAGATAGCTGCTCCAGAAAGAAAATCAAATTCCGACTACGGAACCAATTACTTTGTCCTAAATGTTGAAAGGCAATAATGTTTACTTTTTGTTGTATTCCGAGCTCGTAGCCCCAAGGAGGAAAATCCGGAGTTAAGTCTTGTACCTGCACATCAGTACCGGAAGGAGAAAATGTGAACAACAATGGCTTGTTAAGATCGACGAGTTCATACTTCACAAACACATCATCAAGTAAATCGTAGCCAGAGATAGGTAAAGCCGTCTCTTGTTCTTTTTGAGTAAGAGCTTGCCATTCATCTAACCAGTAAAGTAGCTTCATTTTTCCTCCAAGTACATTTGCAGTATTTAGACTGGGACTCTATCAAAATGCGTTTAAGCATCCCACGTTGAGACTTAACAAAGCTCTATTTGAAGCCCAAATGACACGTATGGAAATGTCTTCGATTGAAGGTATTACTGCGTAAACTAAACCCAATGTAGGTACGCAAAAACTTGGAGAAAGAGCTAGAGAAAAACCAATTAGAAGTTTCGATAACAGCGGTTAAAAAACAGCAGATACAAAAAAACCGCTGTAAGAACAGCGGTTTTTTAAAAGTGGCGGAGAGATAGGGATTTGAACCCTAGATACGCTATTAACGTATGCCGGTTTTCAAGACCGGTGCTTTC
>NZ_JAWPOX010000598.1:0-668 GCF_033344475.1 Vibrio sp. 1288
TATGGCATTTCAAGCACATTCACTTTCACATCATGTTTCTTTTCAAACGCTGCGACCGCCTCTTCATTACCCAAAGACTTTTGAATGTCTTCCCAGACTAATAAGGACTGCTGCGCTAACGCCATTGGCGAACAAAATAGAGCGGTAACTGCAAGAGCAGATAGTTTTTTACTAAATTTATTATTATCCATAAAATTTCACGCCTTTCGTTTTTGGTAAAAATAAAATTTATGGTGCAACTATGCTCCTTTGTGTTATTTTTTCCATACAGGCTATTCATTGATGTGATTTAAATCACTAAAGCTAGCAGTTATTGTGATTAATCAGACAAGTGAGAATAAAATTTACTAAATAAAAGACGAATTAGATCACACACTTTATTTATTACCATTTAAGAGGAATTTAAAATGTCTTCGATCCAATTATCCAATGTCGTAAAACGTTTTGACGATACCCAAACCATTCACAACGTAAACTTGTCGATAGAAGAAGGTGAGTTTGTGGTGTTTGTTGGCCCATCGGGCTGTGGCAAATCAACGCTCTTGCGTATGATTGCCGGTCTGGAAGACATCAGTGATGGAGCAATATCTATTTCGGGCAATGTCGTTAACGACACTCCACCATCAGAACGAGGGGTGGCGATGGTGTTCCAGTCTTATGCGCTATAC
>NZ_JAWPOX010000599.1:0-668 GCF_033344475.1 Vibrio sp. 1288
GGTGTGTAAAGCGCTGGTAACCAAAGCTAGTGTTTTCATCCCTGCTCTGAGCCCTTACCTTTTAGCTCTGTACCGAGTAATGAAAGAGAAAGGCACGCATGAACGCTGCATCGAACAAATGCAACGTCTGTTCACGACAAAGCTCTACGATCAGCCTAAAGTGCCTGTTGATGGCGAGCGATTGATTCGAATTGATGACTTAGAACTGGATCCGCAAACGCAGGCTGAAGTGAGTCATTTGTTAGAACAAATGAATGCGGAGAACTTTAAAGAGATTGGTGATTACCAAGGCTTTAAAGACGAGTTCATGAAACTCAACGGCTTTAACTTTGACGATGTAGACTACTCGCAAGACATTTCGTTAGAAACCTTGGCGTCACTTAAGCCATAAGTTCGTCAAATTTGTTTCATATTTGAGATGGCTTCCAACAATTTGGGGTCCTGAAAGGTTTTCAGGACTTTTTTTTGTTTCGTCTGTGGGCGACCCTATACTTAAGTAAAACGACTAATGTTATAACAATTACTACTGCATAAATCTTCGATTCACAGGATGTGAAACTACCGGAAAGGAAGGCCTCTATGGGGAGATTTCAAACACTAGATTATGAGATTCCTGAATCCATGCAGCGAAGCTGGCAGGATATTGTCAATCTCCTCGCACAGATTGC
>NZ_JAWPOX010000600.1:0-667 GCF_033344475.1 Vibrio sp. 1288
GCTAAACCGCCTACCTAAAGTTCAAGGCTGGGTGAATGCTGTCCCACAGAAAAGACTCGAACAAGTCGATGTTCTTTTGGGTAAACATGGTTTAATTGCATTGTTTTGTGCGCGTTTCATTCCTGTGGTGCGTTCGCTTTTGCCATTGATGATGGGATTACGTGTGAAACGCGTGTCGAAGTTCCATTACTTTGCATGGCTGAGCGCCATATTGTGGACGTTATTACTGTGCGGCTTTGGCATGCTCCTGCCTTTGCTTCCGGAGAATATCAGCAAGATGGTGACGATGGGGTTAATGGCTGCGCCAGTGATTACTCTTACTATTGCTGTGATGAGTTTTGTGATCCTCAAGGTGCGCAAAGCGCGGTTTAAATCTAAGGCGGCGTCTCAGCTCTCTTAACAATGGTTCACTCATGTGTAACTAGGATATTGATGTAAGCAAAAGGCGCAGAGAATGCGCCTTTTGTTTTTGGAACTGTTGACCCTTTACCGAGTTCTTCATTCTCGCTGGTGTCAGTAGCCCACGCGGTAGAGCTGCTCACCAACTTCTTTACACTGTGTTTGATAGAACTGTTCTATCTCAGAATCGTTGTTGTCTTGTGCTTTAAACTCGGTTTCGGTGGAAGAGAGTTGGCTAAAGCTGTAACCACGTTCAGACATCAAGTAG
>NZ_JAWPOX010000601.1:0-667 GCF_033344475.1 Vibrio sp. 1288
CCACAGTGATAACTACAATTTGCAAACCTAAACCAGGTTCAACACCAAATACATGGTGAATACCACTTGCCGCCTGCTGAGCGCCCAAACCAAGTGATGTCGCTAGACCAAATAGAGTGGCAAGTACTGCAAGAATATCAACGATATGGCCAGCCCAGCCCCAAGCGCGATCGCCCAATAGTGGGTAAAAGATCGAACGCATTGATAGAGGCAAACCTTTGTTGTAGGTGAAAAATGCAAGTGAAAGTGCCACAACGCCGTAAATTGCCCAAGGGTGGAGACCCCAGTGGAACATCGTCGCGCCTAGCGCCAAACGTGCGGCTTCTGGTGAGTTTGCTTCTACACCGAGTGGCGTTTCGTACCAACCAGTGAAGTAAGCCACTGGTTCTGCCACACTCCAGAACATCAAACCAATACCCATACCGGCTGCGAACAACATCGCGAGCCAAGACATGAATGAATAATCAGCGACGGCATCTTTACCGCCTAAGCGTATTTTCCCGAGCGGCGACACAATCAACGCTAAGCAGAAAATAACGAAAATGTTACCAGCGATAATAAACAGCCAGTCGAATGAACCAATGATCTTCCACTTAAGCCCATCCAATGCCGTCTTCGCGGTATGAGCATCTAGAACTAATGCTGCGACAAGAAACAGTGCAATAAA
>NZ_JAWPOX010000602.1:0-665 GCF_033344475.1 Vibrio sp. 1288
TTACCTCTCTGCAGTCAGAAAGAGCATGCAAGTAAAGTGTGTGCGACGGCGTTTTTGTTGCATCATCAAGGGCACATATCTGAAGCAGTCAAAGTTCTGGCTGATTATGTAACTCGGAATCCGCTCTGCTTGGCTGCCATTGACAGTTTGATCGGTCTTTATGAAAGCTTGGGGCAACAACGACATGCGCTCTGTTTGGCAAAAAGAGCTTTTTCGCTCACGCCAAGTAATGGTTCTCGCTTTCTCTCAGCATCCCGAATTACTGCCAAGTTGGGCCTGTTTGAAGATCTCTATGAGCTAGGCCGTACCTATGCAGCCCATTTATCACAAACCGATGCCCAATGGCTTAATGTCCTTTCTTCTTACGTTGATTTAGTCAGCGACCATTTTAAAACGCTTACTCATATTCATACCAAGAGGAAAGTGCTTGTTCAACTGAATGAACTCTGTTTACTCACGCAAAAGCAGTTGGGTAAAGAGCAGCAAGTCAATCTATTAGCTTTTAAGCAGCTCATGCAGTGCAAGCTACTTCTCGTCGAGTCTCGCGCGGCAGAAGCGCACCTAAAATTGCTAGAGTCATTGAGTTACTTTTACGATATTCCAACACAAATGCCGATAGCATTATTGAAACAAGCCCTTCCGCTATTAGCTTTTTTTGGTGAGTT
>NZ_JAWPOX010000603.1:0-665 GCF_033344475.1 Vibrio sp. 1288
AAAAAGCCTGATGTGTTCATCAGGCTTTTTTAATGCTCATTGTTGGTTACTGGCTTAGATCAGCAAGGTTGCGAGACCGAGGAAAACAGACAAGCCAATCACATCAGTGACAGTCGTCAGTGCCATACCGCCAGCAAGGGCAGGATCGATATTCATCTTCTTCAGAAGGACAGGGATGGTTACCCCTGCAACCCCGGCCACGAACAGGTTGGTCAACATGGCGGCAGAGATGATACCTCCGAGCATCCAGTTACCTTTCCAAACCACAACGATACCACCGATGATCAACGCCCACATGATGCCGTTAAGCAAACCGATTGCGGCTTCTTTCATCAACAGTTCACGTTTGTTTGAGTCACCGATATGACCTAAAGCAAGGCCACGAATAACCAGTGCAACGGTTTGGTTACCTGCAACACCACCCATGGATGGCACGATGGTCATCAAGACCGCAATTGCCGCCATTTGGTCCAGCGTGGCTTCAAACATGTTGGAAACCGAAGCAGCAGCTAATGCAGCTAGGACATTGGCTCCGAGCCAAACACTTCGTTTACGCGCGGATTTGAAGACGGGAGCGAAGGTATCTTCGTCATCATCCATACCCGCCATACTCATCATTGAGTGTTCGGCGTCTTCACGAATAACGTCAACCACGTCATCGATGG
>NZ_JAWPOX010000604.1:0-665 GCF_033344475.1 Vibrio sp. 1288
CTGATGCTCTGATTCAAATTGAAAGTAAGAGTTCAGGTGGTATTTCTGCAATGGTTGGTGATATGGGAGAATTGTTCTCCGCCGAATCATCTGCCACTACTGAAATTGAAATCATTAAATCTCGTATGATCTTGGGTGGCACTGTAGATAAGTTCAACTTAACAACCGTTGCATCTCCTAACTATATGCCAATCATTGGCAAAGGCTTAGCACGAATCCAAGGCGAGCAAATTAGCATTAACGTTACTCGTTTTAACGCTCCATCCTATGCGGTCGGAATTCCTCTAACATTAGAAGTTGTAGATGCAGAGCAGAAAGCATTCAAGCTAACTGAGGATAATGGCAGTGTCGTACTTGAAGGAAGAGTTGGTGAACTGCTTGAGAAGAATGGATACCAATTTTTGGCGACTGAACTTGTGGCTCAAACTGGTGACTCATTCACGGTCAGCAAAATCAGCAAGCTAGATGCAATTAACAAACTTCAAGAAAACCTTTCAATCAGCGAGCGTGGCAAGCAAACGGGAATTATCTCTTTAAGCTTCTCTGGCGAAGATCGTACTAAAATTCACGCCATCCTGAACGATATTAGCCAAAAATACTTCGTACAAAATGTACAACGTAATTCCGCAGAAGCAGAACAAAGTCTTGAGTTTTTGAAAGGCCAA
>NZ_JAWPOX010000605.1:0-664 GCF_033344475.1 Vibrio sp. 1288
CAGAAACCACAATGTCTCTCTATGCAGATCCAGACTTAGCGCCAGAACCGGAAGCTCTAAAAGAAGCGCTTAGAGATGACTTGCTAACAGATTTTAAACCTGCATTTTTGGGGCGAGTTAATGTATTACCTTACTTGCCTCTCGGAAAAGAAGTCCTAACGGAAATAACTAAGTTAAAACTCAACAAAGTATCTAACCGTATCCGAAAACATTATTCGGCAGGGTTGTATTTTGATGAACAACTAATTAATGACATTGTAGACAATAGTAATGAGTCAGGAAGTGGTGCTCGTGTAGTTCAAACCACCATTGAAAATAATTTACTTCCTAAAATTTCTCATGAAATATTGAATGCAATTCTTAATGGTAAGACGTTCGATGAAATTAATGTTAGAGGTTCAATTAAAGAACTAGAAGTCTCACTTATTTAACAAGTTTAACTCTGTAAATAATAATTGAGAGTTGCTTCATAATAACTATTATTAGTTATAAATATCGCTTAATTTAAATCTAATTTAAAGATATAAAGGAGCGTATTTAAAATGAAGTTTTTGATACATCAATCATTAATTATCATTATTCAGATAATTTAATTAATACGAAATATGTCAATTAATAATGCTATAGGAGATTAGCATGCAGTCTAATACGTATCTTAAATACG
>NZ_JAWPOX010000606.1:0-663 GCF_033344475.1 Vibrio sp. 1288
TGGCGCAAAGATTAGAGAGATACAGCGGGATATACAGCGACATAGTGTTGCCAAAACGCTTACGCGTCAGCGAATAAGAAAGCTTTGCCATCTGCTCTAAGTACGGTTCAGCAGCAGGAGAAATCAACGCTTTAAAATCTTCCAAATCTCGTTTGGGTTTTGCTAGCGCCCTTTCCACATCCTGCGCCGTTTTAGCATAAATCGACATGGATATGTCATCCCAATCGAGCTGCTGAAAGCGATCATAAAAGCTCATCTTGAACCCTCACTTCTACAGTTCATCGAGAAAAGACGTTAGCGGACTGGAAGCAACGGCATGAGAAACTTTCCCTGCAAGCCCAGCTTTATAAGCCATACGACCTGACTCGACTGCCATCTTGAACGCTTTCGCCATCGCAACGGGATTACTTGCAGCAGCGATCGCCGTATTGACCAACACGGCATCCGCGCCCATTTCCATCGCTCTTGCCGCATGTGAAGGCGCACCAATTCCCGCATCCACGACAACAGGTACGTTCGCTTGGTCAATAATGATTTCTAGAAAATCGTGCGAAGCGATACCTTTATTCGAACCAATCGGCGCTCCCAATGGCATCACCGCAGCACAGCCAACTTCTTCCAGCCGCTTACACAACACCGGATCGGCATGGCAATATGGCAACA
>NZ_JAWPOX010000607.1:0-662 GCF_033344475.1 Vibrio sp. 1288
ATGTATCTTTCAATTTTTGTCGAAAGCGTCTCAATTTTGTGTTGGCATATCCTTCTCACATAATCTTTTTTAGCGCCGCGTTCTGTGACCTAGCTTCTGATTTGTGGTTTCTAAACGGATACAATATATATGCACCCCGTGCAATAAAATTAAAGGGAATGACATGAAAACGCTTATTTATGACACGTTGATTAGCCTTGCAAGCCAAGAACCAGAACAACATGCACGTATCCGACAAAACTTATATGAACAGTTGGATCTGCCGTTCGATAAGCAACTGGCTTTGTACTCTTGTGCCCTTGGGCCTGCGAGTTCAGGTAAGCTTGAGAGCAGTCAAGGTATCAACAACGCTGTGGATTGCGCCGTTAAACTTCTGGAAACACCAGAACGCTAATCTACTTCGTTGTCTTTATCACGGCCCAATACCCCAAGGGCCGTTTTTGTTTCTGCGTTTCCTCAACACACTTTTCGACGCCAAACCCTTCTCACCAAACGTGATCTAGTTGCCAGTTTGCTTTTCTTAACTATTTGTTACGTCAACGCATTTTATAACCTACTCATTTACAGCGAGTGGGTTAGGGCGTACATAAGGTTTTGTTGCTTGGAGTTTGTGTTTGGATTTTATATAAATAAAAACAATGACTTATGTTTGTTTTGTTTGT
>NZ_JAWPOX010000060.1:0-14841 GCF_033344475.1 Vibrio sp. 1288
GTTTCATTGAAACCTAATTTGATACCGAGGTATCGAATTGGATTATCATCAACGAGTGCCCACACAGATTGATAGGTCTATATTGTTAAAGAGCAACTCTTCTTTGTGATTGACATCACTTCGGAAGAGGCGGCCATTCTAGCGAGATAATTTATCGTGTCAAACACTTTCTTCAAATTATTTCGTTTTTCTTTTCAGCCTTATCAACTTCGCTTAAACCCTTCTGAGCCCTTGCCCTGTCGACGAGGAGGCATTATAGAGATCGCGCTCACATTGGCAAGTGTTATTTTGCAAAAATTGCAAAAACAATGGTTAAACGATGAGTTTTCGATCAAACCTTTATTTATTCAACTTTACCCCAAACTCTCACACAACTTATCCACAGAGTTGTGCTTTGAGACGTATTTTTCAAGTACCATAAATAAAGAAAGCTGCTTTATTGCAGCTATCTTTATTAAACTTAACCTAAACTCTATTTAAAGAGTATTATGGCTATATGCCAGACCCATCTTGTTCAGAGCCATCATCTTCGTGTAGGCCACATTCTCGCTTTAAGCCAAAGAATCGAGTTTCTTCCTCTGACATTCCCGGCTCCCATTTACGAGTGGTATGTGTATCACCAACTGAAAGGTAACCTTCATCCCACAATGGGTGGTATTTAAGGCCGTGTTGTTCTAAGTAGTAATGAACGTCTTTATTAGTCCAATCAATTACTGGTAGAAATTTAAACACACCGTTCTGAATTGATAGAATCGGTAAACCTGCACGAGATTTACTTTGCTCTCGACGCAGTCCAGAGAACCACGTTCCAACATTAAGCTCTTTTAACGCTCGACGCATCGGCTCAACTTTATTGAGCTTGTTGTATTTTTCAATTCCCTCTACGCCTTGCTCCCATAATTTTCCATATCGAGCTTCTTGCCAATTCGCACTTTCCTTGGCTCGATAAACTTTTAAATTTAGGTTGAGAGCATCTGTCAGCTCATCGATAAATCGGTACGTCTCAGCAAACAGGTAACCAGTATCGGTTAGAATGACGGGGATGTCCGCTTTGGCGCGAGTAACTAAATGAAGCATAACCGCGGCTTGAATACCAAAACTAGAAGAAACCGCGAACTCGCCTTCTAGATTATCTAAAGCCCACGCTACTCTCTCTTGTGCTGAAAGCTTTTCGAGCTCGACATTAATTTGAGCAAGACGGAGGATTTGCTCCGTCTTTGTTAATGTCAGTAACTCTGTGAGCTCCAGCTTGGATGCTACAGAATCAAGCATGAAAGTCCCTCTTTGATACGAGCACTTCTTGGATAATGCCAGCACGAATAGTGAAATCGCCAAAGGCTTCGCCTTCTTCACGCTCTTTCGACCATCGAGCCACCAGCAGATCAATCTCTTCTAAGATTTGCTTATCCGTGATGTTCTCTTTATACATTTTTGGTACTCGAGTACCGGCACGGTTACCACCTAGGTGCAAGTTGTAACGACCCGGCGCTTTGCCAACTAGACCAATTTCAGCCAACATTGCGCGACCACAACCATTTGGACACCCAGTTACACGCAAAATGATGTTGTCATTTTCTGGTAGGTTGTGCTTCTCCAGAATCCCCTCAACATCAGTAACAAACTGAGGAAGGAAACGTTCAGCTTCTGCCATCGCTAGCGGACAAGTTGGAAAAGCAACACAAGCCATTGAGTTCTTACGCTGTTCACTTACGCCGTCGTCCATTAAGCCATGTTCACGAGCGATCTTTTCAATCTTCGCTTTTTCGTTTTTAGGTACACCCGCAACAATTAGGTTTTGGTTTGCTGTCATGCGGAAATCGCCTTTGTGGATTTTGGCAATTTCAGCAACACCCGTCTTAAGTGGTTTACCTGGAAAGTCTAATAAGCGACCATTTTCGATGAAAAGCGCTAAATGATATTTACCATCAATTCCTTCTACCCAGCCAATACGGTCACCACGTTCTGTGAATTCATATGGACGGCTTTGCTCAAACTTAACACCAGCACGTTTCTCGACTTCCGCTTTAAAGACATCGCTACCTACACGATCCAATGTGTATTTGGTTTTTGCGTTCTTACGGTTTGAACGGTTACCCCAGTCGCGCTGAGTTGTTACTACAGCTGCGGCAACATCAAGTGTCTTGTCCAGCGGAATAAAGCCAAAGTCGTCAGCGCGGCGCGGATAAGTTGATGTATCGCCATGCGTCATCGCTAAGCCGCCGCCGACCAGGACGTTAAAACCAACCAGCTTGCCGTTATCTGCAATCGCTACGAAGTTGAGATCGTTAGCGTGTACATCTACGTCATTTTGCGGTGGGATAACCACTGTGGTTTTAAACTTACGTGGTAAGTAGTTCTTGCCTAGAATCGGTTCGTCTTCTTCTGTGCTTTCTACTTTTTCACCGTCTAGCCAAATCTCTGCATAAGCGCGCGTCTTTGGTAATAGATGCTCACTGATCTTCTTCGCCCATTCGTAAGCTTCTTGGTGTAACTCTGACTCCACTGGGTTAGTGGTACACAACACGTTACGGTTTACATCACCCGCGGTTGCAATCGAATCAATGCCAATACTGTTGAGCGTTTGATGCATCAACTTAATATTCGGTTTTAATACCCCATGAAACTGGAACGTTTGGCGAGTCGTCAGACGAATACTTCCATATAAAGAGTGCTCCGTTGCGAACTTGTCGATCGCTAACCATTGCGTTGGCGTGATGATGCCTCCAGGCATACGAGCACGAAGCATCACATTATGTAATGGTTCCAGTTTTTGCTTTGTGCGTTCATTACGGATATCACGATCGTCTTGTTGATACATACCGTGGAAACGAATTAACTGGAAGTTGTCGGCAGTAAAGCCACCTGTAATAGGGTCCTGTAAATCTTGCTCAATAGTGCCACGTAATAAGTTGCTTTCTCGCTTCAGGCGCTCGTTATCAGATAGCGGCCCTAACTCTTCACCTAATACAACCTGCTTATTATTGTCCGTAGAAAAAGTCATTAGTAAACATCCCTCTGATAACGTTTCGCTTTACGTAGGTCATTAATAAATTGTTCTGCATCGTCACGCGGCATCTTGCCTTCTTGTTCAGCAACGATAACCAATGCGTCGTGCACATCTTTTGCCATACGCGTTGCATCACCGCAGACATAGATATAAGCGCCTTCTTGGATCCACTGCCACACTTGAGCTGCGTTTTCTAAGATGCGATGTTGTACGTAAACCTTTTCTACTTGGTCACGACTAAAGGCAACATCCAATCGGCTTAGTACTCCTGACTTGAGATACTTTTGCCATTCCACTTGGTACAAGAAGTCTTGAGTGAACGTGCGATCACCAAAGAACAACCAGTTTTTGCCTTCAGCATCGCGGTTTTCACGTTCCTGAATAAAGCTACGGAATGGTGCGATCCCTGTGCCAGGACCAACCATGATAATTGGAGTACTATCATCTTCCGGCAGTTTAAAGTTGTTGTTATGCTCAACAAATACTTTAATTTCATCTCCCTCTTCGAGACGCTGAGCTAAGAAACTAGACGCACCACCATATCGTTTTTCGTCGTTTTGTTCGTACTCAACCAAAGCAACCGTTAGGTGTACTTCTTCATCGACCTCTTCTTGGCTTGATGCAATAGAGTAAAGGCGTGGAGTAAGACGACGAAGCAAACCAATCAACTCATCTGCGGTTAACTTGGTTTTCTTTTCTGCCAGTACATCAACGATTTGAGTATTTGCAGAGTACTCGCGAAGCTTATCTTTATCTTCAACTAACTTTTGTAGCTTCTTGCTACCGGATAACTCGGCAAACTTTGTGATGAGCTGCGGGTTAGATGTTGTGATTTCATATTTACTCACGAGAGCACTGTGGATTGACAAGCTTTCACCATCAACGTCAACAGTCTCAACCCCAGACAAACCGACCTTACCAAGAATGGCATTTGCAAGTTCCGAGCTATTTTCAAACCACACACCTAGTGCATCACCTGGCTGATACGTTAAGCCCGAGCCTTCTAAGTCGATTTCTATATGACGAACGTCTTTTCCAGAGTCACGGCCCGTGATTTTTTGACTGGTCAGTAACGTCGCAGTGTACGGATTTTGTTTATTGTAAGGAGAGTGCGCAGTCGCAGCTTGACCCACAGGAAGTTGAACCACATCCGCTTCAGAGCCAGAAGAAAGTGTATCTTTTACCTTGTCTAACGCATTCTTACGCCATTCAGTTGCGGGGGCTTCATAATCCACATCGCAATCAAGACGCTCGATAAATGGAGTCGCGCCTAGCTTTGATAGGTAAGTGTCGAAGTCTTTACCGGTCTGACAGAAGAACTCGTAGCTAGAATCTCCCAATGCAATAACACCATATTGCAGGTTTGGCAGCTTAGGAGCCTTCTTCGATTGCAAAAACTCATGTAGCTCAATGGCATTGTCTGGCGCTTCGCCTTCGCCGTTAGTCGATGCCACAATAATGACATGCGTTTCTTTGGCTAAGTTTTTACCTTTGTAATCGCTTGCATCAAAAAGTTCGACTGCAATTCCTTCTGCTTTTGCTTCCTGTTCCAGAGCTTCAGCAACACCTTTAGCATTGCCCGTTTGGGAAGCAAAAATAATACTCAACTTACCTGCTGGCTTCGCTGATACGGCTGCCGTTGCTTGTGCAATTGGCGTTACCGCTGTGTTTGGTTGATTTTGAGCTAATCCCCAAAAATACCCACTGACCCAAGCAAGTTGCTGTGAAGACAACTCAGAGACAGTTTGTTGGAGTGAGCTAATTTGTTGGTCATTCAGAGGGCTTGCGATTGGAGGATTTCCTCCTTGCCCATTATTATCTTCAGACACATTCTTGTGAGAATACTCATTCTTTTGAAAAGACATTATCACGACATCCCTATTCATTGCGTGACGATAGAGTACCCACTCTCCTTAATAACAAGAAAGAATAGAAGTGAATGTTTTATAACTTTTTGGAAGTAAGAACGGCTTACTTTTTGCTCATCGATCTTCAATGCGGACTTGTTGAAAGCCTACTGCCATTGCCGATTTTGACGCAGTATCCAAATCTTCATAAAGACATTCTTCGCCGTGACTGTCCGTTAGAAAAACAAAACCACCGCGCGCATGTCTGAACTCTACAACCCAACCACCCTCTTGGATTGCAGGCTCAATAATCGCTTCGATAAGCTGATTTTCACGGAATAGATGTCTTAGTTCATTTATTGTCATCGCTATCCCTGCTTTAACTTTCACATTGCTCCTAGGTAAGCATGGTCTAAGTCAGCCAAATAGGGAGAAATTTCGATTAGATATAATGAAGTGATATAAAAAAACGCCGCTTATAAAGCGACGTTTTAAGTAAATCGAATATCTAACATGGCTGAATTTAGAACGCGTATTCCGCACTCACAAAGAAGCCGTTAGCAAAAATAAACTCTTTCCCTAGATCCGACATGAATTTATCGGACTCTAAATCAATCACACGGTAACCTCCACGAAAAGCCAGTCGAGCTTTTTCGAGCGGTACATTGTATTGAACACCTGCCATGAAATCGGTGCTTTTGATACCTTTGTTGTCACCAAAGTTTATCTCACCAATCACATCAAAGTTTGTATCCGGAACTTGAATTTCTGCGTAACCATACCAAGCCCAAATCAGCTCATCAAATTCTTCTACACGCCTGCTTGAGCCAGCATCAATGTATTTAGTGTCACTTAAATTACTGAACGTGAGACCCGCATCAAAGTGCAATAAATCATGCTCTAGAACGTGGTAATACAAGGTTAAATCGAGCTTATCGAACCCCATGTAATCCGCATCAACACTTGAGTAACGAAGGCGCGCATTAGGGACATATTTAACATCATGTTCAATCGCCGCGTAAAAAGTGCCTGCGGTACTGCTATCTCGTCTCACTTCATTAACTTTAGTGTCGGCAGCCCATACCTCTGCGCCGACTTTTGTCGATACAGAGTACTCTGCAAAAACAGGAAAAGATACTGCCAACGATAATGCCGTTAAAGCGATGTTCGCTTTATTTGTCATGTAGTATTTACTCCGAGATAGCTGATATTCACGTAGAGGACGTGAGAGGAAATATACCATATTCTCACGCCTCTCCATCAACTAAATGATGTTACTCATTATTTATAGCGGGGCTGAGCGACGTAATTCTTGAAGAACCAAATACCCAATGCAATCACGATTAACCATGGTAATAGTTTAAGTACCGCTCCAACCATTCCCAGTAAAAACATCACAACTAACGCAATACCAGTTGCTGCGAATACGGTCATCATTGTGATACCCGTAACCAACAAGGTCGCCGCAAAGACTAAAATAAAGATTAGCTCCAACATAATCACTTCTCCATTTGTTTTCAATAAACAGAGCAGTTTCCATACCAACTTACAGAAACGAAGTTAAGATTATGATTTTTAATAAAAAACAAAGCCAGAGGCATTTCTGCACTCTGGCTTTATCATTCTTTAGTTGGTAATTTTAGCCATTCACTGGCGAATTTTACACATTCAATTCTTTTGGAATCTTAGCTAGCGCGTCTTGCAATACTTCTAGACCAGAACCTGGTTTGTGCGCATTTTCACTGATATGACGACGCCATTGACGAGCACCGGGCATGCTTTGGAACAAACCTAACATGTGGCGGGTAATATGACCAAGGTACGCACCTTTCGCTAATTGCGCTTCAATGTATGGATACATCTCTTCAACAATTTCGCTGCGTTTCTTCACTGGAGCATTAGAGCCAAACAACTCTTGATCTACCGATGCCAGTAAATATGGGCTTTGGTATGCTTCACGACCAATCATCACACCGTCAAGATGCTGAAGATGTGCTTTTGCTTCTTCTAATGATTTCACGCCACCGTTAATCGCAATCGTTAGGTGTGAGAAGTCTTGCTTCAATTGGTAAGCGCGTGGGTAATCCAATGGTGGGATCTCACGGTTTTCTTTTGGGCTTAGACCACTTAACCAAGCTTTACGAGCATGGATAGTGAACTGCTCACAGCCACCCTTTTCTGAAACAATAGAAACGAAGTCCGTTAGGAATTCGTAAGAGTCTTGATCATCAATACCAATGCGAGTCTTGACTGTTACAGGGATATCGACCACGTCTTTCATTGCTGCGACACAATCCGCAACTAACTGCGGTTCAGCCATTAGGCAAGCACCAAATCGACCGT
The DNA here is from genome assembly GCF_033344475.1 of Vibrio sp. 1288. Taxonomy (NCBI): domain Bacteria; kingdom Pseudomonadati; phylum Pseudomonadota; class Gammaproteobacteria; order Vibrionales; family Vibrionaceae; genus Vibrio; species Vibrio sp. 1288. The sequence goes on from NZ_JAWPOX010000060.1 coordinate 7,198, forward strand.
TTTGTACGCGGTCAGATGGACACCCCACATTTAGGTTAATCTCATCGTAGCCACGCTCTTGCGCTAGCTTGGCACACGTAGCCAAATCTGCTGGGTTTGAACCACCAAGTTGAAGGGCTAACGGATGCTCTTCTTCGTTATAAGCCAGGAAATCTCCTTTTCCATGAATGATCGCACCTGTCGTCACCATTTCAGTGTACAGCAGGGTTTCTTTGGTCATTAAGCGATGGAAGTAGCGACAATGACGATCAGTCCAATCTAACATTGGTGCTACGGAGAGCCTGCAAGAATGAGTCATGATATAAACACCCGTTTTTATGTTGCCAAGGTCGAGCGCAGCAGTACGCTCAAAAAATAAGTCGGGTATTGTATACCCAAGCACCTCTGGGTGCTAGTTTCAGCGAGAATGATTTGGTTGGCTGGCTAGCCAAGTGCTTAGGAATACGCAGAAGTAATACGAATCTGTCATTCGTTGATTCATTCTGTGATGATTATTCCGCCTTCACACCACCACCGACTTGCTTTAATTCATGATTTTCGTTCTGATAGTGGGTAAAATGAAGCATTTCTAAACGAACTTCGTATAGAAATGATTTATCATAGAGCACGTCCGATAGTTATGGTGAAAGGTTTGAACCCAACAATCATTGAACAAATTGAAAGTATCTGCGCAGAGCGTGGAGTACGACTGACTCCGCAACGCCGACGCGTATTTGAACTCATTTGTTCTAATCGCCGCGCCTCAAGTGCGTATGAGCTATTGGAGCAACTAAAAGAGAGTGAGCCTCAGGCTAAGCCGCCCACTGTTTATCGAGCATTAGATTTTCTCCTAGAACAAGGCTTCATCCACCGAGTGGAATCGACAAATAGCTTTATTACTTGTTGTTCTTTCAATACTCAGCAGCACTTTTTCCAATTACTAATTTGCGATAAATGTGGTGATGTCGTTGAACTCGAAGATGAGACGCTGATATCCTTGTTAGCCGAAAACGCCGAGAAGCATGGATTCAAACTGACCAACCAAGTTATTGAAACTCATGGTGAATGCCAGGCCTGTTCCTCCGAGACGAAAGAAAAAGTATAGAAGAACGTTATGCGCGCTGAATTTGTAAACCCGTTTTTAGCTTCTTTAATGAACGTGCTAAAAACTATGGCTTCTCTTGAGCTGAAGCCACAAAAACCGCGAATCAAAAAAGATGAGATCGCACGAGGTGACGTTTCTGGTCTGATTGGTATGGTAGGCCCACAAACTCGTGGTTCAATGTCGATCACCTTTGATGAAGCACTCGCCCTAGAAATCATGCAGAACATGCTTGGTGAACGTCCAAATGGGCTCAATGAAGAAGTGACCGATATGGTGGGTGAGATCACCAACATGGTTACTGGTGGTGCGAAACGCATTCTGGCGGAAAGTGGTTTTGACTTTGATATGGCAACACCGGTTGTGGTTTCGGGCCGAGGTCATACGATTCGCCACAAGTGTGAAGGCTCAATTATTATCATGCCTTTCTCTTCCCAATGGGGAAATGCCTTTATCGAAATTTGCTTCGAATAAAAGAGAAAAAATAGGTTGGCACTGGCCAACCTATTTTGTTTTTGCCTCAGGCAATAAAAAGGTCAGCATTTGCTGACCTTTTCTTTATCTATTCAAACATTAAGCTTTGAACGCTTTAAATGCGTTGATTAGACCGTTTGTTGAGCTGTCATGCGAGCTGATTTGAGACTCGTCTGCAAGCTCAGGTAGGATTTGGTTAGCCAGTTGTTTACCTAGCTCCACGCCCCACTGGTCAAAGCTGAAGATATTCCAGATAACACCTTGTACGAAAATTTTGTGTTCGTACATTGCGATCAAGTTACCTAGCGTACGAGGCGTGATTTGCTTCACTAGAATAGAGTTTGTTGGACGGTTACCTTCAAACACTTTGAATGGCGCAATCGCTGCCACTTCTTCAGCATTCTTACCTACTTTCACCAACTCTTCTTTCACGGTTTCTTCATTTTTACCAAACGCTAGAGCTTCAGTTTGCGCGAAGAAGTTAGACATCAGTTTTTGGTGATGATCGCTAGCTGGGTTGTGGCTAATTGCAGGTGCAATGAAGTCACATGGGATAAGCTTAGTACCTTGGTGAATTAGCTGGTAGAACGCGTGCTGACCGTTGGTACCTGGTTCACCCCAAATGATTGGGCCAGTTTGGTAAGTTACAGCATTGCCGTCACGGTCAACGTATTTACCGTTTGATTCCATGTTGCCTTGCTGGAAATATGCTGCAAAACGGTGCATGTATTGATCGTAAGGTAGGATAGCTTCTGACTCCGCACCGTGGAAGTTGTTGTACCAAATACCAATCAAAGCAAGAATCACTGGAATATTGCTTTCTAGATCTGTTGATACGAAGTGCTTGTCCATCTCGTGAGCACCATCAAGCAACTCAACAAAGTTGTCGAAACCTACTGCTAGTGCAATTGATAGACCGATCGCAGACCATAGTGAGTAACGGCCACCAACCCAGTCCCAGAATTCAAACATGTTCGCTGTATCGATACCAAATTCAGACACGGCTGTCGCGTTTGTTGAAAGCGCAGCAAAGTGTTTAGCCACATGAGCCTGATCACCCGCAGATTCTAGGAACCAATCACGAGCAGTGTGCGCGTTAGTCATGGTTTCTTGCGTTGTAAACGTCTTAGACGCGATCAAGAATAACGTCGTTTCTGGGTTAACTTTCTTCAACGTTTCAACGATGTGTGTACCATCAACGTTAGATACGAAGTGAAGGTTTAGATGATTTTTGTATGGCGCTAGAGCTTCCGTCACCATGTAAGGGCCAAGGTCAGAACCGCCGATACCGATGTTCACAATATCAGTAATTGCTTTGCCTGTGTAACCTTTCCATTCACCGCCGATAACGCGCTCAGTGAATGATTTCATTTTTTCTAGAACCGCGTTCACTGCTGGCATTACGTCTTCGCCGTCTACCATAACTGGAGTATTAGCGCGGTTACGTAGTGCAGTGTGAAGAACAGCGCGACCTTCTGTTTGGTTGATCGCTTCACCACTGAACATCGCTTCAATTGCAGATTTCAGCTCGGTCTCTTTCGCAAGAGCAAACAGGTGCTTCAGAGTTTCCTCATTGATGAGGTTCTTTGAGTAATCGACTAGGATGTCTGAGCCGAAACGTGCAGAGTATTTGTCGAAACGCGCTGCGTCTTGAGCAAACAGCTCTTTAAGATCCATATCTTGTGCAGATTCGAAATGCGCCGTTAGCGCTTTCCAAGCTTGTGTTTGCGTTGGATTGATATTTTTCAACATGGTCTTTATCCCGATGTTACAGTAGGTTCCATTCCTTACAGTCTAGCGAAAACTGTGGAATCCCCGATTTAGCAAATAGAATATAAATTAGATGTTTGGGCAAATTGCCACAAAACAAGTCTTTGTAATTTTTTTTCAGGCGCCAATTATGACCGAGAGCTTTTACACTCACATTGAGTTAGGTCACGTTCCCTGCCCTGAAATTGAACAATTCATTTACGATGACAAGAATCATATCATTTACTAATGACAGGCTCTAATTGGAATAGGATAGACGCCAATTTATAAATTTCCAAAGGAACACGTATGTGGGCACAAAAAACACTACAATTAAAAGCGAGAAGCCGCGGTTTTCACCTGATAACTGATGAAATTGAACAACAATTACCACAAATAAACGAACTTTCAGTAGGTTTATTACACTTATTTATTCAGCACACCTCCGCCAGTTTGACCTTAAATGAGAATGCTGATCCAACCGTGCGTATGGACATGGAAGCGCACTTCAATAAGTTTGTGCCAGAGCGTGCTCCTTATTATCAGCACACCTATGAAGGTGACGACGACATGCCGGCACATATTAAAGCATCACTGCTTGGCAGTAGTGTGACGGTACCAATCCAAAATGGTCGATTAGCTTTAGGAACATGGCAAGGTATTTACTTGGGTGAGCATCGAGACTTTGGTGGCGGCCGCCGCGTTATTGCTACGATTAACGGTGAGTAGATAAAACAAAGGCTAACCTTGGGTTAGCCTTTCGTTGTTTATTTGGAGTATTCCATCTCGACGCGAGGCGTTAGCTTAGTCACGAGTTCATACGCAATCGTACCAATGTGACCCGCCACTTCTTCTACTGGGAGCTCTTTCCCCCAAAGAATCGCTTCGTCGCTGACTTTATCCGTTGCGTCTGGTCCCAAATCGACCGTCAGCATATCCATGGAAACTCGACCTGCAATAGGTACTTTACGGCCATTAACCCACACCGGCGTACCGTTTGGAGCACTTCTTGGGTAACCGTCGCCATACCCTACAGCGATGACCCCAACTTTTGTATCTCGCTCACTGGTCCAAATACCACCGTAGCCAACACTTTCGCCCTTCTTCACTTCACGTACCGCAATAAGGTGGGATTTAAGTGTCATGACAGGCTGATACCCAAGATCTTGCGCCGTTTTGTCATCGAATGGCGACACACCATACATGATAATACCCGGACGAACCCAATCTAAATGGCTTTGAGGCCATGCCAATAACCCCGCAGATGCCGCCAGTGAACGTTCCCCTTGGCAACCAGAAGTCAACGATTTAAACAGCTCAATCTGTTGTGGGGTAATATCGCTATCCAGCTCATCTGCACAGCCAAAGTGGCTCATGTAACGCAACGGTTTCGCTACATTTGGACACTCCTTCAGCCGCGTTACAAACTCGTCATATTGTTCAGGACGAACCCCAAGGCGGTGCATGCCACTGTCAATCTTCAGCCACACGACAACCGGAGTTTCAAGGTCTGCTTGCTCCAAGGCGATAAGCTGCTCTTCACAGTGCACCACGGTTTGGATGTTGTTCGTCACAAGAACAGGTAAATCACCAGGAGAGTAAAAACCTTCTAGCAATAGAATCGGCTTTACTACTCCACAAGCGCGCAGTTGCAATGCTTCTTCAATGCGAGCCACGCCAAACGCATCCGCATGGTTAGCATGTTTTGCGACATGACGTAATCCGTGACCATAACCATTGGCCTTGACGACAGCCATCACTTTACTTTGTGGCGCTTGAGCTTTTACGCGCTGTAAGTTGTGCTGCAACGCAGACAAATCAATGCACGCCTTGGCCGCTTTCATATAGCTCATGGAATTACTCATCATCAATATCGAATGCAGGACCCGCGTAGTTGTCGAAACGCGAATGTTGACCTTGGAAAGTGAGGCGAACAGAGCCGATAGGACCGTTACGCTGTTTACCAATAATGATTTCGGCCGTACCTTTGTACGGACTATCTGGGTGATAAACCTCATCACGGTAGATGAACATGATCAAGTCGGCATCCTGCTCGATGGAACCGGATTCACGCAAGTCCGAGTTTACTGGTCGTTTATCCGCACGTTGCTCTAGGGAACGGTTTAGCTGCGACAGTGCCACAACAGGCACATTTAGCTCTTTTGCCAGCGCCTTAAGAGAGCGAGAGATCTCAGCAATCTCAAGAGTACGGTTATCAGTTAACGAAGGCACGCGCATCAACTGAAGGTAGTCGACCATGATCATAGATAGACCGCCATGTTCACGAGCGATACGGCGAGCGCGCGAACGCACTTCGGTCGGAGTTAGACCAGAGCTATCATCAATGTACATATTTTTCTTCTGCATCAGGATACCCATAGTAGAAGAAATACGCGCCCAATCTTCGTCATCTAGCTGACCCGTACGGATCTTGGTTTGGTCAACACGAGACAAAGAGGCCAACATACGCATCATCAACTGTTCAGCTGGCATCTCTAACGAGAAAATAAGTACGGGCTTTTCTTGTTGCATGGCCGCATTTTCACACAAGTTCATCGCAAAGGTCGTTTTACCCATCGATGGACGCGCTGCGACAATCACCAAATCAGAGCCTTGCAAACCTGCGGTTTTCTTATTGAGGTCTGTGAAACCGGTATCGACCCCGGTAACACCATCTTGTGGCGTTTTATACAACAACTCGATACGTTCTAACGTCTTTTCAAGGATGTTGTCGACGTTTTGTGGTCCTTCGTTTTCACTAGTTCGAGACTCGGCGATAGCAAAAACTTTACTCTCCGCCATGTCTATTAAATCTTCAGAACTGCGACCTTGAGGGTCATAGCCCGCGTCCGCAATTTCATTCGCGACACCAATAAGGCCACGAACAATCGCGCGCTCAGCGACAATATCAGCATACGCATTGATGTTAGCTGCACTTGGCGTATTCTTCGCCAAGTCAGCGAGGTAAGCAAAACCGCCTACATCTTCTAACAACTCGTGACGCTCTAGATATTCCGATAAAGTAATAAGATCGAGAGGTTTACCCGCTTCAAGAATGGTTTTTACACCTTCAAAAATCAGGCGGTGTGGACGACTATAGAAATCACTGCTCACAACACGTTCGGCAACGGTGTCCCAACGTTCATTATCCAGTAAAAGACCACCAATTACTGATTGCTCGGCTTCTAGTGAGTGAGGTGGCACTTTGATTGCGTCGACCTGACTGTCTGAAGGTTTGCGATTTCTGTTTTCCGCCATGACTTTGCTCGATAACTACTATTGACCCACGATTATAACCTTAACCTAGCTGAGATGCTTCCCCGAAGCGACAATTACTTGTTAAGAAATCATCATGTGAACCACCCGGGTAATAGCCTGGTTCTTCCGCCTAGCTCTAATAAAAATTAACCTACCATTGACCCAACCAAATATCTGTATCAGTATCATGCCCCTCCTTTTTGATTACGTTCGAGGTTGATGTGTCCCGATACTGGTTACTTAGCTTTAGCCTACTGTGCGCTAGTGCATCGTATGCTGACGAATCAGTACAGCCAGAGCAAAATATTGATGTACCCGACCCACTAAAAACCGAGGTGGAGTTCGGCTATCAAGCTCACACAGGTAACACGGACTCTCGTTCCCTGAATGCTCGTTTGAGTGCTGAATATACGTCAGGTCGACACCGTTCTAATGGTGAATGGAAGTACTACAACTTGTACAAAGACGGTGAAGAAGACAAACGCTCATCCACCTACTCCCTACAGAGTGACTACAAGTTAGGCCCTAAGACATATTTGTATGGCAGCTTTAAAGGGGTGGATTCTCGCTACAGTGCTTATTTTAAAGACTATACGTTGTCAGGTGGTTTGGGTTACCAGTTCTCCTACACTGAGAACTTCATTTTAGAGGTAGAGGTAGGCCCTGGTTTTCGCTATCAAGAGCCAAACTTAGACGAAATAGATGATGACGATATTGTCTTTCCCGATATCGTTAGAGAAGGCATTTTTCGAGGAAATATCAACACAACTTGGCATGCGTTGGATAATTTAAGTTTCGCAGCTGATATTACGTTGGTAACAGGTAGAAGTAACACACGTACTGATAGTGAACTCAGTGTAACCAATGATATTACTGAAGATATTGCACTGAAACTGGCGCACTCTCGTCAGTATCACGATAAAGTGCCTGAAGGCTTAAGCAAAGCAGACAGCGTATTTTCCGTTAATTTACTTTTCGCTTTTTAACCCTTTTTCTCTCAGTTTTAGAAGTAAATTACCACCTTCTAAAGAAGGTGGCTTTGTGTGAGCCCCCTAAAAGGGGGCCTTTGTTTAGTCCAGCGC
>NZ_JAWPOX010000608.1:0-662 GCF_033344475.1 Vibrio sp. 1288
AGCAAACGTCCGTCCGGTGGTGGAAATGCACGTCAAACTGGGTGACTTAGAGAAGAAAATTCGTGTGAATTTGCAAGATCGCGGACGCTTTCATTACAGCATGATTTTGGGTAAAAACTTCTTAAAGCACGGTGCGTTAGTAGCGAGTGAAACCAATTACATCGTGACGAAAAAACCAGATTACGAAAAATAGTCGAACCGTCGCCTAACCTAATTGCCAATACCCAAAGTCCGCTCTGAGAATCTTGTGGCTTTGGGTATAATTCTAGGTTTAGGATGAAGATCGCGTAAGCGTCGATGCTGCTGAATGTGCGGCATTTTTTATGCCGAAATGAATAGGAGCCAAATTGAAAACTAAGCTGATTACCCGTGAAGGTTATAACAAACTCAAGCAAGAGCACGATTACCTCTGGAATGAAAAGCGTCCAGAAATCACCAAGATCGTGACGTGGGCGGCCAGCCTTGGCGATCGTTCGGAAAATGCTGACTACACCTTCAATAAACGACTGCTGCGTCAAATCGATCGACGCGTTCGTTTTCTCAGAAAGTTTTTACCTGAAGTCACCATCGTAGATTACTCACCTCAACAAGAAGGCAAAGTCTTTTTTGGTGCTTGGGTCGAGATTGAAAACGAAGCTGGTGATGTGAAGAAGTTCCGCATT
>NZ_JAWPOX010000609.1:0-661 GCF_033344475.1 Vibrio sp. 1288
ATCAGCGAAAAGACAACGAATAAGAACGGAACCATGATCAAGGAAGACTCTTGATCATGTTTTCGAAGATAACTGTAAATACGAAAGCATGATCATGGCAGATAATGGACGAATGAAGGTAAATCAAGGCTTGAGTACATGGATCCATTTCTCGGAAAAATGATCAAGCAAGTAGGTTTCTCGGAAGCATGCTTTTTAATGCGCTATTTACGGCTGAATGCAGACGGAATGGGGGATTGACGCATAAATGCGCCTCTCAACCTTCGGAACGATGAAATACAGTATCGGCAAACAAGACATAGTGTCTTTCATGATCATGCTTCCGTTAATTCTGATAATCATGCAATCTTTGAGGCGAAGGACCCAAATTGACGTCATTTTAATCGTTTGGCTAATTTGGCAACAATTGAAGGTAAAGAGAGATGAAATAACCTTAGCTTGATCATTGATCCGCAACCTCGAAACACTCACAATAGCAGAGGATCGACAAATCAAGATCGAGGTAATCACGGATTTCTGTGGATAACCTGTACAGACATCATGATCATCGTTTCATGATTGTTTTGATCATCTTTTCAGGAACTTAATGATCATGCTTGCGGAATGAGGTGATCATGCTTTCAAGGTTTTGTTGATCATCGTTTCGGTAAAGCTATGATCA
>NZ_JAWPOX010000610.1:0-661 GCF_033344475.1 Vibrio sp. 1288
GTTGGCTGTAACTAAGCGAGTTTGCACGGCGCCGACAGCCATGGCGGCTGGAATTGGCAATTTGCCTTTGACTAACGCGCGGTCGGAAAGAACCACTAAAACGGTACCTTCTCGCACCACTTGTTCAGCTTGATCACATAAGTTATCGATCGCTTGTTTGAGATCTTTCTCTTGTGGATCGTAGTTTATGTCGAGAATGGTATTGCGGTAGTGATCGTCATCCAGCTCAAGCAACTGCTGCATGTCAGAGTAAAGTAGCACTGGAGAATCAAATGTCACTCGATGCGCGTGGCCGTCGGTTTCACAGAAGACGTTCATCTCCTGACCTATACTGGTGGCTAACGACATAACATGCTTTTCACGTAGTGGATCGATAGGCGGGTTGGTGACCTGAGCAAACTTCTGGCGGAAGTAATCGGTAACCAAACGCTCTTTCGAAGACAGTACTGCCATTGGCGTGTCATCGCCCATAGAGCCTACGGCTTCTTGACCCATATCGCCAAGTACACGCAGCACCTGATCCACTTCTTCATTGGTCATAGCGAATTGCTTTTGATAGGTCTTAAGCAAATCTTCATCGAAGCTTCGCTCACCCACTTGATCTTCAGGTAGCTGAGAGAATGGCGTTAGTTTGCGAACGTTGTTCTCCATCCATTCGCGG
>NZ_JAWPOX010000611.1:0-661 GCF_033344475.1 Vibrio sp. 1288
AGATTACGGCAATAGCGTCGCCGTAAAAGGCTGGCAGGAGTTATCGCCGGAGCTTTCTCAGCAAATCGCATTAGACAAAGCTGGCGGGAGGTTCCTCATCTACATTCTGTGTGGAATCGTTGGTTTTGGTCTATTCGCGACCATTTTGATGACGACGTTAGAACGCCAGCGTGAATTTGCCGTGATGTTGGCCACTGGGATGCTCAGGAGCAAGTTGATTGGTTTAATTTCAATTGAATCGCTTTTCATCGCCATTATTGGCATTGTTTTGGGTTTGATCGTCAGTGCACCTGTGCTTGGCTACTTCTATTTTAATCCCATTGAAATTACTGGCGAAGCTGCTCAAGTCATGTTGGAAAGTGGTTTTGAGCCCATTGTGCCAGTTTCTCTCGATCCTCACTTGCTGCTTAACCAAATTATCGTGGTTCTCATCATCTTATCCTTGTGCCTTGTCTACCCGATGATTCGTCTTCTTCGTTTACCTATCGCCAGTGGGCTGAAAGGGGGCGCGCATGTTGATTAAATTGGCTTGGCGTAATCTTTGGCGGAACAAATTAAGAACGTCCATCATGCTTGGCGCGATGGTGTTTGGTTTGATGGGCGTTGTCGCCATGATCGGATTTATGAATGGTTTAGTGGACAGCATGATCAAAAATGCGAT
>NZ_JAWPOX010000612.1:0-660 GCF_033344475.1 Vibrio sp. 1288
TCTCGGATAAGTTGGATCAGTTAAAACTGCCACAAGGATATGAGCTTGGGTATCGCTCTTATCTGCCTTTTATTGAAGTGAAGCTGTTTGGCCCGGCAGATCAGCTTGAACAACGTTTGAAGCTGATGCAGTTGATCAACAAGCACCTCGAAAGCAATACGGTTAGCATCGACCTTCCGATGGTTGAGCATGTAGGACAACTGCTGGCGGATAAAGATCTCACACTTTCTGTGTCTGAAAAAAGCAGTGCTGGATATTTAACCTACTGGTTAAACAGTGATGAAAATGCAGAAAAGCAATTGGGTCACGGTTGGGTGCTGGCAGGGCGTAACCAAACTGTAAACCATGAGGGCGATCCATTGGCTGCGACATTTGCGTTAGCGGGAGCGACTCGCGAAAAGTGCGCTACCGATTTAGCATTAGTGACCGGACAGGTTGAAGGTGGGGTATTTTCTGTCGCCTTGTCTACACCATCAGGTGAATGGGGCGCGTCTTATAAGTTAGCGAAAAAGTATCAGCGTGACGACCAAGTGAAAGTGATCAGCACCGCAGCGCTGGATTTATTACGCCGTTACTTAGAGCGAAAACCTATGTTTGCCCACTATGCGTTTTTAGAGAAAGTGAAAGAGATGCATATTCCTAACAGCGCACTTTAGGCTA
>NZ_JAWPOX010000613.1:0-660 GCF_033344475.1 Vibrio sp. 1288
ATTGAGTCAGACATGATTCACGTTGAGGTCGTGTATGCATTGCCTCATGAGTAACGCGTGTTTAACTTAGTTGTGAATAACCACGCGACGGTTGAAGAGATCATTCGTCAGTCGGGTGTCTTGGAATTGTATCCAGAAATTGATTTAGCGAAAAACAAAGTAGGTGTGTTTAGTCGTAATGTAAAACTAGACGCGACCGTACGTGATAAAGACCGCATCGAAATCTATCGCCCTTTATTGGCAGATCCAAAAGAGATTCGTCGTAAGCGAGCAGAGCAAGCAAAAGCGGCTGGGAATGCCGATCCAGTGACTGGTGGTAAGCCAAATGCTCTGCGCAAGTAAGCAGAATAAGCAATATTTTAGATGATAAAAAACCTCCCAAGTGGGAGGTTTTTTTGCATAAAGGTTTTATGATGCCAATCGATGTAATGACAGGATTGGTTTATTGGATCTGTTCGTAAAACGCGTCACTTTTCGGGAAGTCACCGCTGATATCGGCCAGCGTTCCTTGGTCATTAAAGTTTACGACAAGATCTTTCTGTACTGGGTCACCGTGGCCTGGCGTGTGATGGTAGATATAATACCAAGTGTTAGGATAGCCATTTTCGATAAGCATTGGCGATCCAAGTACGAAGCGAACCTGTGCTTTAGTCATCCCAA
>NZ_JAWPOX010000614.1:0-660 GCF_033344475.1 Vibrio sp. 1288
ATTCGTGAGTTAGCACAATAACTTTATCAGCATGCAAAGGTGTACCACATGGGAACTCTTGTGCTTTGGAGTTGATAGGGTTAATTGTCGTAGGCGCACAAGTATTTAGCGCGGAATCGACATACCCAAGGAATGGTTCAGCTTCTGTAAGGCTGTTTGCTGGCATCGCAATACCCCAGTTTTCAGGGGCCCAATCCACATCCCAACCGTGAGTTTGATAGCCGTTATTCGCTAGGATATTTTGAACCGCGATGGCTGCTTTTACACTGTTGGATGGATTTGCCGTATCACATGCATAGCCAGGCTCCCAAGGTTTAAGATCATCGGACGTGGCACATAAGCCGTCCGCTTTGAAGTCTTTCGTAACGCGCCAACCATTGGTATACGGCAAACGAGCAAACTCATTCGCTTTATAGTTTGGGTAGCTCGTAATGTTCGGCAAATATTTTTCTAGTACTGACAAGTTTTCTGCAAACATCGAGGCATCGTAGGCAGGATCTTGATAAGAGTTGATCTGGTGATCACCCGTTGCATTACATTCTGCCGCACTGTTTGGGCCAAATTCTTCAACACAGTTGTGAACCATATGGTCATAACTGTGGTTTGCGACGATGTGGCCGCTATCCAACGCCAGTTTTAGTGCCTCTAACGCTCTGTCTT
>NZ_JAWPOX010000615.1:0-660 GCF_033344475.1 Vibrio sp. 1288
TCATCATCTTCAAATACTGTCACTTTTGCTTGAAGAACTACGGGACCGCCGTCTAACTCTTCTGTGACAAAGTGAACACTTGTGCCGTGCTCTTTGTCTTTGGCGTCAATCGCGCGCTGGTGGGTGTGTAAACCCGGGTATTTAGGTAGAAGAGAAGGGTGAATGTTGATCATCTTACCGAGATAGTGCGAAACAAATGCACCGCTAAGAATGCGCATGTACCCTGCAAGAACGACAACATCGGGCTGATACTTGTCAATTTGTTGCATCAACTCGGCATCGAATGCCTCGCGTGACTCGAACGCTTTTGGGTCAACAAAGTGGCCATCAACATTAAACTGTTTTGCACGTTCTAGGCCGTATGCGTCAGATTTATTAGAAAATACTGCTGCAACGTGTGCGTTAGGCATGCTGTTTTCACAAGCTTCTAAAATGGCTTGTAAGTTACTGCCGTTACCTGAAATTAGGACCACGATGTTTTTCATGATGTTGGGGCTGCCTTGATATTGTAGGTTCTATAAATTACCTACTATTAGGGTGGTTTTCGATGTTCCAGATAGCAGAATGAGGACGTGGCGTCCTCATTCATTTTATTTTTTAGCGTGATTCACAAGTTAGTTGATTTCAACTTGCTCTTCATTTGCTTCTGCTTGAGCAATT
>NZ_JAWPOX010000616.1:0-659 GCF_033344475.1 Vibrio sp. 1288
AAAAACTAATCGCATTAGGCTTGATGGTTTGCTCAGCGAATGTGGCATTTGCTGCGGATGGCTCATACACAGGTACCATTGACATGACAATGAGTAATACGAACCAAGTGGATGTTGAACGCGCAAACTCGCAACTTACGTTGAAAGGCCGTAATGAAGCGATGTACGGCGGCGTGATGATTCAAACCGATGCATCTACCCAACCCATTGAACTTCGTGGCCGCCGCGATTAATCGGTCACGTTGTCATTACGAAAATGCCGCGATGAATTCGCGGCATTTTTGTTTGTTGATTGCGTATGTAATCAAGTGGCGGTGCGAAAGCGATTAGCTCTGCACCTCGACACCCGTTTCAATCTCGACAGGTTGCGCTTGTGCTTCGCTTTCTTTTGCTGCATCCAGCATTTTGCGAATAACAACAGATGCTGCCATAGCAATCGCCACCATCACAACCGCTAGTACAGTAAGCAGTTGGAAGTAATCACCGTATACGGTTTGTACGATTTCTTGAGTGATCTCTTGGCCTTTTTCCATCGCAATCGACGTTGAGAAAGCGGCACCAACGATACCACTCAGTGCGATAGCAACGGAGAATAGACTAACCGAGAAGTTCTCGATGTGTTTTGGTGCTACTGACAGAATGAATGCCACAACCATTGA
>NZ_JAWPOX010000617.1:0-659 GCF_033344475.1 Vibrio sp. 1288
TGTTCACCAATGAAATGCTGAGCAAAACGGGCTCGGATTGGGGCATTTGCGAAATCAACCTATTTGGCGGTGAAGAGTTAATTCAATCGCTGCGCGCGCAAGATCACCTCTACACAGTGGCAGAAAAAGGCGCAGAATCGACCGAAGTCAAAGTGATTGGCTCGGTGACGGAATCACTGCACCCACATTTGGACAGCATCGAAACTGTTCTCGAAAAAATGGCCGAGCCACAAGTGGCGATCGTTTCAATGACGATTACCGAAAAAGGCTACTGCACCGACCCTGCAACGGGCACGCTTGATAAAAACAACCCGCTAGTCATTGCTGACCTTGCCAACCCAACGGAGCCAAAATCGGCACTAGGTTACATCGTGCAAGCACTGAAGATGCGCCGTGAACGCGGCCTAACGCCATTTACCGTGATGTCTTGCGATAACGTGCAAGAGAACGGTCACGTAGCAAAAGCAGCGGTACTGGAATTCGCTCAACTGCTTGACCCTGAATTGCGCGACTGGATTGAAACCAACGTCACCTTCCCTTGCACTATGGTTGACCGCATTGTGCCCGCAGCCACAGAAGAGACACTGAGCGAAATCGCCGATCTGCTTGGCTGTGAAGATCCATGTGGCATCGCTTGTGAACCTTTCCGGCAATGGGTT
>NZ_JAWPOX010000061.1:0-14128 GCF_033344475.1 Vibrio sp. 1288
GGCTACGACGATTAATGGGTGTAGCCGATCAGATCGTAGCTTCTTGATTTAGTTCCATCGATTTAAGCAACAAAGCCGATATAAATATCACGCAGATCACGAAGCTTTATAACTCGTCAATTGTGCTTATTTATATTCCTGCCTCTATACCTAGCCATAAGCTGAGACAGTTGAAATTATTCTGAAAAATACGACTTTGTCTGTAATCAATAAATAACTGACCAATTGGAACTCCTATGTCCCAATTGGTCCTTTAATTCATTATTTGCTATCGCTACTGTATGAATAGTTGTAGTAACCATATCCATAGTAACTTGATGCTTTCTTCTCCGTCGCATTCAGAATTACACCCTTCACTTCAACGCCAGATTGTTCAAAGCGGTGACGAGCAACATCAATCTCTTTTACAGTATTCATACCAAATCGTGTCACCATTAAGGTGGTTCCCGACAACGCACCAACAATACTCGCATCAGTCACCGCTAGTACAGGAGGAGTATCGATGATCACTAAGTCATATTGTTCACTAGCCCATTCAATCAAACGTTGAAAGCGAGGATGCATTAATAATTCTGATGGGTTTGGTGGAATCTGGCCACGAGCGATAATATCCAGGTTTTTTACCTGGGTATTTTTTACCGATTGTTCAAGCTCTATCTGACCAGATAAGAAATCAGAAAGACCATTATCCCAATTCAAACCAAAATCTTGTTGCATATACCCTTTACGCATATCGGCATCAATCAGCAATACTTTTTGTCCCGTTTTAGCTGCTACCGTCGACAAGTTAGTAGACACAAACGACTTACCCACACCAGGAGCAGGACCAGAAATCATCACCACATTATTCTTCGCTTCCATCATCGCAAAGTGCAAACTTGTACGTAAGCCACGCAATGATTCTACGGAGAGATCAGCCGGATTGTGTTCAGCGAGTATTGCTACTTCTTTATTTCGTATTTGCTTGTTTTTAAGAAGGTTTGAAAGCTCCAGTTGCAAAACAGATTTAGGCACACTGGCATAAACCGGCAAGCCAATACGTTCAATATCATCAGGATTTTCTACACCACGATTGAAAGCTGCTCTAACGAAAACAAAAGAGACACTCAATAATCCACCAAGTAGTGTCGCCAATACGACAATTAGCTTCTTCCTTGGTGCGATTGGATTGGCAAACGATTGAGCTGCATCAAGGATACGGACATTCCCTACCGTACCTGCTTTAACGATGTTTAATTCTTGAACCTTATTTAATAACTCAACATAAATTTGCTGGTTTACTTCTACATCGCGTGTCATTCGTAATATTTCACGCTGCATTTTAGGCATTTTCTGAATCTGCTTGTTTAAGCGTTGTCTCTCTTGCAAAAGGATAGAGCGCTTGTCCAACAGAGCGATATAGGCAGGATGATCTTTAGTATATTTTTTGCTAATTTCACTCTCTTTGAATGTCAACTCATTCAACTGTGATTCTAAGTTAACCGTCGCCTTTAAAGCCGATGTCGCCTCTAAGCTCAAATCAATCGAGTCATTATTCTGACGAAAAATATTTAATCTATCTTCAGATATCGTCAAATTATCTTTTACATCCGGTAGATGACTCTTTAAGAACGCCAGGCTTTTCTCTGCCTCAGCAGAATTACGTTCAACGTTTTGTAAAAAGTAGTTTTGTGCAATATCGTTAAGAATATCGGCAATGAGGACTTTATCTTCTCCCTTAAAGCCCATTTCTAACATGCCGGTACCGCTACCTCGTTCAACCAGTGTCAAGTTACCTTGCAACCATCCAATCGCATCTAACTTACTGCGCTTGCCCACTGAGAATTCAAAGCCATCTTCAGAGTTCAGCTCCGTTACAAACAGCTCATAACCATCACGCTTCGCTAATTCACCTGCTTTACCTTCTAAAACGACTTGGTCGTCACCTCGGACTAATTGATAGGTTTTTTGTTCAGCATTTAGAACAACAATTGAGTGACTACTATTTAAAGCGAAATCAGGGATAGCGAATCGACCAATCTTCAGATCATTTACTTCACCACGTAGACGCGCTAACCCTTTGCCAATATAAGGCATGTACTGAGGTGTCACGACAGTAGTCAGGTTAAATTTATCTACGGTGTCACCCAATATCATGCGTGAGTTAATGATTTGGATTTCAGTCGTGACTGAAGATTCAGATTTGAACATATCCCCCATATCACCGACTAACGCGCTTACTCCCCCAGAGCTTTTTTGTTCAATCTGAATCAGAGCATTGGCATTATAAATTGGCGTAGAAAGCAGAGCAGAAGCTACACCAAATAACGAGAACATAAAGGTTATGGCGATAATCAGCCATTTTGAGTCTAAAAGGATTCCGAATAGCTTACCTATATCAATATCGTCTGAGTGGATATTAATAGCAGGTCTGGATTGCTGTGGTGTCATTGTTTTGTTTTCCTGAAGAACAATCTAGGAGTAATTAATGGCCTGATCAAAACAAGCTCTCATAATAGATAGGCTCTATAGTTTTGCCGCCCAAGCATCTGCCGATTGATCTATAAGCTGATAAACATAATCAAACGCTTCTTTGCTTTGACGATAAGGATCGGGAATATCTTTTCTCCCAATCCACTCGCCGAATAGCATAGTTTTTCCTCGAGCTTCAGGAGCAATCTCAGTTAACGCTTCAATATGACCTTTTTCCATTACCAATATCAGATCGTATTGAGCACAAAGCGATGGAGTTAACTGTTGAGAACGGTGGTCACTTAAGTCAACTCCCAATCCTTGAGATACTTCAATCGCAGCGGGGTCTGCGGATTTGCCTACTAAGCCACTTTTTTCGGCACCAATTCCCGCCGAATCAACTTTCTTTGAAGGTAATCGTTGTCTCAATACTCGCTCTCCATAAGGAGAGCGGCATATGTTACCCACACAGACAACTAAAATTCTGTCAAACATACGGTTACATCTTTCCTTTCTATGGCCAAGTGCGTACACGCAACATTGCTTCAGTCAAATCGTTAAAGCCAGATATGCTTGGAACCAACATGCTGATTACTCGGTTCCAACGCGTTAACGGTGCCGCAGTCACATAGACGATATCGTATGGTTGCAGGTCGAACTCTGTACCAATCACCAATGCAGAAGCATCTTTAATATTTAACTGGTAAATATCTGCCAGATGTTGCGATTTATCTTTGGAGGTGCGAATAACAAACACACCAGTAGCATCCGCTGCTAGTTCATTAATGCCGCCTACACTACTCAGTGCTTCAGTCAGACTCATACCAGAACGATCGATTTTCAGCATTTGAGGGTTATTTACTTCACCCATCACAAACAGTTTCTGACTGTCGTTGCGTGGCACATGAATAATATCTCCACCTCGTAACAATCGGTTTTGAGTTAAATCACCACGTTGCATCAAGGCATATAGAGAAACGTGCTGCTCTTCTCCATTGCGTGTTAACGTCACGTTGCGCCAGTCGGCATCAGGAGCCAAGCCTCCAGCCTCATTGATTGCATCAAGTAGCGTTAACGGAATATTGGTTATTTCCTGTTTACCAGGAGAAGAAACCTCACCTGTTATATAGGCTTTTTGAGAACGGAATGCTGCAACATTGACATCAACCTGCGGGCTTTCAATGTACTTTGCCAAACGCTTTGAAACTTCACGACGGATCTCACTCGCGGTTTTACCAGCAACATTTACGGTACCAATGTAAGGATAATAAATAGTACCATCTGGGTGCACCCAGTTACCTGCTTCTGAAGCGCTGCGGTATGAACCTGCTGGAATAGTTAATTCAGGGTGATCCCATACAGTGATACTGAGAATGTCACCAGAACCTACCCGGTACTCATACTGCGCTACCTGCCGATCAAGCTCAGGATTGGCTTTAGAAGCAAAATAACCTGCTCCACTGTAGCTTGCTACCGTTTTAGCACTAAGTGTATGTAAATTGACGACTTCAGAAATGTCGGCGTTCTGATTAGCCTCATTAACATCTACAAGGTTTTTATTATTCGTAGACAAGTGTGAGCCCGGCAAAGTACAGCCGGCCAACAAGGTGGGTGCTAGCAACACTAGCATAAATTTTGATTTTAGTTCCATGTAAGCCAAATCATCAGGAGTTAAACTATGTTCGCGGGTTATTTTTATGGAAAACACACCAACATCAGCTATAGTTAAGTGACGCCAACGGTTGAACACCCTCAGGAGTTATGATGCCAGTCGAAGGCACCATTACAACCACGGAAACCGCATGAACATCACCGTCACGTAAGGCTTTCAAGAACCTTACTTAGGTAGTTTTCGTCCATTGCGCAGTTCATGCGCTTACGTTTAATACCACCTTTAAAGGTGGTTTCGCTCTTTAATAGGTTCAAACACATCTGCCTGATCCTTGCAAAAGCCTCTGCTCGATCGTCCGCTCTAATACGAGAGTTGTCCTCACAAAATGCAGTATCCAGCGACCAATGCATGACCTCTACACCCCAGTGAGAACGAGTCGCTTCAAGTAACGTTTGAGCTTCTAATTCTTTAGAGCATATGTAGTATCGAATACTCACATCTTGCTCTGTTGCTACTGCCGATTCTTGTCGAATTGAAGCCACGATGCCCATCGTTTTTAACTCAGGCCATTCATGTTCAATGTCACCCAAAACCGACAAATCGCGATTCACTAAAGCCACTCTCGTTTCTATTCTTCCGTGACTTTTTTCTTGAGTACTGTAAGAACTGCCATCGAAGTCTTGAAGCATGTCCATTCGAAAATAATCATTAAAGGCTTGCTCAAGCATTCCCTGATTGCCTTTAACTGCCAGTAAATAATCCGCTTCTTTATCGAGGATTTTCTGTGCTATTTTCTTTTGGCAGCCCATCGCATCAATTGTAATCAAGCAACCTTTTACGTCTAGCAAGTCAAGTAGCTTGGGGATCGCTGTAATTTCATTGCTTTTACTATCAACCTTCTGTTGACCAATGCTCATTCCATTCGCTGTCGCAAAAGCGTTCACCATGTGAATCGTTCCTTTGCCTTTCGAGCGATCATAAGAGCCACGTAATGTTTTACCGTCGATGGCTATAACTTCACCATCCGTCAGTGTATGACAGTCCTTCATCCAAGCAATGAAGCTTCTTTGCAACGCTGCAGGATTAATCATACCCATCACTCGAGACAGCGTATCCGCAGAAGGAATCCCAGCTTCAAAATGCCCATATCGTTTGAGGAAATCTAAGCGAGCATTACCAAAATCAATAATGCCATCCCAGCCATCGTGACCCGACAAAACACCACAAATTGTCAGCAAAATAATGTCTGATAATTTGTGTTCTACTTTGCTTTCTTGTCGATAGTCTTTAATGATTTGAAAGTGCATAAATGGGTTGGTTAACTCGCTCATATTTAGGCTCCTATATTGTCTAGGAGCTATTACAAAACAGCAGAAATGATCTACAAGGCGATCTTAGATTTCATTGGGTTACATTTGAAAACTGAGAGTAATGAGCAGGGCAAGATTACGAAGCCCCTTGCCCTGCAAGGACTTGCGAAAGGTAGCTGTTGCTACGGTTTGCTTTTTTCTGCTTTCTTTTGATACCAGCTTTAAAGCTGGTTTCTTCCGTCAGCAGGTTTAAAGCAATATGTCTTATAACCGCTAAGTTCTCACCCGCTTGCTCTCGACGTATTCGACATTCATCTTCTTTAAAACCAACGTCTAATCGCCAATGCATCTGATTTTCAATGCTCCAATGTGCTCGCGTGCTCTCTAGTAAAGCTTTCGCCGTCAGTTTTGCTGAGCTTATGTAGTGCTTGATTTGCATTGTTTCTGCTGGCTTATCACCTTCTTGACGAATTGAAACGACCATACCAATGGTGGAGAGTCCCGCCCAATCAAGCGCTATATCGCCTAAGAAATCTGTATTGTGAACAACCATACTCAAACGCGTTTCTGTACGACCATGTCCTTTCTCTTGAGTGACGTATTTATCACCTTCAAAACTATTGAGCATACTCGAATTAAACACTTGGCTAATCGCTTGCTCCAATCGTTTTTGATTACCTTTTACCGCTAAGAGGTAATCTGCATCTTGGCCGACTATCTTTTCAGCTATATTCTTCTGGCATCTCATAGCATCTATCGTCACTAAACAACCTTGTAAGGAAAGCATTTCAAGAAGTTCAGGGATCGCTTTGATTTCATTGCTTTTGTCTGCTGTTTTAACCTGCCCTAACACAACTTGATTTGCAGCACTAAACGCACTAACCATATGGATTACACCACAACGCTTGTCTTTGTTGTATGTGCTTCTGAGAGTTTTGCCGTCGATAGCAATCACTTCACCCTCAGTCACCTCATGACAGTCTTTCATCCACGCAGTAAAGCATCGTTGCAGTTGCTTGGCGGAAATAAGGTTGATAACTCGGGCAATGGTATCGTGCACTGGTATGCCTTGTTTGAAATCACCATACTGTCTAAGCCATTCCAAGTTATCTTCACCAAAATCTTCGATATCCTCCCAACCTTCAGCACCAGCAATCACTGCTGCAATTGTTAAGAAGATAATGTCGGTTAGCGTGTGCTCTATTTTCCAAGCTTGGCGAGGGTCTCGAATAACTGAAATATGGTCCAAAAGGCTTAATCCGTTCATTAGGCTAAATATCTACTGTTAAAAAACAGTATATGATCACACCTAAATCTGATCATCAAATCGATCTTGGATGTATTGAGGTTATTGTGACTTCAGTATCTAATTAATGCACGGAAAAATCATGAACATCCCCGTCAATAAAGGCTTGCCAGAACCTTCAAAAGGTACTCAGAATCCATCGCACACATCGCTCTTTTGTGTTTAATACTCGCTTTCAAAGTCGTTTCACGTTTCAGCATGTTCAAACACATCTGCCTGATCCTTGCAAAGTTCTCTGCACTTTCTTCCGCTCGTTTTCGGCAAGCATCTTCACCAAATGTTGTATCTAGGGACCAGTGCATCGACTCGAGCAACCAATGTGAACGCGTTGCATTTAACAATTCTTTAGCACTTAAATTCTTCGAGCTAATGTAGTATCTCACCGTGATTTCTGACTCTTTCGCCACGGCTTCTTCTTGCCTCACAGAAACAACGATACCCATCGTTTTTAGCTCGGGCCAATCAAACTCTAGATCACCCAAAACACTTAAATCTGTGTTGGTTAATGCCAACCTAGTTTCTTGTCTGCCACGCGATTTTTCTTGTGTGCTATAAGAATCACCATCGTGTTTTTGTAGCATGCTCATATCGAAATAATTATCGAATGCTTGCTCTAAACGACCTTGATTACCTTTCACCGCTAATAAGTAATCTGCGTTTTTGTTTCGTATTTTTTGAGCGATTTTCTTCTGACATCCCATAGCATCAATAGTGACCAAACAGCCTGATATATCAAGCAGTTCGAGCAACTCTGGGATAGCGGTGATCTCGTTGCTTTTTTCGTAAACTTTATGCTGTCCGAGACTAACGCCATTTTCAGTAGCAAAAGCGTTCACCATGTGAATAGCACCCAGGCCGCGAGAGTCATCGTAAGAGCCCCTAACGGTTTTACCATCAATGGCAATGACTTCACCCTTAGTTAGCTCACAGCAATCTTTCATCCATTCAATGAAGCACTTTTGTAGTCGAGTCGCATTAATCATTCCCATCGCTCTGGCTATCGTCGATGTTGAAGGTACGCCATGGCTAAAATCACCAAGTCGCTTCAAGAAATCCAACTTAGCTTCACCGTAAAGGTGAATCGCTTTCCAGTCGTCTTGACCGGAAAGTACAGCACAAATTGTTAACAGAATGATATCAGTTAACTTGTGTTCGACTTTGCCTTGCTGTCGGTAATCTGGAATGACATCGAAATGCATAAATGGGTGCTGGTTACTCATTGTTGGACCTCCAATTTGTCTATGGAGGTATTAGAAAACACTGAAAATGATCTACAAATCGATCATCGAACAATTGATTGTTATGTGATAACGCTAACTAGTTACGTTCAAAAATTGAGAGCTCAATACGTCATGAACCCCTTTAAACATGGGCATGTTGATGATTTTTCCCTGATTAATGAAAATATGATTTCACGTCATCCCTTATTACATAAGGGGTTTTCATGATCTTGCCCTGGAGTAATGAGGCATTGGTAACTAATTTTAAGCATCACCGCAGCCCTTATATATCAACGACCTTCATACGGTTTCCCTGTTTTTCAAGATAGTGTCAAATTTATTAGTGTTGGCTTGTGAACTCGAGAGCCATATGTAGTATTTAATCTCGTAAGCCATTTCAAGACGCTACCGCCCATCGGCTGTACGCAAACCACATAGCGCTAAACCCATACCAATAATAAAATTGGTATTGAGTTCTACTGACGTTTTTATTTTTAAGACGCTGATATATCGCGCCTATTTTTTATAGTTTCAAGCACAAACATTATCCATATTGGGCTCAAGATCACAACACCTTTTCGAACTCATATAGAACTGCGGATCCTAGTTCTGATCCGCCCCAGCAGATAATTGGACTCCCCTCCTTACTAACCGTAAGCTAGATAATTCTAAGCTTGCTACATAAAACTGGAGTTCAGCATGAAGAAAACTATCCTTGGTGTCGACTTAGCAAAGAAAGTGGTTCAAGTTTGTGTCTATGCAAACAAGAAGGTGCGTTCCAATACCGAAATGACGCCGAATGAATTCGCTTTGTGGTTAGCTAACTCCAAGCCAATGACAGTGATATTTGAAGCGTGTAGTACTTCCAATTACTGGAAGCAGCGGACTGCATCTTTAGGTCATGATGCCCGACTTATTTCTCCAAATTTAGTTGCTTCAGTAAGACAAAATCAAAAAACAGATAAGAATGATGCACTGGCCATTATTCAAGCTTCATTGCTTCCAGATGTCGCATTTGTTTCTGGAAAATCTGTAGAACAACAGCAGCTTCAATCCATAATGCGCATGAGAGAGCTTTGCATGAAGCAAAAATCAGATTATCGCTTGGCTATGTTCCCATTAACTGTTGTTGAATGTGGAACAGCCTGTTTTCGTTAAGGTTTTCTGGCGTATCCATATATCTAAACCAACCAAGATAATGATCAAGATATTTTGTGGCTACGCCATGAAACCGTTTTATCCAAAGTTTTAAACGGCTGTGGTACGCATTGACATTTTGAATGTGAAAGACTTTATCTATCACCTTTATGCCGCCAGCCACGTCTAACCGCTTGTGAATTAAATCATTTTTTGCTGACAGTGCGATGTAAGGCTTATAGCCATCACTACATAACACGCTGTCTTTTTCCAACTTACCAACCAGTTCTTGCTGCAATGTTTCGGTTGTGACGTCAGGCAAAATAGCTTCATAGGTGTTCTTGGCTCTATCCCTAACCGTCAAAACGGTCACCCAGTCTTCCTTAGAGCGACCCCGTTTTTGAGCTTTCATCCCGCGCTTATGTGGCGGACGGCTCAATTTTTTTGACCCTTTTTCTGAATACGGAAACAGGGTTTCGTCTGCTTCAATAATACCCTCAAGCCTACTCGCTTTTATCGTTGAGGTAAGGCCAGAAAACGGTGTCGCCATCGGAACGATGTTTTCAGGTTGATCCCACATTCTTCCGCACATGCACGCAAGACTTTGCTATCGAGCATACACCGTATGTAATCCAGCCAAAGCTCTTTGTATCTCAGCCAAGCTAGCGGAGTCGCTGTCGTTGCTACAAAGGTTTTACCGCAGTTTTTACAACGATATCGCTGCATCTTATTGACTTTGCCGTGTCGATTAATCAATGAGCTATGGCAGTGTGGACATTCAGGTTTTTCAACCATCCGCTCCTCAAGCTCGGATATCAACTGAGATGTGCTATGCGTCCCTTTTAGCCACTTTTTGATATAACGAACTTGGTTATCCGTTAGATGCTCAAGCTCGGCCATCAGCCTAGTAAATTGTGCTGGTATCATGGGTAAATCCTCGTTAGCTGGATCTACATACAGTGTAGCAACAATTTAAGGGAACATAGCCTATCGAAAACATACCAGCAGATAAACGGATGCTGGAACAATGGCTGAAATCTGGCTTTATAGATAAAGGGTTGTTCTACCATACCGACGAGGGTACACCGCAGGGTGGGATTATATCTCCCACTCTGATGTTGATGACACTTGCAGGTCTAGAACAGCGCATAAAATCTACCGCCCTCAAAAAGGGTGCGAGAGCCAACTTTATTGGATACGCCGATGATTTCGTCGTCACCAGTGCCTCAAAGGAAGTGCTGGAGAACGATATCAAACCGTTGATTGCTGAGTTCTTAGCGGAAAGAGGCTTAACACTCTCCGAAGAAAAAACGCACATTACCCATATCAGCCGTGGTTTTGATTTCCTAGGTTTTAATCATAGGAAGTACAAAGGGAAGTTGCTCATTAAGCCGAGTAAATCCAACACGCTACTGTTCCTAAGTAATTTGCGCGAACTCATCAAAAAGCACGCAACCATCCCTGTCAACGATTTAATCAAGTTGATAAATCCGAAACTCAGGGGCTGGTCGAATTACTATCGACACTGCGTTGCTAAACAGATATTCGGATATGTAGGTCACAAACTATTCCATGCGTTATGGCACTGGGCTAAAAGGCGTCATCCGACTAAGTCTAGAACTTGGATCGCCCTTAAATACTTCATCAACCGTCAAGGTCAATTGCAGTTTCACGGTTGGCAGAAGATCATGGATATGGATTGTCAGTTCAATCTGTATCAAATAGCTAAGGTGCCGATTGAGAGACATGTGAAAATCAGGAGTGCTGCAACGCCTTTTGATCCTCAATACCAAGAATACTTGGCTAAGAGAAAATCAAAGAAGCAATGCCGTAACTCTTGGCATGAGCCTGCGCTCGCCGCTTTATAAGTTGCTGGGTGCCAATCGGTGCCTTCGTGAAGGCTTTAGCCTAGTGCGGTGAAAGTTGCACGCTGGGTTCTTATATGGACTCCCTCGGAAAATCAACAAAAAACAAAATAAAAACAAGTATAGATGCGCTCTTATATACGGGCTTTCTTGAGGAGCTACCTCGCCCTAAAATGTAGTCGCACCAATAGGCTAAGTCTTAGGAACGGCATCATTGTGCCTTAGAACCCAACTAGCTTCTATTGGTCGGTCTTACCTGTTTTACCATAGTTCTATGTTGATTATGCTCGGTATATCAAGCTAATTTTCCTAGCTGGTACACTGAGTCATTCTTTAAAAGAGCGTAAGCTGTTCGCACGGTTTTATTTGCTAACGCAATCGCAGCAACTTTCTTCCCACGTCTCTCTATTAAAGCTTTTAACCATTGTTCTTTATTTGTTCTAGCTGGGCGATTCACTACCAGGCTAACGACCGAAAGCGCTCCTTGAA
Source organism: Vibrio sp. 1288 (assembly GCF_033344475.1). Taxonomy (NCBI): domain Bacteria; kingdom Pseudomonadati; phylum Pseudomonadota; class Gammaproteobacteria; order Vibrionales; family Vibrionaceae; genus Vibrio; species Vibrio sp. 1288. Next base: position 11,391 of record NZ_JAWPOX010000061.1, read on the forward strand.
AAAGAGTTGAACGGAGTCGCATGTCGGCACTTTTCTTTGATATATGCCCAATACGTTCTTTACCGCCAGAACTATGCTGTTTTGGTGTTAAGCCTATGCTGGCTGAGGCACTTCTTCCACTTGAGAAGTTCTCGCCTTTCCCTAATCGCAGGGCAAGACCTAAAGCCCCGAAAGGACCAACACCTTCAAGTTTCATTAGCTTTTGACACACATCATTATCTTTAATTACTATCTCTATCTGAACAAGCAAATGTTCCCACAACCGAAGAAGTACGGCTCTGAACCGATCAGGTAATCCATTTTGTGCATCTTCAAGAACAAATGGAATCCCTTCTCTTAACGAAGTTAATCCTTGGGGAAGAATGATCCCAAATTCTGACAGTAATCCACGAATATGATTACTTTGAGCTATCTGGTGCGTGAGAGCTAAATTTCTGGCTCGTTCCATTGATTGCATTGCTTGCTCATCCACAGATTGAACTCGAATACTATAGATATGCTCAAGTGATGCTGCGGTGGCAATAGCAAGAGCATCGTTCTTATCTGTTTTTTGTTTTGTTTGAAATCCCTTAACCGCACGAGCGTTGATCACTTTGACTTGATGACCAGCGGTTTTTGCATATCTCGCCCAATAATGAGCACTTGAACACGATTCCATGGCCACTAATGAAAGCTTCTCTTTAATTAGAAGTTCTTTGAGCTTCGTTCTGCTAATTTCGCGATTGTATATAACTTTTCCTTGTGGGCTTAATTTACAAACCTGAAAGACATTTTTTGCCAAGTCAATCGCTATAACGTTATATTTTTGCATTGTATGGACTCTTGGTTAGGTTTTGGTCAACTTCAACCGTAGCTCCCTGAGGAAAGGGAGTCCATACATCTTAGAGGGGCGACACTTGGTAACAGGTGTCGTCTACTCGACATTTTCAATTTAGAAATGGCAGCGTCCCGATGTCATCGCTGCCATTTTAGTATGATTTATTACTCTTCTACACCGCACTTGCGTCCCTACAAGCAGGGAGAGTAACCTAATATGCAACTCAGATAATCATTTCAGCATTACACTGGGAAGCCAAAATGTTTTCCATCTGGCAGTTCTACATCAATGCGAAGCTTACCACCGGTCGCTTCGATGTATTTTTTTAGAGAACTAAGACGTAAATCTTTGCCAGATTTTTCTAAATTGGCAACTGATGGCTGGCTAATGCCCATAGCTTTAGCGATTTCTACTTGAGATAGATGGGTGATCTCTCGAAGCTCCGCAAGTCGAATATCAAGAAGCATATCCGCTGCTTTTTCTTTAGCGGCAGCAAGTGCTTCTGGTGACATTTTTGCGTCAAGTACGCTTAATGGGTTACTTTTCATGTTTAAGTTCCTCTAAATGCTCATCAAGTTCTGCATCAGCAATCGGAATCATCTTTTTGTAGAATCTCTTATCGCCAGTTTTATCACCGCCACATAAGATAATTCCTGTTCTTTCTGGGTCAAAAGCAAAGAAAGCCCGGATAGGTTTCCCATTGCTTTGCACCCGTAACTCTTTCATGTTGCTGTGCTTTGAATCTTCCACTGTATCAGCGTATGGTCTGCTCAGTTGCGGCCCTCTTTCAAGAAGGACCTGAATGCATGCGCGGACATTAATCTGATCGCTTTCATCTAGTGATAGAAACCACTCGTCAAAAAGCGGTCTAGTTACTACATTCCACATGTTTTATCTTTGCTTTCTTAGTATAGACTATATTCTATATAGATTTCTATCTATATACAATCATATCAATTTTGATAATCACTCAGCCCTACAGATAACAAACGCAAATTCTATGGTTAAGCAATGCCTCGGTTAAAATAAAATAGTCTGAATTGGGTACACCTCAAGCAAACCATATCACATCTTTGAAAAACTGGTTCGTTTATTATTGGTTTTACACCCTACGTGGACTAATATTGAATACCATACTTAAAACAGACCGAAGTAATAAAAAATGTTCATACGGGGCTACCTAAGAGCATCAACTGGTGAACAGGATGCTAATCGTGCTAAAACAGAATTAGAGCAGTTTGCTAATCAAAAAGGTGTACGTATTGCCAGTTTCTATATTGAAAACCAATCAGGTTCTAAGCTAGAAAGAGCTGAGCTGTCACGTTTAATAGATGATTCTCATCAAAATGATATTTTGCTTATCGAAAAGGTTGATAGGTTATCAAGATTGCCATATGAACAATGGAAACTGCTCAAACATCAATTAGTTGATGCGGGACTTCATATTGTTGTTCTTGACCAGCCAATGACTCATGCAGCCCTCAGTGGTAACGCCGAAAGTTCTATGATTTCAAAAGTGCTCACTGAGTTTATGATTGATCTCGCTGCGGCAATGGCAAGGGATGATTATGAGACTCGACGTAAAAGACAGGCACAGGGAATACAGAAAGCAAAAACCTTGGGTAAATACCAAGGAAGAAAACCAGATCTCAAGCTGAGAGAAAACGTAGCACTTTTACTTAGTGAGGGGAAAAGTTGGTCTCAGATTCAACACCTTTTACGCTGTAGCCGATCAACTATTGCAAAGGTCAAAAAGCAGGGTAACTCTGGTAAAGACTTCACTTTGTAAGAAGGAATAAATCTAAGCAAATTTTTCCTTTAGAAATATAAGGTTATGCTCTTAGCGTATGGAATGGACTTCCTCCCTATCACTCAGCCGTTAGTTCTGAGATGATAAATTCACCATTTCATACGGAGATAA
>NZ_JAWPOX010000618.1:0-659 GCF_033344475.1 Vibrio sp. 1288
ATCCCAAAGGCTATCAAGGCATGAGGAATAAGCTCACCTGTGGCGTCATTTTGATGCATGGATTGGTTTTGATTGCATAATCTGGTCTGTCCAGTACTCAGATCACAAAACCAATCAACCCATATAAAACATTGTTCATTTCGTGAATACACATACATTTTGAACACCGTTTTGTTTTAAAGTAGCGCAAACCTACATATATATGTCCGTAAACATTCACAAAGGATATGAATATGTTTTTCCGCAAACTACTATTTAGCACTGCAATTATCAATGCGACTTCTGGCTGCGTTTCTTACCAAGCGCAACAAGCTGCCACTCAAACAGTAAACAACACGGGCATTGTTCTCACCAATGTGGTGAAAAACACCATCGCACAACCGTGCAATGTCGCTATCACCGTTGCTAGCTTGTTTTATCCGCACGCGATATTCATGACTAGCGTACCAACTCAAGCTTGTACAACCGTACTGAGATAACGAGTTCAAAAAAAATGGCGACCACTTGGCCGCCATTTTTCATTTCTTTTAATTTATAGCGTTAGCAGATAGTTCACCAATTCGCTGTACTCGGCATAGCTACGGACTTCATTAGGAATAACGATGTACTTGTTATTCACAACGACGCCAGGAACGCCGGTCAGAGTGCTCTCTTTGAAC
>NZ_JAWPOX010000619.1:0-659 GCF_033344475.1 Vibrio sp. 1288
TTTCAGGTAGAACATTTTGGATACGGATAATACCCTCTACGATGTCATCGATATAAGTGAAATCACGGCGCATATCACCGTTGTTATAAATATCGATGGTTTCTCCGTTGACAATTTTATGAGTGAACTTGAGCAGTGCCATATCTGGACGGCCCCATGGACCATAAACAGTAAAGAAACGTAACCCTGTCGTAGGGATGTCGTAAAGATGAGAATAGGTGTGCGCCATCAATTCGTTAGATTTTTTGGTCGCAGCATATAGAGAGATAGGATGGTCGACAGAATCATCTGTACTGAAGGGCACCTTTCCATTTAAACCATAAACAGAACTGGAGGAAGCATAAACGAGGTGTTTCACTTTATTGTGGCGACACCCTTCTAAAATATTTAGGTGTCCCACTAAATTGCTATCTGCATAAGCAAGCGGATTATCCAGAGAGTAGCGTACACCTGCCTGCGCTGCTAAGTGGATAACACGATCAAATTGCTCACTGGCAAACAGCTCTGGGATCGCCACTCGGTCGGCAATATCCAGTTTTACGAACTTGAATAGGGGCTGTTGGATTCGCTCTAACCGAGCATACTTCAAGTTAACGTCGTAATAGTCGTTAATGTTATCGATGCCAACGACATCGTGACCCATTTCTGTCAGGCGCTCG
>NZ_JAWPOX010000620.1:0-659 GCF_033344475.1 Vibrio sp. 1288
CACGGTCAAAAGCTTAGCACTGAGTGCTTCTTCTACCATCGCCTTCTTTCAAACCCTCCCTTCGGAATATCGCCACTTGGTGCTCAATCAACTACGCAATATGGGTGGTACGCGCTTTTTCGTCTCACTCAACAATCACCAGATTGACGTCGACCCACTGCCAGAAAGCGAACGCAAAACGTTGGTCATCAACCAAGTTCGCGAGGTATTAGAAAGCGAGCTGAGCGGCATTCCTAATATCGAGGTGGAGTTCACCCAGCGCGACAAACTCAAAGTGTTCAACAACGAGCTACCTATCGACGAACTGCCGTTATTGTGGGCGCATTATTCGCTTTCGTTTGGTGACCTCAATCCGCCTATTCTGGTGATGCAGGTCGAAGTCGCACAGAACGAATGGTTTTATCTCGCGGCGGTGCTACCCGCGCCTTACATCAACCTAGAGACTAACTATTTTGAGCTGCGCCAATGGCTGACGCTATTGGTGTCCGCGCTAATGCTGTTGCTGTGTACCTGGTTTATCGTTCGCAAAGAAATTCAACCCATTCGAGAGCTGGCAAAAGCCGCAACCCTGATGTCGAGCCGATTAGACGTGCCCGAAGTCTCTGAGCGAGGCAGTAACGAACTGAAAGCGGCGGTACGTGCGTTTAACAAAATGAACC
>NZ_JAWPOX010000621.1:0-658 GCF_033344475.1 Vibrio sp. 1288
ATTACGACAACGGTATTAAATTCTTCTCATCTGAGGGTACAAAATTGCCTGATGATATCGAGCTTGCTATCGAAGCTGAATTGGACAAAGACATTGAATGTGTTGAGTCTTCTGAATTGGGCAAAGCGACTCGTTTAAATGATGCTGCAGGTCGTTACATCGAGTTCTGTAAAAGCACATTCCCATCGACACTAAGTCTCTCTAACTTAAAGATCGTCGTTGATTGCGCTCATGGTGCTACCTACCATATTGCTCCAAATGTCTTCAAAGAACTTGGTGCAGATGTAATCGCGATGGGTGTTGAGCCAAATGGTATCAACATCAATGAAGAAGTCGGTGCTACAGACGTTCGCGCGCTACAAAAACGCGTTGTAGAAGAGCAAGCTCATCTTGGTCTTGCATTCGATGGTGACGGCGACCGTATCATCATGGTTGACCATTTAGGTAATAAAGTCGATGGTGACCAAATTGCTTACATTATCGCACGTGATGCTTTGCGTCGTGGTGAACTAAAAGGTGGCGTGGTTGGTACGTTGATGACTAACCTAGGTATGGAAAATGGCCTGAAGCAATTAGGTATTCCATTTGTTCGTGCTGCTGTCGGTGACCGCTATGTAATGGAGCAATTGCTGGCTAAAGGCTGGAAGATCGGTGCCGA
>NZ_JAWPOX010000622.1:0-657 GCF_033344475.1 Vibrio sp. 1288
AACGAGCGTTTCACTAAGTAAATGAGCATCATCAATAACAATCGCAATATCGCAAGGCTCACCTTCGAGAATACGCTCTAGACTGTCGAGTAAAGGCTCTTGTTGATTAAACAATGCATCGGAAACCAGCTGACTCAAGATGAGGACGCGACGCTGCACGTCATCTTGGGTCGCATGGCAAAGTAACAAACATTGATTTTTGTTACTTGCACCCAGTTCAAGGTATCGTTGCGCCAGCCAAGATTTTCCATACCCATCAGGGCCATTGATCGCAATAAGGTTGGATCCAAAGTTGGTCAACAACTCCAATCTATCCAATAACTCGGTTTGAGAATCTAATTCCAGAACGTGAGCAAAACTCATCTAATAACCTTCTTAAACAACAAGAATGACGCCAGATGGCGTCATTACAAGGTTAAATATTGCGACCGAAATCAATAGCCTGCTGAATCACTTCTTGTGAAGTATCGGCTATCACTTCCGCACTGCCAATTCCGGTTGGTAGAACTAAGCGCAATTGACCTGACAGCACTTTTTTATCACGCATCATATGCTTGATAAAGTCATCAAAACTCATGCTGTCGAGTGTATGGACCTGCATTTTCGCTCTGCGCAACAATACCACAACACGCTCAAACTGCTCTTCAGAAATCAGTT
>NZ_JAWPOX010000623.1:0-656 GCF_033344475.1 Vibrio sp. 1288
ATCAATGTAATGCTTTGCATATCTAAATTAATGATATTACTGCTTATGATTCATTGCTTTATTGTTGAGAGAGTCGGAGCATGGCGTTCTAAACCTCGGATTGAGGATTCAGAACGCATCTGTTAATGATGTTGAGTTTGTTTATAAGTCTAACGCTAAGATTTTGGACTTACGCTGAAAGTTGTACAGCCCTTGTTTGGCTCCTGGCAAGTAATCGACTCCAACTTCGTAGAATCCTTGCTCTCTAAACCAATGTAGACTGTGGGTGGTAAGGACAAAAATCTGGTTGATGTTTTCTGATTTTGAACGATGCTTCATGTAGTTCAGCAGCAACAAACCTCGGTTGCCATCCCGATAGTCTGGGTGAATAGCAACACAGGCCATTTCAGCTTTTCGTTCTTCAGAATATGGGTATAAAGCCGCGCATCCGATGATTAAGCCATCTTTTTCAATGATGGTGAATTTACCAATCTCTTGCTCTAGCTGTTCTCTCGAACGCCTGACCAAAATGCCTTGTTCTTCTAATGGATGAATCAATTCCAAAATGCCGCCGATGTCATCAATACCAGCTTGACGAACTTGCTCTGCGCTCGCCATGACGACTTGAGTTCCGATACCGTCAAACGAGAACAACTCCTGAATCAAAGCCCCATCTA
>NZ_JAWPOX010000624.1:0-656 GCF_033344475.1 Vibrio sp. 1288
TCAGACAGTTCATTGAGTTTGCAGTGAACATGCCTGAACACGATCCACACGTTGGGCATGCACTGCGTTCGATCTGTTCGCTTTGTTCGTCAGACACTTTAGGATCGGCGCCTTGGATCATGGCATCGACAAGGTCTAACTTGATGATCTGGTCTGAAAGCTTGGTTTTGCCCGCTTCCATTGGGCCGCCAGATACGAAGATAACTGGAATGTTGAGACGCATTGACGCCATCAGCATCCCTGGAGTGATTTTGTCACAGTTAGAGATACACACCATCGCATCTGCACAGTGCGCATTAACCATGTATTCTACTGAGTCGGCAATCAATTCACGTGATGGCAGCGAATAAAGCATGCCGCCGTGACCCATTGCGATGCCATCATCGACGGCGATGGTATTGAATTCTTTTGCGATGCCGCCTGCCGCTTCAATCTCTTGAGCAACAAGTTGGCCCAAATCTTTAAGGTGTACGTGGCCTGGTACGAACTGAGTGAATGAGTTCACCACGGCGATGATTGGTTTACCGAAATCTTCGTCTTTTACACCGGTTGCACGCCAGAGCGCACGAGCTCCCGCCATGTTACGACCATGTGTGGTGGTAGCTGATCTATATTTTGGCATTTCTTAAATCCTTCTTACTGCTGCTCTGGGTACA
>NZ_JAWPOX010000625.1:0-656 GCF_033344475.1 Vibrio sp. 1288
ACAACCTCTTCTATCCAGTTCGAAAAGGAGTTTCACGTGAAACACTACGATTTTCACCCTCTTGTTGGCGTTGGTTTACGGACTCCTCATTTGGACTTTTTTCAGCAACAACGTCCAGAACTGTCTTGGTTAGAAATTCACAGCGAGAACTACTTTCAACCCAATGCAGCCGAACGAAAATATCTACACACTTTGCGAGAGCAATACCAGATCAGCTGCCACGGAATTGGTTTGTCGTTAGGCTCTGTTGAACGCGTTAGCCAAGTACACCTAGCTCAACTGAAAGCGTTGATTGATGCCATTGACCCGATGTTTGTCTCTGACCATTTGAGCTGGAGTGAAAATGGTGGGCATTATTTTAACGACTTGCTTCCCCTACCATACACCGAAGAAGCACTGAACGTTTTTACTCGCAATGTGCTTGAAGTTCAGGATTATCTGCAACGCGAAATCTTAATTGAGAACCCATCGAGCTATGTTAAGTTTCAACACTCGACGATCAGCGAGTGGGAGTTTCTCACTGAAGTTCAGCAGCGCACAAGTTGCCGGTTACTGCTCGATCTGAATAACGTACACGTATCAGCCTTCAATCACGGCTTTGATTGCAATACCTATCTGTCCGCCATTCCGGCAGATAAAGTGGATGAAATTCATTT
>NZ_JAWPOX010000626.1:0-656 GCF_033344475.1 Vibrio sp. 1288
CAGCTTCACCGATGCCTACTTCGAAACCATGTCGGGCATCACCACCACAGGCTCCACAGTACTCAGTGGCTTGGACAACATGGCGCCAAGCATTTTGTTATGGCGCTCCATCTTGCAATGGCTGGGTGGCATTGGCTTTATCGTAATGGCGGTGGCAATCCTACCCATGTTGAACGTCGGTGGTATGAAGCTGTTCCAAACGGAATCGTCCGACTGGTCAGATAAAAGCAGCCCAAGAGCCAAAACCGTAGCGAAGAACATCGTGTTGGTGTATCGGATCTTAACGGGCATGTGCATTGGTGGTTATGTTCTGACGGGCATGAACCTGTTTGAAGCGATCAACCACGCCTTTACCACCCTATCTACCGGCGGTTACTCGACCTCCGATAGCTCGATGAACAACTTCTCCAACGGTGCGCACTGGGTCGCGACCACTTTCATGTTCTTGGGCGGTCTGCCATTTCTATTGTTTGTTGCCGCTTTACGCAAACGCAGCATCGATATTCTGGTCAAAGATGCACAGGTACGAGGCTTTGCATACTTGTTCTTGTTCTCAAGCTTAGTGGTTGCCGCTTGGCTAGTGATTCGCGATGGTTACACAATTTTGGATGCCCTGCGAGTGTCGATGTTCAACATCGTTTCTGTGGTGACAACCA
>NZ_JAWPOX010000627.1:0-656 GCF_033344475.1 Vibrio sp. 1288
CGCTCAAAGTATCGAACACCACCACCAAGTAACAGATCGACGGGCAGCTTTCCATTTACTTTGTTATCCAAGTAATCGTCTGCTAGCTGATCATAATTACGACGAGATTCGTTGTGCGCGGCAAAGCTTGCGGGCGTCGCGTGGTTAATTTGCGAAGTCGCCACTAGAGCGGTTGTCATGCCCTGCTCTTTCGCTACTTCCAACATCGTTTTAACTGGCTTTTTATGGGTATCGACAGCGACGGCGCCATTGTAACTCTTTATGCCACTGCTTAAGGCCGTCGCGCCTGCTGCACTGTCAGTGACATAAGTATCATCATCGGGATAGGTGTGAGCCATGCCAACCAGTATCGAGTCAAAGACTGTAGGCTCAATCTGTTTAGTTTCTGGGTTATCTTGATAATAACGGTAGGCGGTTGTGTAGGCAGGGCCCATTCCATCACCGATCATATAAATAATATTTTTCGGTGCTTCATTGGCGTGAACAAGCCCAGCCAGTAAACTGGCCGCAAGTAAAGAGTATCTGATTGTCATATTTCATCCACGAAAAAGTGACTGCCAACATAAGCCGTCCCTTTAATTACTGTTTTGCTTACAACTATTCATCAATACTATCATTCAGTTAGGATGAAACCGCGTGTTACATCATGGTTTTGC
>NZ_JAWPOX010000062.1:0-12283 GCF_033344475.1 Vibrio sp. 1288
TCAAATTTGACAAAAAAAATGACGCAAACGGTTGCTTTTGGTGTTACATCACAAAAACAATTACTATATAATGCGCTCGCAATGACGAGGTGGAATCGGCATAGGTTCGACAGGGCTTATTTTAAGTGTCTGAATTTATTCCAATATCACCTTAATCAATTGCATAAGAGACCTAAGCACATGAGAATTTTGCGTGGCTCCCCAGCTCTTTCTGAGTTTCGTGTTAATAAACTACTGGAACTTTGTCGTGAACAAGATCTGCCTGTAACTAGCATTTATGCCGAGTTTATGCACTTTGCCGATCTAAAGTCAGACCTTGATGACCAAGAGTTAGAAAAACTTGAAAAGTTACTAACTTACGGCCCAACCATCGAAGAGCATGAGCCTGAAGGTCTTCTACTTCTTGTCACGCCTCGTCCTGGCACTATCTCGCCTTGGTCTTCTAAATCTACCGATATCGCTGTTAACTGTGGTCTGGATAAAGTGAAACGTCTAGAGCGTGGTACGGCTTATTATGTCGAATCTTCAGTTGTTCTATCAGAAGCTCAAGCTGACGCTGTTAAAGCGTTAATTCACGACCGCATGATGGAAACAGTATTCACAGAATTTGAAGCCGCATCAGCATTATTTACTGTTGCAGAGCCTAAGCCTGTCGCACATGTTGATATCTTAGCTGGCGGTCGTCTTGCGCTTGAAGAGGCAAACGTTTCCCTTGGCTTGGCACTCGCAGAAGATGAAATTGATTACTTGGTAGAGAACTTTACTAAGCTTGGGCGTAACCCAAACGACATTGAATTGATGATGTTTGCTCAGGCGAACTCAGAGCATTGTCGCCACAAAATTTTTAACGCAGATTGGACTATCGACGGGGTAGATCAACCTAAGTCTTTGTTCAAAATGATCAAAAACACTTTTGAAACGACACCTGACTATGTACTGTCTGCATACAAAGACAACGCAGCCGTTATGACAGGTTCTAAAGCGGGGCGTTTCTTCCCTGACCCTAAATCTCGTCAATACACGTACCACCATGAAGATACGCACATCTTGATGAAGGTAGAAACGCACAACCACCCAACGGCAATCTCTCCATGGCCGGGCGCATCGACTGGCTCAGGCGGTGAAATCCGTGACGAAGGCGCGACGGGTATCGGCGGTAAGCCAAAAGCGGGTCTGGTTGGCTTTACAACCTCTAACTTACGTATTCCTGGTTTTGAACAGCCATGGGAAACCGACTTCGGCAAGCCGGGTCGTATTGTGAATGCGTTAGACATCATGCTTGAAGGCCCTCTTGGCGGCGCGGCATTCAACAACGAATTTGGTCGTCCAAATCTATTGGGTTACTTCCGTACTTACGAAGAAAAAGTCACTTCTCATGCGGGTGAAGAAATTCGTGGTTACCACAAACCAATCATGATTGCTGGTGGTATGGGTAACATCCGCGATGAACACGTACAGAAGAAAGAGATCCCTGTAGGTGCGAGCCTAATCGTACTTGGTGGTCCGGCAATGAACATCGGTCTTGGTGGTGGTGCGGCATCTTCCATGGCATCTGGTCAGTCAGCAGAAGATCTGGACTTCGCTTCGGTACAGCGTGAAAACCCAGAGATGGAACGTCGCTGTCAGGAAGTGATCGACCGTTGTTGGCAGTTAGGCGACGATAACCCAATCGCATTTATCCACGATGTGGGTGCAGGCGGTATCTCTAACGCATTGCCTGAACTTGTCGACGACGGTGAGCGTGGCGGTAAGTTCCAATTACGCGATGTACCAAACGATGAGCCGGGCATGAGCCCACTGGAAATCTGGTGTAACGAATCACAGGAACGTTACGTTCTAGCGGTAGCGCCAGAAAACATGGAAGCATTCGACGCCATCTGTAAGCGTGAACGCGCACCGTATGCAGTGGTGGGTGTGGCGACAGAAGAGCGTCATCTAACGCTAGAAGATTCTCACTTCGACAATACGCCAATCGATATGCCAATGGATATCCTGCTTGGTAAGCCACCGAAGATGCACCGTGACGCAACCACACTAAAAGTGGAAAGCCCTGCCATTGTTCGTGATGGTATTGAGCTTAATGAAGCGGTGGATCGCGTACTTCGTCTTCCTGCTGTTGCAGAAAAAACATTCCTAATTACTATCGGTGACCGAACAGTAACGGGTCTGGTTGCTCGTGATCAAATGGTTGGTCCTTGGCAGGTACCAGTAGCAAACTGCGCAGTAACAGCGGCAAGCTACGACACTTACCATGGCGAAGCAATGTCGATGGGTGAGCGCACGCCAGTGGCATTACTAGACTTTGGAGCATCGGCTCGCCTAGCCGTTGGTGAGTCACTAACGAACATTGCGGCAACAGACATCGGTGATATTAAACACATTAAACTGTCTGCGAACTGGATGTCTCCAGCGGGTCACCCAGGTGAAGATGCGGGTCTTTACGAAGCAGTGAAAGCGGTTGGTGAAGAATTGTGTCCTGCGTTAGGTTTGACTATCCCAGTTGGTAAAGACTCCATGTCGATGAAAACCAAGTGGGAAGAAAACGGCGAGAGCAAAGAAGTCACTTCTCCACTGTCGTTAGTTATCACGGCATTTGGTCGTGTGGAAGACGTACGTAAGACCGTGACTCCACAACTACGCACTGACAAAGGAAATACTTCTCTAGTTCTTGTTGACTTGGGTAACGGCAAAAACCGCTTAGGTGCGACAGCATTGGCACAAGTATACAAACAGCTGGGTGACAAACCTGCTGACGTAGATAATGCAGAGCAGCTAAAAGGCTTCTTTGATGCAATGCAAGCGTTAGTACGTGATGACAAGCTAGTGGCTTACCACGATAAAGGCGACGGCGGTCTGTTTGTTACACTGGCTGAGATGGCATTCGCGGGTCACTGTGGCGTAAAAGCGAACATCGCAGAGCTGGGTGATGATGCGCTAGCCGTTCTATTTAACGAAGAGCTAGGTGCGGTTGTTCAAGTTAAGAATGATGATCTAGATTCAGTTCTATCTACTCTGGCGGCAAACGGCTTAGAGGCATGCTCACATGTGATTGGTTCTGTTGAAGCTTCAGACGACTTTGTTATCACTTCTGGTGATGCAGTTGTGCTTGAACGTTCACGTACCGAACTACGCGTTATCTGGGCTGAAACAACGCATAAGATGCAAAGCCTACGTGATAACCCAGCGTGTGCAGACCAAGAGCACGAAGCTAAGAAAGACAACTCTGACCCGGGTCTAAACGTTAAGCTCAGCTTCGACGTAAATGAAGACGTTGCAGCACCGTACATTGCGAAAGGTGCTAAACCTAAGATGGCAATTCTACGTGAGCAGGGCGTTAACTCCCACGTCGAAATGGCAGCAGCGTTTGACAGAGCAGGCTTTGAAGCAACCGACATCCATATGAGCGATATCCTAACAGGCCAAGCGGTACTGGATGAATACCATGGCCTAGTAGCTTGTGGTGGCTTCTCTTACGGCGACGTACTAGGTGCGGGTGAAGGTTGGGCTAAGTCTATCCTGTTTAACGCACAAGCTCGTGAACAGTTCCAAGCCTTCTTCAACCGTGAAGAGACGTTCTCTTTAGGTGTATGTAACGGTTGTCAGATGCTATCAAACCTGAAAGAGCTGATCCCAGGTGCAAACTTGTGGCCACGTTTTGTGCGCAACGAATCTGAGCGTTTTGAAGCGCGCTTTAGTCTAGTTGAAGTTCAGAAATCTGACTCTGTATTCTTCGACGGAATGGCTGGTTCGCGCATGCCAATCGCGGTTTCCCACGGTGAAGGGCGTGTAGAAGTACGTGATGCAGAGCACCTAGCAGCGATTGAAGCATCAGGTACGGTTGCGGTTCGTTACGTGGATAACCTCGGTAACCCAACACAACAATACCCGAACAACCCGAATGGTTCGCCAAACGCGATTACCGGTTTAACAACAGCAGACGGTCGCGTAACTATCATGATGCCTCACCCAGAGCGCGTATTCCGCACAGTTGCAAATTCTTGGGCTCCGGAAGGTTGGGGTGAAAATGGCGCTTGGATGCGTATGTTCCAAAATGCCCGTAGGAATATCGGTTAATTAACCAAAGGTTAATCTAGCTTAAGTAAAGCGTTGGTTGAGAGACCAGCGCTTTCTTTTTTCTTATCACTCTTTTTTCTTCGTCGCTCTTTCTAGTGACTTGGCGAAACGTTGCTTTGTTTTGCCTCTTCTTTGTCATCTATTATCTAGCGTAAAAAACTTGCAGCGTTTAGATTACTTTTATGCTCTAATACCGCGCTTACCAAGGGATGGTGTTAAACAGCTCAGCTTAGATGGAGTTATCAAGTTGACCGAATCCCTGATTGATCCCTAAATCCCTTAGGAAATGAAAGAAATGTCTAAGAATCCAAAATTTGCTATCCGCGTCACTGAAAAACGTAACGGCTGGAGCGCAGAAATCACTCGCCAAGTAACATCTCGTAAGACTGTAGTATCAAAGCGTGAAACAGGCTTTGACAGCGAAGAGAAAGCTCAAGCTTGGGCTGAACAAGAACTGGCTGGGTTTATCCAAAACCAAGTGGTTCGTAACGAGCGTAAAGCAGCGCAACGTCAAGAGCGTGAAGCAGAACAACTAGCGGCAAAAGTTCGTAAAGAAGAAGCCCGCAAAGCACGTGAAACGAAGTAGACACTGACGAAGAATAAGTTTAAATCGGTGAGATGGTGACGTTACCCATCAAACAAATAGTGAAAATGCCCTGAGTTTTGTCTCAGGGCATTTTTTATTTATATCGGCTAAAAACAATCCGACGATACGGACAAGCTAAACGTGCCGTCTTCAGGGGCTGCAAATTGTTTATTGCCAGGAAGAAGGTGAGGGTTATTAGCATAAGTGCGATGTGTCGATTTGACCTTTGCAGAATGTCTTTCCGGTAAATCAAAGTGTTGTAAGCCGTCAGATAGATCGTTTGCTTCACCGTAGTCGAAATGTGTTGCGACGTCTTTGGGCTGCTTGGCGTAACGACAGTGATCCGGCTTACCATCTTCGTGCCAAGTTAAAGAGTTAGTTTTTGCATCTAGATTCAGGTTATTTGCTGTTGGCTGTGCGTAAAAATCTTCTGAAACTTGGTGCTTGCTTTGTTCTTGTAAGTAGTCTGCAATGTTCTCAGAAGCTTGCGCTAGGCTACCTACAGGGAAGAAGCAAATCAGAAGAAGCCGTGTTTTTAGATTGTTCATAATGTGTATACAAGCAAAAGGAAATGATAATACTGATAAATAAAACGGCGTGCAATTATGGCCATTGGATACGATATAACAGGGCAGTTAATGTCTGCCCTGCATCTTTTAGGTATGGTTAGTATTGATAAGTGAGGTGCAGTTTGACTTCGCGACCAGGCGAAGGCACGCCATTAGATAGGTATGCTTCGTAGTAACGATCGGTTAAGTTTTTCACAACCGCGCCAACGCTCAAGCCTTCGACTTGTTGTATTTCCCAAACCACGTAAGCGTTTTGTAGCGTGTATTGCTCACTTGGCGATTTCACTTTTAAATTGTTACCGCTTGCCTTGGTTTTGGTTTGCGCATCATACCAACGGACTTCCCAGCCCGCACGTAAACCAGGAATCCATTCGTAACCTAAACCCAGATTAATGTTTAATGGCGGTACATCAGGATGATCATCATCTGAACCTGTAGAGTCAGATAGGCTACCTTTGTTTTTGCCGCGAATGTAACTTGCTGAGAAATTACTGTAGAAATCTTCAATCCGGTATTGTGAAATTAGCTCAAAGCCATAGTTTTTAAAGCCATCTAGGTTTGTATTCCAGCTTTGTAACTCAGTAGTATTTTTGTCGAGGTTTTCGCCCGTTCGTATATCAACTGTGTCGCTAACATCGTTATAGAACATAGTTAACTCTGTTGCGAGGTTATCGCGAGAGTTCACCAGCCCTTCCGTTAAGTTGATAACGCTTGCTTGATAAGCATGGATACGAGACACGTCCAGATTCAAAGCAGTAGCCGTAGCGGTAGCTCGCGCATATTGCACTGAGTAGATGTTATCAACGGTTGGTGCTTTTAAAGCGTAGGCGTAGGAGGCGTTTAAACGCGTATTATTGCTCGCATCAAAGTCGATATCCAAACGTGGGCTAAAGCCTTTATGCGTCGTTTCACCGTAGTTATGTCCGGCAGCTGGATCATTATAATCCGGCGCTGCGTTCCCTTTTCCTTCACTCTTGATGTATTCGTAACGCAGAGAAGGTGTGATTGTTAGGCGGTCTGTTGCTTGATAGTGATCAGCAATGTAAGCGGCATAAATTGACTGCGTGCCAGATGGTTCGTAGTAAGGGGTGTACCAACCGTAGTTTTTCGCTTCATTACTGTCGTATGATGCGTTGAATACTAACGAGTCTCTATCGGTTTTTTGATATTGAAGCCCAGTGACTAGAGTGTGGTCTCCGAATTGCGCTTGGTTAAACACATCAACGTAATCACGCTCGTAACTCAGCCATGACTCATGACCGTAACTGCCAACAGAAACGAACATTTTCTCGAATGCTACGTCAGGGCGAACCCAATGACGATCGTTTTCGGAACGTGCCATTTTGATATTGAAATCAATATACGGGTTAGTCGGCATGTAGTGGTAAGAGATGGTCGTGGTGTTGTCCGTGTATTTGTTATCGACGGTGTAAGCGTATTGGGCTTTTTCTAATGAGCCGTATTTCTTGATATTGTATTCGGTGATGTTAGGCATTTTTCCGCGGCGGTTAGCCCAAGGTTTACGACCTTCATCTTTGTAGCGAGTGTGGCTAATTTCAAACTCGTGATCGTTATTTTCATAACCGACCTTTACGAGCATGTTTTCTTGCTCATAACCTGAGTAATCCAGCGTTTCACCACCTCCGACTTTAATGTCATCAGAATCTTTTACCGAGCCATTCGCTAGAAAATAAAAACCAGTATCGTTTTTACCATAGAGTGTTAGCGTGTAGGCGTTCTCATCGCCGTTGGTGTTGTATGCACTTGAGATGCGGGCACCAAAGTTTCTTTCGCCGTACAGGAGATCATCGACACTTTTGGTTTTAATGCGAATGGAGCCACCAAACTTCCCGTTGAGTGCTCGATAGTCGTGCGCGCCCTTGATAATTTCTGCTTCGCCAATTAAGAACGGATCAAAAAAGAAGGTACCGTAGCGGTATTGTTGAAAACCAATTGGAGCGCCATCGACAAAGACGGCGATATCGCTTGGATCATCAAAACCACGAATGTTAATACGTTCGCCACCAGAACGACCGCCACCATCTATTGATGCACCGGGAACGGCATCGATCATTGAGGCAAAATTAGAGTACTGTTGCTCTTCAATCTCTGACCAATTAATGGTGGTTTGCGCAGGCTCAGCAATGGTAATAGGTTTGGCATAACGAACGCCTATGACTTCAAGCTCTTCATTTGGCGCTGTCTCGGCATATGAATAAAGAGGGAAGAGCAAAGCCAGTGAAATGAGATTTACTTTGAATGGATGACTTTTTAATCGTTTCATATTGATGATTTATAGTGTTTTTATGAAGCTGGGATTATAAGAACATTATTACGATTAATAAATGATAATGAGATTAATTATCAAATGTGTTTTTGCGACGGATTGTAAAGTTTTTTATCCATTCGTGGAAACTACGATAAGTATCGTTAGCGTACATAAAACAAAAAGCCCAGCATCATGGACGCTGAGCTTATTGGTTTTAAACAAGATAGTGCGAGCACTGTTGCCCCTTTTGAGCTAATCAGGCGCCTACTTGGTAGGAATTACTGAGTTTCTAACGGTATCTGTCCGGTGGTCAGCGGCTCGGCATCGAATTCAGTGAGGCCTTCAATATAGCTTTCGACTGCTTGCTCTAAAGCATTATCACCTTGGTTAAAATAGGCAAGGTGGAAAATTGCATCGCCTTCGTTCACCAATGGTAATGTTTGTTGACCGATAACCAAACCACGCTTCGGGGCTTTTAGTTCTATCTCATCATGACCAAGAGGAGAGCTAATATAAGCGAGCGTTTCCCCCTGTTCTACTTTGTCTCCCAGATTAACGACAGTACGCAAAATGCCGTTACCTGACGCGCGAACCCAGCTGGTGGACTTCGCTATGATAGGCTCAGGCAGCTTTTTCCTGCTCGCACGCAACATACCAATGGCTTGCATTACGCGCCGAATCCCGAGTACACCAGCGCTGATCGAAAGTGGATCAAAACGCAATGCTTCGCCAGCTTCGTAGGTGAGCACTGGAATATCGCATTTTTCTGCTTCACTGCGTAAAGAGCCATCACGCAATGCTGAATCAACAATCACTGGCGTCGAAAATGCTTGAGCAATACGTAGAGTTTCTGGGTTGCTTAAGTTTGCGCGAATCTGTGGCAAGTTCGTGCGATGAATTGCCCCTGTGTGTAGATCCAAAATGTAGTCACAACGCTTGGCAATGTTGTTAAAGAACCCGTGTGCCATACGAGATGCAAGTGCGCCTTTTTCACTGCCAGGAAAGCAACGGTTGAGATCTCGTCGGTCGGGCAAGTAACGAGATTTATGGATGAAACCAAAAACGTTAACGATAGGTACTGCAATGACAGTGCCTTTCAGTTTTTGTGGATCCAGTTGGTTAATGATCTGACGAACGATTTCTACGCCATTAAGCTCATCACCATGGATAGCAGCATTCACCATTAACACTGGTCCTTCTTGTTTCCCATGGATGATTTCCACAGGAATAGATAAAGGCGAATGTGTATATAGCTTCGCTGCTTCAAATTCGATCTCTAATCGTTGTCCTGGTTGTATTTGATGTCCTAAGAGCTCAAACACTTTGCTTTTTTTACTTCTGGCCATAAACCATCTCTGTCAAATGCGTCATCAGCAATGTAACAATTGCTGCAAAATCGCACTAATCATTCTCATTAAGGACACGACAAATTACTTTAATCGTCATGCGTGAAATTTTGGTATGTGTGAAGTTTTTGTTTTCAATATGATCTTTTCTATCAGTTTAATACATAACAAGACATAGAGAAGAGTGCGCAATAATAGCCTTAAAAAATGTGACTGTATTAAAAATAATACTGTTCATGGAGGACAAAAAAACGGACTTTTAACCCTACTTTTTATCCGATAATATCCGCGCCGAATTTGAGGTTTCACACTTTCTAACTAGAGGTTTTGATGAAAAAGGCAATTGCTAAAATTGGTGCATTGACTGCGGTAGCAGTTTCACTTTCAGGTTGCGTAGGTAGTAATGCCGTGACAGGTTATGTTATGGGGTTTAACTTGAAAGCTGTTGACAACCGTTACGCTCGAGGTGGTCTAAATATGCTTTTAGCGCCTGTTTATGGTGTCGCGATCGCAGCGGATTATATCGTGTTTAACTCTCTAGAATTTTGGACGGGTAAGAACCCGTTAAATGGTAAGCCACATATCTTCGATACAAAGGTAGATACTTACATTGATGTAAACCACCAATTAGATAAATCGTTAACGACGGCACCAATCGCACCATTAGCGGATAACCGTGTCATTGAGCAGGGGCGAATGCAGCAAATCGATGAGAACACTGTTCAAATGGATATTACTTACAGTAACGGTGAAAAGGCGACACTCATGGGTGTACGCGATGGTGAGTTTGTTACTTACTACATTGATGGTGAAGTTGTTGCACAAACCTCAATGGATGAATTAGCCGCTTACGCGCAAAACCGTGTGTAGTTGGGTTCAACTAAACCAAAAAAAAGGGTGCCGTATGGCACCCTTTGTCGTTTTTCGTGATTGAATTATGCTTTCTCTGGAATCGCTTCTAAAAGCGCGACCATCTGATCCCAGTACAACTGAACAGTATCAATCTTCACTTTCTCATCTGGAGAGTGAGGGAATTTTATTGTTGGACCGAAAGAAACCATATCCATGTGTGGGTATGGTTCTTTAAATAGGCCACACTCAAGACCAGCATGGATGACCATGATGTTCGGCTTATGACCGTAAATGCCTTCATACATATCACGGAAAATTGCCATGATCTCGGAATCTGCATCTGGCTTCCAGCCAGGGTAAGCGCCTGAGAACTGAATTTGTGCGCCTGCTAGCTCAGTAATCGAGCGCAGCATGCTTTCCACTTGGCTACGGCCAGAGTCAATGAGAGAACGAATCAAGCAAAGCACGGTGACTTTATTTTCTTCTGTGCTGATCACACCAACGTTTAGAGAAGTTTCAACAACGCCTTCCACCTCATCACTCATACGGATTACGCCGTTTGGACAAGCGTTAAGTGCCGCAATGAATCGTTGCTGATCGGCGATTGAAAATACTTGCGCGTCAGTCGTGATCGCTTCATTAAAGGTTACGATACCTGTTTCGATTTTACCCAATTCAGTTTTAAGCAGCTCAGTGTAGTGGTTGAACAGCTCAGCAAGTTTGTCTTGGTTTTCGACAGGAAGCGCGACAGTAACAAACGCTTCGCGAGGGATTGCATTACGTAAGCTACCACCACGGAATTCGACTAAACGTAAATCAAGCTCTTGAGCATGACCGGCAAGGAAACGACCAAGTAATTTGTTGGCATTACCGCGACCTGTGTGAATGTCACAACCTGAGTGACCACCTTTTAGGCCTTTCAGCGTCAGTTGGCGTGTTACAAAACCTGCAGGCGTTGATTCTCGAGAAATATCGAAAGTCATGGTGCCATCAACGCCACCTGCACAACCCATGTAGACTTCGCCTTCTTGCTCAGAGTCTGTATTTAGAAGAATCTCACCCTCTAACCAACCAGCTTCAAGGCCAAATGCGCCAGTCATGCCTGCTTCTTCATCAATCGTCAGCAGAACTTCGAGTGGACCGTGCTTAATATCTTTAGATGCCAATACAGCAAGGCAAGAAGCCATACCAATACCGTTATCTGCACCAAGCGTCGTGCCTTTCGCAGTTACCCATTCGCCATCGATGTAAGGTTGGATTGGATCTTTGGTGAAGTCGTGTTCAGTGTCTTCGTTTTTCTGCGGCACCATGTCGATGTGTGCTTGAAGTACAACAGCCTTCTTATTCTCCATTCCTGGTGTCGCGGGCTTTTTGATGAACACGTTACCGGTTGGATCACGGCGAACGTCAAAGCCTTGCTCTGTTGCCCAGTTGATAATGTACTGTGCTAATGCTTCTTCATGTTTCGATGGATGAGGGATAGAACAAATCTTATCGAAAAACTGCCAAAGTGGAGCAGGTGATAAGGTACTGATCTCAGAATGGAACTCAGACACGGAGGACTCCTTTTGATGTGCTTTGCCAAATATATACCGTAAAAATGTTGTCAAGGTAGCATTAAATGCTAGACGATTTGGCCTTCAAATTGCCGTTAGCATACCACCAGATAAGGAGTACGAGTAGTCGCGATCACAAGGATTTCTCTCAGAACTGTCACAGTTTGTGAATACAATAACAAGCACTATGTGTTCTCTATCATACATTCTGAAAGTGGCTTTATTTTTTAATTCATAAAACTGTAATTTAATTACATATAAACTTTGATAAAGGTCAATTTATGTATTTTTTGTGATTCCAATCACTAAAATGCTTGTAATTAAATTTCTTGGTGGTATATTTGTAACCAGCTTCTGAGAGAAGAATGAAATGCTCAAAGGATGAGTCCGTTTTATCGCCTCCAAGGAACCGAGAAATCAACGAATGTTTAATTGATTTAAAAGGTGATAGTTATGAAAGGTTTACCAAGTACAATGTTCTGGAATAGCAAGTCTGTTTACACCGGTAACTTTGTATACCCAACAAGCTTTGGCTACTAAGTGAAGTCAACGCATGTGACTCGAACAGTTTGTTCACCCCTATAAATTGGAATTTTTTTTCAGTGATAGTGCTGACATGATTCACCGCCACCCAAATTGGGTGGCGTTTTTTTATCTCTATTTTCTCTTCCTGACTCACTTATTGCCATCAAAGCCTTCTTCTATTCCCCATTCATCGGTTTTATCGACTTTTCCATCAAATCTGTTAGATACCATGTTTAAAATGGGCCTTTTTCATCTGAAAGTTTAGTACATTGCTCAGTTTTTATTCTCTTTTAGAGAACTGTGTTATCTGGGTTACCTATTGTTTTATAAGAATATATTTCTTTACTTGCTTTGATGGGTTAGAGAATGTGTTTCATATCCAAAGAAAAAAAACGCATTAGAGTGAAGATTCTATCTAGAATTTGCTATTTGATAACTTTATAATTCCCGCCAATCGATTACGCAACCGTTTACTTTTTACCTTTACAGGATTCGATCATGCTCGA
>NZ_JAWPOX010000628.1:0-654 GCF_033344475.1 Vibrio sp. 1288
CTTTTAACATCGATAAGACAATAATTGACGAAAGTTGCCTATAATCAAGGCAATACTCGCCTATCCCATGCGGAGATAAAGATGAAAAAAACAAGTTTCATGATGGCTATGGCAGGGACAATGGTACTTGCTGGTTGTTCAACCTATGACGGCGCAACTCGCTCAACAGAGTACACCTCTGTTGCCAATCCGGCGGCCGTTTACTGTGTACAACAAGGTGGCGAACTGGACACTGTGTCAGAGAATGGTGAGCGTGTAACTTACTGTGTGCTTTCTGACGATGAACGTGTTGAACAGTGGGAATACTACCGTAACAACCACAAAGAGAGTGACGAGCAATAAACTCGAATCTAATAAATAGTAATATTATTCAATAACTAAGGAGCCAATCGGCTCCTTTTTGTTCTTTGGTATCCGCATTTTCCTACATGAACTTCACACTACTCTGACTTTACCGTATGCAAATATAATATCGAACAGCGTTCTATTCCTGACATTTCTCTGACAATACTTTCCACTTGGTCAATAAAATCATGCCCAACATCACACAAATTCACATTTCTTCCACATTTTTCTGGAAACAGGTGGTCAGGATGAAAACACAAATAGTTACACAAGCCGAAACGGCACAAAACAACGTGATTACTGATGAGT
>NZ_JAWPOX010000629.1:0-654 GCF_033344475.1 Vibrio sp. 1288
GTTCAACTCCTGCTGTGCAGTAATGGCGTCTTCGGCTTCTAGGTTCAAGCCGTGCAGATATGGCAACACGCCTAAAACAGGCTTACCCGTTTTTTCTTCTAGCCAATCCAGGCCTGATTGCAGCAAACGAATATCGCCACGAAAGCGATTAATGACAAACCCTTTTACTCTCGCCTGTTCAGATTCAGAAAGTAACGCCAATGTTCCGTATAAATGCGCAAACACACCGCCACGATCAATATCCGCAACAATGATCACTGGCACATCGGCTGCTTCCGCAAAACCCATGTTTGCGATATCGCCTTCTCTCAAGTTGATTTCCGCTGGGCTACCAGCACCTTCGATCATGATCGAATCAAACTCTTTAGTCAGCTTAGAAAACGAATCCAACACCGTGTTCATGGCCACTTTTTTGTAGTCGTGGAAACTGGCGGCATCCATATTCGACAAAGCCTTGCCTTGAAGAATGATCTGAGCACCTGTGTCGCTATTTGGCTTAATCAAAACCGGATTCATGTGCACAGTTGGCTCAATGTTGCACGCCTGAGCTTGAACCGCTTGAGCTCGTCCAATTTCACCGCCATCTTTGGTTACAGCACTATTGAGCGCCATATTTTGTGGCTTAAATGGGGCAACATTTATCCCTTTTCTGGC
>NZ_JAWPOX010000630.1:0-654 GCF_033344475.1 Vibrio sp. 1288
ACCGACCTACTCATTTCTGCGGCAAATGCGCAGATTTACAACAAGAACGTCGATCGAGCAATTGAACTGTTCGAACAAGCCTTGGCTGTGGCGCCGGACGATGTAGATTTACACGCTTATCTTGCGGTGTGGCAGCGCTTTAAAGGCAATCAAGCCGAATCAGATCAACACATGACAACGCTGGCCAAACTGAATGCTGGTAAAGCAGCAGACATCAAACGCATCTTCGACACAGTAGATCGCATTTTGGCAACGCCGCTGAAAGAGAAAGCCGATAAAGGCAAACTGGACGACAAAGGCGCGATTGTTACCTTGGGTTATGCGCTCAATCCCGATGGTTCGATGCATCAAATCTTAGTCGAACGTCTACAAACCACGTTAGCAATGGCGAAAGCGAACCCAGATGCGATAATTATTTTGACGGGCGGCGTACCAAAGAACCACAAAACCGAAGGTAAATTGATGGCGGACTGGTTGATTGAAAAAGGAGTCAGCAAAGACCGCATCATCGAAGAAAACTACGCCACCAGCACGGTAGGCAATGCCCTGTTCAGCAGCTACGCCTTGGCGCGCCACAACATCAAACACGCGACCATTATCAGCTCGGCAAGTCACGTGCGTCGTGGTCAAACCTTGTTTGAAATCGCTAGCTGG
>NZ_JAWPOX010000631.1:0-652 GCF_033344475.1 Vibrio sp. 1288
GTGTGGTGGTTGCTGATCTATATTTTGGCATTTCTTAAATCCTTCTTACTGCTGCTCTGGGTACACATAGTCTAACCAGCCCCACTTATCTTCCGTGGTGCCGTTAAATAGGCCAAAGTAGGCTTCTTGCAATTCTTTGGTAATCGGACCGCGTTTACCGCTGCCCACTTCAATTTTGTCGATGGTAGCTACAGGCACTACTTCTGCTGCGGTACCGGTCATGAATACTTCATCCGCAAGGTATAGCGCTTCGCGAGCAATGTTAGCTTCACGGACTTCGTAACCTTTATCGCGAGCAATGGTCATGATCGAGTCACGAGTGATGCCCGGTAGGATAGCGCTGGTTGCTGGTGGTGTGGTGATCACGCGATTTTTGATGACAAAGATGTTCTCGCCCGCGCCTTCTGACAAGTAACCGTCAACACTCAGTGCGATACCTTCGTCGTAACCATGACGACGTGCTTCACCACCAACGAGTAGTGAAGAAAGGTAGTTACCACCCGCTTTTGCAGCGGTAGGGATGGTGTTAGGTGCCGCGCGATTCCAGCTTGAAATCATCGCATCCACGCCTTTTTCTAGTGCTTCTTCACCAAGGTACGAGCCCCATGGGAACGCTGCGATGATCAGCTCCATGTCGGTGCCTACTGGAGGA
>NZ_JAWPOX010000632.1:0-651 GCF_033344475.1 Vibrio sp. 1288
AAAGTTGGGCGTGGCTAGGGTTGACTATCTTTCTCGTGATAGTGGCGTGCTCAAGCGTGATTTGGTGGCAAGGGAGCATGATTCTAGCGAACCAATTAGAGATCAATCAGCAGAGTGCCACGATAAAACAGCTCGAATTGAAGGGCGGAAAGATTCAGTTGAGCCAATGCGGAGAGAGGATTTGTATAGCGGTCGCCAAGGATGGGAAGGGTTGGACGAGAAAAAGCGACGACCGATCGATGTTTATACCGGAGGGATATTAGAGCATGACGGAGTTAGAGAAACAGCTATTGAACGCCTTCGAGCAATTACAACAGCAGCACGAGGCGCAACACAAAGCCTTTGCGAACGCTTACAAGGATTTAGAGAAAATGTTCAACACTACTTTGAAAGAGAACGCCACGTTGTGTCAGCAAGTGAGCAGATTGAGCGAGCAAGTGAACGGCTTGAACGTTCAGCTTCAGCGGTTGGAAAAGCATTACAGCACGAAGCGAGATTAGACATAGACAGAGAGCGTGAAATGAGTTTTAAAGGTTTTTGCCGTTGATTGACTCCCGTTTTAAATGCATTCGTGTAAGCTATTGTCACTGTTCAATTTTTTCTTATGGGTGTGCGAATGCATAGCTTGAATGGGGGGCTTCCCGATATTTT
>NZ_JAWPOX010000633.1:0-651 GCF_033344475.1 Vibrio sp. 1288
GCTTGTATTGCTTCAAACGATTCGGTTCCCGCCAGCGCATACTCAGCTATCGCATGTTAAAGCCGATACTATTAGTGACATCATAAGACGCCCGAACTTTATGATTGCTGTGTTAGCGGCAATGGTGGCTTATGCGGTGATGAATATTCTAATGACAGCGACGCCTTTGGCGATGATTGGTTGTGGTTTCGATTTCGACAAAGCCGCAGGTGTGATTGAGTGGCACGTGCTCGGCATGTTCGCTCCGGCCTTTATTACTGGTCGATTAATTGAGCAGTTCGGCGCAAAGAAAATGATCCTAGCGGGAGGTGTGCTGTTTATTGCTTGTATAGGGATTAACATTCATGGTGTGTCCATTTGGCACTTTAGCCTTGCCTTAGTTTTGTTGGGCGTAGGTTGGAACTTCATGTTTATCGCTGCAACGGGGCTGTTTAGCCAAAGTTACGAAGCGAAAAACCGCAGCAAAGCGCAGGCGTTTAATGAGTTCTTCGTGTTCAGCTGTGTCACCATTACTGCCTTACTTTCCGGCTGGCTTGAATCGACAGTCGGTTGGCAAAACCTGAACTTGTACGTTCTTCCGTTCGTATTGCTCGTGATTGTGATCTTTGCGATGAAAACGAATAACAAAACAGAATCCCAAATAGCCTAACT
>NZ_JAWPOX010000634.1:0-650 GCF_033344475.1 Vibrio sp. 1288
GTTGTGGAAGACACGCCAACCATCATCAAGGTCTTAGATAACGACACGTTCGAAGGCGACGACAAAGTGGTGTCGCTGGATACCAATAACGGTCCAGCCAACGGCACGGTCTCTGTCAACCCGGACGGCAGCGTCACTTACACGCCGAACGACAACTACCACGGTACAGACAGCTTCACGTACATCGTTACGTCGGGTGGGGTCAGTGAGTCCACCACGGTGAACGTCGATGTCACACCAGTGAATGATGCGCCAGTGGCAAACGATGATACCGCTGTTACTGACGAAGATACACCAGTGACGATTGATGTCTTGCCAAACGACACCGATATTGATGGTGATAAGCTGTCGATTGAATCGGCTTCCGTACCTGAAACACAAGGCACAGTTGAGATCGTTGATGGCAAACTGGTCTTCACACCGGCTGAGAACTTCCATGGTGACGCTGAAATTACTTACACGATTACTGATGGTGCACTGACTGACCAAGCAACGGTCAACGTCACCGTGAATGCGGTGAACGACACGCCTGTGGTTGAAAGCAACATTGCAGACCAAACCTTGGCGGAAGATTTTACGCCATACAGCATCGATCTGAATACGGCCTTCAGTGATGTGGATAACGTGGATGGCGAGTTAACGTTTAGCGT
>NZ_JAWPOX010000635.1:0-650 GCF_033344475.1 Vibrio sp. 1288
ACCGCCGAAGAAGCCTTACACCAACTGGCTTACACCGGGCGTGAATACAACAATATTCAAGATCAGATAGAAACCATCAGCGACCTACTTGGTCACAGTCAAAGCCTTTACGATTACTTACGTGAACCCAGTAAAGCCAATCTGACCATCTTAGAGAACATGTGGAGCTCGGTTGCTCGCAACCAAAAACTGTACAAGCAGATCCGTTTTCTCGATACCTCTGGCACCGAAAAAGTTCGCATTAAGTACGATTTCAAAACCGGCATCGCTGGCCCATCATTGATCCTTCGAGATAAATCTGCGCGAGAGTATTTTAAATACGCGCAGAGTTTGGATAACGAGCAAATCTCAGCTTGGGGGATTGAACTTGAAAGGGACAAAGGTGAGTTGGTTTATCCGCTAAGTCCGTCCCTACGCATTTTGATGCCCATTTCAGTGAATGACGTTCGACAGGGTTACTTAGTGTTGAATGTCGATATCGAGTATCTGTCATCCCTTCTCAACTATTCACCAGTGCGAGATTTCCATATCGAGTTGGTTAAGCACAAAGGCTTTTACATCGCGAGTCCTGACGAGTCGCGCTTGTATGGCGATATTATTCCTGAGCGTTCTCAGTTTAATTTCTCGAACATGTATCCAGGTATGTGGCC
>NZ_JAWPOX010000636.1:0-650 GCF_033344475.1 Vibrio sp. 1288
TGTACCAGAAGTAATCAACGTACGGCTCAATGTTTGTGTAATCGAAGCATCCATGATGTCCGCAGGATCACCTTTACGCATCTTGCGGAAATTTTCACGAATACGGTCGAATACTACGATGGTATCGTTGAGCGAGTAACCAACAACCGTTAGCAACGCAGCCACGATAGTTAGGTCCACTTCAATCTGTAGGAATGAGAATACACCCAGCGTGATAATAATATCGTGCGCCAGCGCCATTACAGCACCAGCCGCTAGACGCCATTCAAATCGCATTGATACATAAATCAGGATACAGATGAGCGACACAAGGATCGCCAGACCGCCCGCTTCAGTTAGTTCATCACCAACGTTTGGACCAACAAACTCGATACGGCGCATTTCTACGCTTTCACCAGTACCTTCTTTGATCGCACCGATGATTTGGTTACCTAGCGTTTCGCCAGAAACGTCGTCACGAGGACGAAGACGCACCATCACATCGCGAGCACTACCAAAGTTCTGTACTGTCGCATCTCCGAAACCTTTTGCATCAAGTGCTGTGCGGATTTCTTCAAGGTTAGCTGGTTTTTCAAAACCAACTTCGATTAGCGTACCGCCCGTGAAGTCTAGACCCCAGTTCAGCCATTTGGTTGATAATGTGAAGATAG
>NZ_JAWPOX010000637.1:0-650 GCF_033344475.1 Vibrio sp. 1288
TTGATGAACTTCGCCATCGGTATCTTTAAAACTGTGTGTTTTGATCAGGTAAGGTTGGAAGTAATGCTCGCCAGTTTTCTTATCAAACACATTGGCGTTGATGTAGGGGAAGTTCGCGCCGGCCAGCGTATTTTGTAAGAAGTCCAAACCATAGTTGAATTCATGGTTACCAATGTTCCCCACATCATAGTGCAATTGGTTCATGGCTTTGTACACAGGATGAACTTCTCCAGCCTGTATTCCTTTTGCTGCCATGTAGTCACCCATCGGGCTACCTTGAATTAAGTCGCCGTTGTCGACCAACACGCTGTTTTCCACTTCGGATTTTGCCAGCTTAACTAATGTGGCTGCGCGGCTCAAACCAATTTGTTGTGATGGTTGGTCTTTGTAGTAATCGTAATCCATCACGTTGGTGTGGATGTCAGTGGTTTCAATAATGCGAAGCTTGATCGTGTCTGCCATTGCTGGCCCTGCAAGCGTCAACATGCCACTCAAAACTGCGACGGAAATAGGATTAACTGCCATTTTCATGAGGTGCTCCAATTTAATGGGATAGGAAGTCGAGTGTAACGAATTTTAATGCAACTTAATGATTAAGGTGCAGAAAACTGTGAATCAACGACATTTTACTGAACCCTTTTCATATTAAA
>NZ_JAWPOX010000063.1:0-11794 GCF_033344475.1 Vibrio sp. 1288
GAAGTTACTGAAGAACTTAATGAAAACAGGATGTTAAGTCTTCAGCAACAATTAAAGGGAACATAGCCTTATTTTTTGTGTTTATGGCACAATAATTTAGGTTTAGTGGCTTGCGTTGTTCACCCCTTAACGCGGCGTTAGTACGGGTTTGGCATTAAAGGTCATAAGTTTTGGTGTTTATTTGTTTTGGCGCTCGTATTTACACCTTTCAGTTAGTGCCTTTCACGTTCTTTCCGGTGGCACTATATCCGGAGTGTTCGCTTTGATTTCACCGTTTACGGCTTCTAACTTTTAGCTTATTTCTTTGGCGCTTCTTCATTTTCGTGGTGGCTTTTGAGAAAACCTTGATTACTTTTGGTATGGCTGTTGAAGTACGAGGAAAGAATCCTTTTCTAATTTGAAGCCAGTGAAAGTAGGGCATTTCAGTGCGTTTTTCTTCTAGCCAACTTTCGTCTTTCAACTGAAATTGAGTTTTGTAGCTGCCCGTCTCACTTCAGTGTTCAAAGCCTTTCATATCATGCCACTTTTCAATATCTTGGAGCGCATAAATAGAAGTAGCGCATGTACTAACAAATTGCTTAAGAGTGATTCGTAACGCGTGGCATTTTTACTATGCGGTGGCTTATGTGATTAAGGCGCTGTGCGGTAGCTTTTGTGTTGCGTTACTCACACCTTAGCAAGGCGTTATGCGCTCGCAGAAATGGAGATAATCAATCATGGAAGATTTAGCTAATTCGTTAAGAAGTTCTGGCCTAAAAGTCAAAATTAAAAAAGGAAAAATTGCAGTTCGGCTTGACGGGCTTTCAAATCCGGTTTCGATAATAAAAGATATACCTGCTGATGAGTATAAAGTGAAAACTAATGATTCGATTCTATCGATAATTGCCTGTCTTTTGCTATTTATTGGTCTGTCAGGTATTTATGAGTTTAGTGGTAATGCTTTGATAAATATTGCACTTATCTCCGTTTCTATATTGTCTTTTGTTACAGTGTTACTTACAGATTTTAAGCTGACTAAATTACGCGCTACTGTAGTTGCGTTCAATCGTGGAGAACGCGCATAACAAATTGTTCAAGAGTGATTCGGCACGCGTGGCATTTTTACTATGCGTTGGTTTTAGTGGTTAGGTGGCATGCGGGGGCTTTGGTATTGCGTGCCTCACACCTTAACAAGGCGTTATGTAGATTGATTACGTTATCGGTAAATAATCTATCACTTTTGAAGCTACTCATATTTAAATAAAAGGAATTGTCATGTGCATACCTAATCCTATTTTACCTATCCGAAAAAGTGCTTGTGATGTTCTATTGAATGATTTTGTACATCCAGACCTAAAGTCACCAATATGGTGTGCAGCCACATTTAGTATAGTCAAAAGTCAAATAGATAAAGAGCGTGAAATTTGCAATTCAAATTGTCTTCCTATTGCTATGGCTACATACGGTTTAATGATAAATAGCAATTGTAACTCTGATTGTAAGTACCGCGTTGTAGTTGGAGAGGTTATACAATTGAACCAACAGCCTTCTTTAAACAGTGAAGTATTAAAAGGACTACACGGTCTGTCTGGTTCGAATGGTTTTGATCGTGTCCCCTGGCACTCTTGGGTTGAGGTTAGTCAAGACAATTTCAAAACAGTAAGTATTATTGATTTGGTATATGGGTTCACTCGAGAATTACCTAATAGCGATAATTTTGATGAAGCGGTGGCAAAAGTTAACAATAAAAAACACATAAGAATGCTTACTCAAGGCAATGATGTTACTGCTTTTTATAAGCGACTCCATCTGACAAGTAATTGGGCTTCGGAAATGCACGACATTCATATGGTTCTCGCCAGAAAATATATCCAACCATATTAATGAGGAACAACTCTGAGCTAAAAGTTTTTAAAATCTACATAACAAACAATTTAAGAGTGATTCAGCACGCTTGGCATTTTTGGTTTGAGTTGAGTACAGTGGTTACGGTGGTCAAATTGAGTGTCGTGGTCGCGTGCTTCACACCTTAATTGGGCGTTATGTGCCTAAAGTTATCATCAAATATTAATAGGTTGCTTATATGGATTCGTTCCAAGAGATTTTGGGGAAGGATGTAGCTAGTTGTTACATTCCGTTAGTCGAGAGTGTGCTAAATAATAGAAATCACACAATATATCAATTCATGTCACATTCAGACTTCAAAGCACTACAAGAAAGTGATGTGGATGAAGCAAATGCCCAATATATTAAAGAGATTATATTTCGGTCACATTTTGCATCAATGTCTTCAATCGCGAAAAACCTTGAATGGCTTAAAGGCATGAAGTTCGCATATGAAAATGGCTTATATTTGCCTTTCTCATCATCAATGCGCTCCCTTATTGAATCTACAGCAGATAGTTTTGATGCCTTGTTACACGTAGGCATTACGTTGGCAGAGCACAACACAGTTTTGAATAAAAAGTTGAAAAAGGGTGGAGGAGACTTTGTAACACTAACTGAGCTTGAAGATGTTTTGATTCATTACTCTCACGCGAGGAGAATTGAAAAAGGTGAAAAAGCTCCTACAACTCACAAAGCAAAGCAACCATATGAGTACATTAAAAGTCTCGATAGCAAAACTGGGCAAAAGTTTTATGAGTTATATAGTGAATTATGCCAACTAACTCACCCAGCAGCACAAGGTGTTCTGCATATGATGCCTGCTATCAGTGACAGCGAGTTCTTCTTTGATGAACGATGCGGCAAAGAGAAAATAGAACTACTGCTAAAAAGAAACAAAGCTCTAATTCCAGATCTAATTTCCTTCGCATTTAACCCCGGACTACTGACGTTAAAGGTACTAAATTATTTAGATTTAAGTTCTTGTCATTCTGAGTATTTGAAGATAGTGAACTTTGATGCCATACCAGCTTGGCTTCACTGTAAAAAGCATCTTAACGCATAAACGGCACATAACAAACTGTTCAAGAGTGATTCGCAACGCGTGGCATTTTTACTATGCGTTGGTTTTTGTGTTTAAGGTGGTATGCAGCGGCTTTTGTATTGCGTTGCTCACACCTTAACAGGGCGTTAGGTTTTCGGAGTAATATGAAGCAAGTAATATTTATCTTGTGTACTTTGATGTCAGGAGTAGTAATGTCTGAGGGTTTGTTTTTAAGCTCATATAATAAAGTGTCTGATCGTTATGCAATTCTCGATGAGTTTGACCAATCTGGAGTGCTTTACTTAACTAAGCCAGAGACTCAAAAGCCAGAACGAGACGCTGTCGCATACATTCAGTATGCTCCTGTATCCGAGGACGCTTGGAAACAGAAAATGAGGGCAGGAGAACCGCCGCAATTACATGAAGGTCTAGCTTCTGAAGTTGCAGTTATAGCAAAAACAGCAGAGCAAGATTTTAGCTTCTTATGGTCGGCAGATGGTAACTCAGTAGCCTTACTTTATAAAAATGCTCCCGTAGCTTTCGTTAGTCAAAATGAAAAGTATGGCTTTAGTAAAGCGGTAGTATCAGACTCACCAATTGTTTCTATGTGGGATACAGATAAGTTTAACGAACTATTTGAGTAAAAACCTAACAAACTGCTCAAGAGGGATTCGCAACGCGTGGCATTTTTACTATGCGTTGAATTTAGTGATTAAGGTGGTTTGCGGTAGCATTGGTATTGCGTTGCTCACCCCTTAGCAGGGCGTTAGCTTACTCTCTAAAAATCAGAATCTTATAGCTAATGTTTAGTGCCGAACTAAATCGAAATATCGTACTCAGGCAATGTTTTATCTTGTACTCGTTTTGTTCCTAACTAAGCTGTTCGGTTATCGGTTATCGGTTATCGGTTATCGGTTATCGGTTATCGGTTATCGGTTTGATATCAAGGTGGTGCAAATTCAAGCATCGCCTCGTTAGGTGTAAATGACAAAGTCCTCGTGTGAAATCAAGCAATTCAAATGTCAGCTTTTGTGTGTGAAGTTCCGTGAGTCTCCACGCTCGGCGGTTTTAGTTTAGTTCAAGGTAATTCAAAGCTCAAACCTGTAAATTCGGCTCAGTGGTATGCCTCAAGTTCATACTTCATGGCGTAGTAGGATCAGTTTTTGGTATACAATGGTTTGCATTAAATAAGCTAACAAAGCGTTCAAGAGGGACAGTCAACGCGTGGCGACTTTGGTTTAAATCTTGGTATTTGTGTTTACGGTGGTAAATTGAAGTTTGGTGGTAGCGCGTTGCTGCCCCTTAACGCGGCGTTATGGCGCGAATGATTTTTGCATTGAGGAATATATGGGAAGAAAACCTAGATGGACTAGTAGCCAAGGAGTAAAAGGTGTAAAAAAGTATACGCTTTCTTCTTGGAAGTACTTTTCTGATTTTATCAATCAAGAAATGTTGGACTATGCCGGGTATGTATACCGAGGCCATGGTTGTAGTAAATGGAAACTGGAACCAACTATCGATCGTTTGATTCTGGATCCAGAATCAGTTAAGCGTACTACTCATCTCAATAATTTTAAGTTTGCCACAAGAGGGCGAAGAGGGCCATTCCCTAGCTCCATACAAACTGAAAATGACTGGTGGGCTTTAGGTCAACATCATGGCTTAGCAACTCCTTTATTAGATTGGACGGAATCACCTTTTGTTGCATTGTACTTTGCAGCAGTAGGTGCAAAAAAAGAAAACTCGAAGATGATGTCTGTATTTGCTCTATCACTTGCAGCTGTAGATGAAAGAAATACGGCAGTTATAGATACAGAGAGCGTTGAATTGGTTAATGGTAAAAAACCAACGGTTAAGGTTGTTCGCCCGCTGAGCGATGAAAATGCTCGTCTAGTAAGTCAGAGAGGGTTGTTCACGAGAGGGCCAAACAATATCGATATCGAGTCATGGATGAAGCGTTTTGCCACTAGTCAATCTGAGTATTATATGGAACTCATTCGAGTTGATATTCCCACATCGACAATAGATGCTTGTCTTCAATACTTAAATCGTATGAATATAAATCATGCGACATTATTTCCTGACTTAAGTGGTGCTTCGGAGTATTGCAATACTCATTTGAATATTTTGAACTATTAGCGCCATAACAAACTGTTCAAGAGGGATTCGCAACGCGTGGCATTTTCACTATGCGTTGGTTTTAGTGTTTAAGGTGGTATGCGGTAGCTTCGGTATTGCGTTGCTCACCCCTTAACAGGGCGTTATGCGACAAGGCTAAATTTTTATGTTTCTCTAAATTTAATCTCTTTGGCCATTCGTTTTTTGGTTTCGGCAAATCAGCATTCTCGGCTCAAATTCTTGAATCATTCAAACCGTAAAACATGTCAAAGTTCGTGGTGTTGCCTCATTCAAAATCGTATTTGGTCGAGGGAAGTTTCTCGGGTGCAAAGTGTGGAAAGGGCAAGTTTACGGAAAACTGGTGCTTGCTGAAATTTCGGCTCGTTGAGTTTCGTGTAAGTAAAAAAGCCAAGTCTTTGCTTTAAAGCCTCGTTCCGAGCTTGTGGCTGCCTTTCTACGAAATGTTGAATCCGCTGGTTCTTGAATCACAAAAAGTTATCTGCGCGTTTGTAGTTTTTCGTGTTTAAGGTAATGTTTTCGTTAGCCAATTTAGCATTGTCGAAAAATCGCATAACAAACAATTTAAGCAGATTCGCAACGCGTGGCAGTTTTGGTTTGCGGTGAGTTTTGTGTTTACGGCGCAATGCGGTGACCTTTGTAGTGCATTGCTCACTACTTAATTGGGCGTTAGAATTTTAGTCGAGTTATATGAAAACATTAATAATCGGTGTCCTAGAGTACGTTTCAGTCTTTCTGCTTGCGGTAGAGGCTATAAAACTTGAAAATTTATCCTGGGTTAAGGATAAATCTATAAAAATCGGGTCAATCTTAAACCCTCAAATAACTTTTGTGGACGAGAAAGACTACGTTGCACCAACTACGTTTTTGGGCAAGTATAGTATTAAGTTGTTTGCAGTTGCACTTTATATTGTAGGTGTGGGTGTTTCTGCCTGGGGACTGTCATTATTTGGTTTGCAAATGTCGGGACTGCTCCCTGATTCTGCGTTGACTTGGATCCTTTCGGGTTTGTATGTTTTATTCATATGTCCAGTCATTGGCTTCGCCGTGTATAATTCGATTGTTGTACTTTTCTCAATCGTTGTAAAAGCTTTGTCGTGGGTTGAGCGCTCAACTCAATCGGGAGCTGTTGGCATACTAGGTTTTGCTCTTTTCTCTATTCAGTTCTTTATGCAATAAAATTCTAACAAACAATTTAAGAGGGATTCACAACGCTTGGCATTTTTGCTTCTACTTCAAATTTAGTGGTTACGGTACAATGCGTTAGCTTGGGTAGTAGCGTTGTTCACCCCTTAATTGGGCGTTATACGCTTTATGGAAAATGATACAAAAAGGACGTTATGAAGTTATCTGAGTTACAAAGTCATATAAAAGAATTCGATTATGCGCCGGAGCAATCTGGACACTATTTTTTAAAATTAATCGAAGAAGTTGGCGAATTATCGGAATCTATTCGCAAAGGTAAAAGTGGGCAACCAACTCTAGATGAACTTAAAGGTTCAATCGCAGAAGAGTTATATGACGTCTTGTATTATGTTTGTGCTTTAGCCAATATTCACGGTGTAAACCTTGAGAAAACGCATGAACTAAAAGAAGTTTTGAACAAGGTTAAGTACAACCGCTAGAACGCGTATAACAAATTGTTCAAGAGGGATTCAGCACGCGTGGCATTTTTACTATGCGTTAGTTTTAGTGATTAAGGTGGTATGCGGTAGCATCGCTGTTGCGTGCCTCACCCCTTAACAAGGCGTTATATGCTTGGGTGAAAAATGATGGAACATAATGAAATACATTGGCACGACTGTGAGTTGCTGTCGATGATTGAAGTACCGTCACAAGATGAATTGATATTAAGAGTTATGTACCCAGTAGATTGGGAAAATGACAAATATGAAGAAACTGATATTGTATTCAGCGGATTTTATTCTCTAAATATCAACGAAATTCCTTTTGAAGGTAATCCAACACTCTTAGGACTAGAGTCTGTGGAAAGAGTAGATAGTGACTTATTCAAGTCGAGTTGGTTCAAGTACAAATTAATTACAAATGCTGGTATTCGTGTGATCGAAGCCAAAAGTGTACACCTTAGAGGACGCATATAACAAAGCGTTTAAGAGCGATTCCGCAACGCGTGCCAGTTTCGCTTCGCTCAAGTTTGTCACGCATTACGTCACGCCTTAACGCGGCGTTAGGGCTCATAGGAAGATTCAGTGTAAATGAATGAAATGATAGAAAAGTTGGGCTTCGTTTTATTAGGAGCTCTCATGACGGGCATTGGTTATCTTATAAAGCGAAAAATTGAATCAAAGCCTGAATTAGAAATTTTAGATAAGCATCAAAAAGTTCTAGATATACATAAAAAAATGAGTGAGCAAGGTTTAGATATCTCAGGCTTAAACCAATTTGCTTCTATGCTCACAGAAAAAAGTAGCGCGGTGCAAAGTCATGTTTTAGATTTAAACACCAAATCGGTTTCTCATATGCAGGCTTGTAGCACTGAGCATATTACTCAAACTGAAATGAACCAAATGGCTTCAGATAGTTACAATCGTTCATTAATTAAAATGAACGAGGTTTACGCTCAATTAGTGAGTAAGCTAGATAGTGACCACACCGAAGCATACGGGTGTGCACAGGCAAAGTGGAACGAGTATATCGAAGCCCATGCGAGATCAGTAGCTGATAAGTACAAAGGGGGATCTATATACCCATTGATATATTACTCGGAACTCGAAACTTTAGTTTTTGAACGAACTGCTCGCTTGCAGAGTGAGTTAGACGAACTAGTATCGCTGGGTAACTGAGCCCTAACAAACTGTTTAAGAGTGATTCGCAACGCGTGGCATTTTCATCATGCGTTGGTTTAAGTGATTAAGGTGGTATGCGGCGGCATTGGTATTGCGTTGCTCACACCTTAACAGGGCGTTAGGTGCTTGAAGGAAAAGGTAAGTATGGAAATTGCTTTTCAGCAGATAAACATTGATGATTTAGAATTGTGCGTTGCTGCGAGAAAAGATGCATACTTTTGTAGTTTTGGACATTACGATGGTTTCGACGATTTCATCAGTGGTTATCGTGAACGAGTATTAGACCGGTTAGCAACATCAGGATGGTTCTATATCCATATATTTGTGGATGGTCAGTTTGCAGGGCAGTTAGAGTTTCGTAGCTTTTCACCCGAGCCGGAGACTGGCTATGTGCATCTCATTTACTTAAAGCCGAATTTTCGTGGTTCAGGACTCGCTGCAAAATTGCAGGATTATATTGTAAGCACGTTGAGTACAGCGGGTTGTTTGCGTGCTGTACTTTCAGTAAGCCGGACTAACCATCGAGCTCTCACATTCTATAAGCGCCATGGTTGGGAGTTCGTGCGCAAGAATCCCAAGCACGAAGAAACAGACTTTTACCAACTTTGGCTACG
This sequence comes from Vibrio sp. 1288, assembly GCF_033344475.1. Taxonomy (NCBI): domain Bacteria; kingdom Pseudomonadati; phylum Pseudomonadota; class Gammaproteobacteria; order Vibrionales; family Vibrionaceae; genus Vibrio; species Vibrio sp. 1288. The sequence goes on from NZ_JAWPOX010000063.1 coordinate 8,466, forward strand.
CACCTAACAAACTGTTCAAGAGGGATTCGCAACGCGTGGTATTTTTACTATGCGTTGATTTTAGTGATTAAGGTGGAATGCAGCGGCTTCGGTATTGCGTTGCTCACCCCTTAACAGGGCGTTATGTTCTTGGAGGACGTGGTGGAGTATCAAAGAGATAGGGTAACTTTTAGCGTTTTCCATAAACTTGTTGTAAAACTATATAAGGCTCTCATATTCAAACTTTCAAACAAAAAAGAGAAGCTAGAGTGGCAGTTAATATTGATAGCCGATTGTTTACGAATCATCGGGCTATGCAGGTTGGCTTATTGGATGGCTTCTAAAGTGCAAACTTCAACGTCTAGCGTTAAGAACAAGTTCTGGTCAACCCATACTTCAGGTATAGCTCTGCAATATGCAGGTGACATGATTGGCGCTGAAAAAGAATTCCTAAAAAGCCAGGATTTTGCTTGTGAGCTCTCTTTGAGTTTTAGTTTACAGCATTTGGGTAAATTGAACGTTGAGCTTGGCAACTATGAACTGGCTGAGCAACAGTTCATAGAAGCGTTGGCAATTCGAGATAAATTGAAGCGGACTGACTTGGTAGAGTCGACTAACCGGGCAGTTCGAGGACTACAAAAGCTACGAACATAACAAACTGTTTAAGAGTGATTCAGCACGCGTAGCATTTTTGATATGCGTTGACTTTAGTGTTGAAGTGCCATGCAGCAGCTTGGTCATTGCGTGCTTCACACCTTAACAGAGCGTTAGTTCCCCAGAGGAAGCAATCAATCCGTAGGGAATTTTTGTTTCTGGTGTAGTACACGCATAACTCGGATGATATCGCCCTCAACCCAGTAAGATACAATCATCGAAATCTCAGGAATAATGAGCAATCGTCCGCGGATGCCATCTCGTTGTACACCCATTAAAGGTTGTTCAAGCAAGTTTTCTACTTTTGCTTCAATGAGGTTGTCAGTTTTTTCTGCCGCATCAGGGTTGAAGTCATAGAGAAACTCGAAGATCTTTTCACGATCATTAAGTGACTCTTCTTCCCATAAAATCATTGCTTACCTCGATTACGGATTCTGGCTTTGCGCTCTTCCATTCGAGACTTAGCCGTTTGGTGCTCAACGAAAACAGATTTTCCTGAGTCAAACTTCTCAAATGCTAGGTTTACTTGTTCAGTTAGCCATGCATCGTGAGATAATGTTTTTCTTTGTTGTTCAGCGAGTTGCTCAGTAAGTTCACGGCAAGCATCACTTAGAGTTCGACCTTGGCTCTCAGCCATTTGTTGAGCTAAGCGTTTTGTTTCTTCATCAACACGAAATTGAATTCTAGTGTCCATGATGTATTCCTTTGTTGGTGTGTGTACAAATGTTAGCACTAGGCTTTGAGATGGGCAACTAACAAACAATTTAAGAGTGATTCGGCACGCGTGGCATTTTACTATGCGTTGGTTTTAGTGATTAAGGTGGTATGCGGGAGCATCGTATTGCGTGCCTCACACCTTAATTGGGCGTTAGTTGCCAAGAGGATAAACGTAACCAAATCACAAGGTTTAAGGTTAGAAATGCTAAAGTTTGGAAGTGAATTTCTAGGCTGAAAATGGTTAATCTCGGTTTGGTAATGTCATTTTTTAGCTTCAGTTTTTGGGCAAATGAAAGCTCACTTTTTCTTTGTTTTTGAAGCAGTTTGTACAATTAAAACGACATTACTTGTTGAAAATTCGCTCTTTGAGTTTGTCGCTTCAAAAGCTGAATTGCTTGCTGAAATGACGTTTTCTTTGGTTTGGTGAGTTCATGTGGTTTCAGTGACTTTGTTGAACCTACGCATTGCGAGATTATCGGTACAAAAGCGTTTTTTGGTGTTGTTAGTCCGTTTTCTTCGGCGTTGAATGTTCTACGTGGTTTCATTGAGTAGTCGCTTTGAAACTGCGCCTGACTATAATGCATCAAAGCACATAATTTTTGATGTTCGCAAAGTTAAAACTGTCATAAAATCAGCGTTTTGGTTTGGCAACTAACAAACGCTTCAAGACGGATTCGCAACGCGTGGCATTTTCATCATGCGTTAAGTTTAGTGATTTAGGCGGTTTGCAGAAATATCGTATTGCGTTGCTCACCACTTAAGCGGGCGTTAGTACGGGTTTGGCACCAAAGGTCATAAGTTTGGGTGTTTATTTGTTTTAGTGCTTACCTTTACACCTTTCAGTTGGTTCCTTTCACGTTCTTTCCGGTGGCACTATATGCGGAGCGTTCGCTTTGATTTCACCGTTTACGATTTCTAACTCTTAACCTATTTCTTTGGTGCTTCTTCATTTTCGAGGTGGTTTTTGAGAGAACCTTGATTACTTTTGGTGTGGCTGTTGAAGTACGAGGATAGAATCCTGTTCTAATTTTAAGCCAGTGAAAGTAGGGCAGCTCAGTGCATTTTTCTTCTAGCCAACTCTCGTCTCTTAACCGAGTTTAAGTTTTGTAGTTGCCCGTCTCACTTCAGTGTTCAAAGCCTTTCATATTATGCCACTTTTCAATATCTTGGAGCCCATAAATAGAAGTAGCGCATGTACTAACAAATTGCTTAAGAGTGATTCGTAACGCGTGGCATTTTCAATTTGCGGTGGCTTATGTGATTAAGGTGCTGTGCGGTAGCTTTTGTATTGCGTTCCTCACACCTTAGCAAGGCGTTAGGCGACATGAGATAAACGATAGAGTAGTGATAGTATCTTGGCGTGAATCTAGCTTCAGTTAATAGAAAAGGAGTGGATTAATGAATGGTAAAGCATTTGATAATTGGCAAAAATCTCGAAAGAAAGGATTTTTAAATTGGCTTTTCAGAACAACTTTCGTCACAGCCATTTTGTACATGACTTTTAATGTTATTTTCCTTTATCCATCTTCTGATGCTGCAAGCATTACGATTTTCTTATCGGATAATGCTCTTAATTACTCCATTTACACGATCGGGATGTTTTTCGCATTTTGGGCTATTTGGCTATACAACGAATCTTCGTATGAGAAAGAAGTTAAACGTAGAAATGTCGCCTAACAAACTGTTCAAGAGGGATTCGCAACGCGTGGCATTTTTACTGTGCGTTGGTTTTTGTGTTTAAGGTGGTATGCGGCGGCTTTGGTATTGCGTTGCTCACCCCTTAACAGGGCGTTATGTGCTTTAGAGGAAAATAGACATGGAAGTAGTAGAAGCTAGCCCTGACTTGGCTCCAATGTTAGCTAGTTATGCGAAAGAATGCTTCAACTCGGGTATCCCAAAGTATGGCTATGTTCCCTTTAACTGTTGTTATACTTAAAGTAGGCAACGATTGGAGGGAACTCCTATGCTTCAGTCACAGT
>NZ_JAWPOX010000638.1:0-650 GCF_033344475.1 Vibrio sp. 1288
TCTTCGGTGGTGGTCTCGCTTATAAACTTCATGAGCAACAAGCCGATTACCAAGCCCAAATCGCTCAGCTACAAAACCAACTAGAAAAAGCGCAAGCTTCGATGAAGCAAGAGCTAAACCAAGTTAAAGAAGAAACCATCGAGAAAGCGACCACAGTAACGCACAAAGCAGAAGTGGTGCTTGGTCAACAACAAAAGAGCATTGAAAGTTTACAACTCGCCGTCGCAGATGTGAAAGGCCGACGTCCAAACGACTGGCTATTGGCAGAGGCCGATTACCTTGTGAAGTTGGCTGGTCGTAAACTGTTCTTAGAGCATGACGTAGAAAGCGCAACTCAACTAATGGAAAGCGCAGACCAACGTATTGCCGCGCTAAACGACCCAAGCTTAGTTAAACTGCGTAAAGCGATGGCAAACGACATTACCAAACTGCGCACTGTCCCATTGATTGACCGTGACGGTCTTGTTCTGCGTTTAACCGCTCTACAGCAGCAAGTAGATAAGTTACCTCTAGCAAATGCACTACTGCCGGAAGCCCAAGTCGTTGCTCAACATGAAGTATCAGAAGACATTTCAAACTGGCAAGATAATTTAATGACCTCTCTGAAAGACTTCTCTGAGAACTTTATTACTTTCCGTACTCGCGATGGC
>NZ_JAWPOX010000639.1:0-650 GCF_033344475.1 Vibrio sp. 1288
CACTATGGTTTTTCCTTCAAATTCAGGTAGTTCTGCAATTCGGTTTGCAGCAACGACAGCGGCGCCTGAAGAGATGCCCGCAAGGATGCCTTCTTCTTCCATTAGTCGACGAGCCATCTCAATTGCTTCTTCAGAAGTCACTGGCTCAACTCGGTCGATAATGTCCAAATCTAGGTTTCCAGGAATGAAACCTGCACCGATACCTTGGATTTTATGTGGTGCTGGTTGAATTTCTTCGCCTGCTAGTGCTTGCGCGATTACTGGTGATTCTGCAGGTTCTACAGCAACAGAAGTGATCGCTTTACCTTTCTCACCTTTAATGTAACGGCTTGTACCAGTGATAGTGCCACCCGTACCAACGCCTGCTACTAGCACATCGATTTCACCGTCTGTCGCATCCCAGATTTCAGGGCCAGTTGTTTTCTCGTGAATTTGTGGGTTAGCAGGGTTGTTGAACTGTTGTAGAAGAAGGTATTTTTCAGGATTGCTTGCTACGATCTCTTCTGCTTTAGCAATTGCGCCTTTCATGCCTTTCGCTGCTTCAGTTAGCTCAAGGTTTGCGCCTAGTGCTTTAAGTAGCTTGCGGCGCTCAAGGCTCATTGATTCAGGCATAGTTAGAGTCAATTTGTAACCGCGAGCGGCTGCTACGA
>NZ_JAWPOX010000640.1:0-650 GCF_033344475.1 Vibrio sp. 1288
TGGGTTATCGACCGCCTTACTGTCTTCCTTTACCAACAATACGGCCGTTGTTGTGTCTTTGATTGGTGCGATTAAACGCAATCAACAGCACGCGCCTTCTAAGCTACTGATTCCACTTTCTTACGCGGCGATATTTGGCGGCACATTGACGCTTATCGGTACTTCGCCCAACCTTATTATTAATAGCTTTGTGGAAGATGCAGGGCTACCGAGTCTGAGCTTTTTTACTCCGACGATGATTGGCTTGGCTGTCTTAGCGGGTGGTCTTTTAATTCTTATTCCGCTGAGCTATTTGCTGCCAAGTTACGATGACCAAAACCAAGAAGACTTACCGTATTTCCTTGAATCTCGTGTTGAACCAGGTTCCCCTTTGGTTGGCCGTACCATCAGTGAAAACAATCTGCGTGCACTGCGTAAGTTGTTTCTTGCAGAGGTGGTTCGTGATGGCGTGACGGTATCGTCAGTTGGCCCCGACTTCGTGCTGAAAGCGAAAGATCGTCTGTTGTTTTGTGGCGATGTCGAAAGTGTGGCGACCTTGCAAGAAATTCCGGGGCTGACTCTATTTGGGCAACAGCATTTGAATGGTCAAAACTTTATTGAAGTGGTGGTCAGTTCCTCTGCAACCTTCTGCCATAAGACCTTGAAAGAAA
>NZ_JAWPOX010000641.1:0-649 GCF_033344475.1 Vibrio sp. 1288
CAACACGTCACTAATCAGGCTGAGCAGCAATTGGGAAGACGTCTCTATTGTGTCGACGTAATCGCGCTGTGTAGCCGGCAACGGGGTGTCGGCCAGCACGTCAGAAATACCTATCACACCGTTGAGCGGAGTACGCATCTCGTGCGACATGTTCGCTTGGAAGCTACTTTTCGCTTTGCTGGCTTCAATCGCGTCGTCTTTGGCGCGCTCGGCATCTTCTTTGGCTTTGGTGAGTTTCTGCTTTGCTTGCTCTCTCTCATGACTGAGTTTTTCCACTTCTTGAGCAAACTTGCTTAACTCATCTTTGCCTTTGATGAGCTCAGAAAGTGGTGAGTCTTCGCTGTAATTTTCGCGGCTTAAAAACTCAAGAACAAGATGCAGGTTGTTGGTCACTTTACGCACCAAGCGAATGGTTAAACTGATAACAAGAATTGTCACCAACGACATGATAACAATGAATACCAACCGCTGTTGCGTGGTTGCTTTAATGGTTTGTGCGAGCTTCGTTTGCAGCTCATGTTCCATCGTGTCGTCGATGTCATGAAGTAGCGCCAGTCGCGTGTTCAGCGCAGCAAGTCCAGCTCCCGTTTTAAGAGGAGATAACGCTTGTAGTTCCTCTTGGTTAAGTAACTGATCACGAAATTCTTGG
>NZ_JAWPOX010000642.1:0-648 GCF_033344475.1 Vibrio sp. 1288
CAAACTACCGTGACACAAATTGGGTTTGTTTTCGCAGATTTCGATTAATCCTTGGCGGCTGTAGAGTCGAGTTAATGAGTCATACACTAGCTGATCGCGCAGCGCCTTAAATGAGGCTTTGAGGTTGCTGGCCATTTCATTAAAGGCTTTTGCGAGCACGGTCGTTTCGTACACACGGCCAGGTTGGGGCATTGAGCTATCCCAATCGCCATTTGCTAGGTGTTGAGCCGCGTCGGCAGTGGCGTTGATTGGTCGAGTCACGCGTTCGAATATGACCCAACTAAAGCCGATACCAAACAAGCTGACGACGATACCAACAATCCAGCTTTTCTCTTGGCTTTTCGGTAAGAGGCCAAGCAAATCAGATTCCGAGATAGAAGTGCCGATGAACCAAGTTAGACCGTTTGGATCATAGTAGGGCGTGATGCGGCTAAAAATACGTTGGCCGCTGTGGTCAAACTCAAACGTGTACGGTTGGTCTGTATGGTACAAGTCAAAGCCACGCACGCGGGAGGCGCTGATTTTGATGATCGGGTCTGCGCTTTCAGAGGCGAACAAGCGTTGGCCTTTATCCGAAAACTTCGTGCCCCAAGACACCACGCTGCCTGGGCCAGAACGTGCCACTAATCGGTGTTGCTGGTCCATGAT
>NZ_JAWPOX010000643.1:0-648 GCF_033344475.1 Vibrio sp. 1288
AAGCATCAAGCCAATTTCTCGATCAGTTAAACTCTGCTCTGGCGAGTAACCTCAAAACCGTCCATCAAAACGTCGATCAACACCATACTTATTTTGAGCATCGCCAAGAGCTAAATGCAGAAATGAATGGTTTGGTTGAACTCAGCCAACAATCTCTCGACCAAGCCCAGGATTTAGCAGAACTCAAACAAGAAGTCGCTCCATTGCTGGCCAAAATGGCCTCGTTAACCGAGCGCCTCAAGATGACGGAAGAGAGAGAACAGGCCCTGCAAGAGCGTTTAAGCTACAGCAAAAACCAGCTTGAAGCGGTGTTTGAAACCACACAAGATTACCGCCGCCGCTTAGACGACCAGACACAGCGAATGTTGCTTGATCCACTCACGAAGGTTTACAACCGAACAGCATTTAACGATCGTCTTGAGCTCGAATACCGTCGTTGGATTCGCTCTCAACAAAATCTACGAGTGGTACTGTTTGATGTCGATAACTTCAAAGCCGTAAACGACAGCTATGGTTATACCGCTGGTGATAAAGCGCTGAAGATCATCGCTCGAGCCATCAATAGGCGCGTGTCTGATACCGAAACCGTCGCTCGCTTTGGCGGTGAAGAGTTTATTCTGCTGATTCCAGAACAAAGTGAAGAATACA
>NZ_JAWPOX010000644.1:0-648 GCF_033344475.1 Vibrio sp. 1288
TCTGGTAATCAATCCGAAGATCAAAAAAGGCATCCATTGGATGCCTTTTGTTTTTTTGAGTGTTTGTTATGCCTGAAGTTGATGGATACTTTCTTCGATGGTCAACTTCACTTCTGGGTACAGCAGCGTAAACAGTAGCTTGGCAAATTTCTGCGTTTTCTTCTTATCGCAGTTACCGTCGCTATCGAGGTACTCTTGCTGTTTGAGCGTATTGAACATGGCGGTAAACACACCTTTGTCGAAGAACTCCGGCGCGTTGATACCGTGCAGGCGACCTAAACGTTGCGCGATGTCTTGGCTCTTCTGTTCCAGATCCGATTTACCCAATTCAGGGTACGCAACCAATAGGTTCATGGCGATTGAGTAACGCTGCAGCGTCTCAGTAATCGTGCGACCAAGTAGAACCAGCGGTTGGTTGTTTGATTGGTTGATTTCCAATTTGTTGCCATCAAGACAGATCATTTTCTGTTCGGCAAACTCATTCAACGTTTTCACCACAAGGTCGTTTAAATCTTCCTCTTGGTAGCTTAGGAACAGCTCTTTCTTCAAGAATGGGTAGATTTGCGCGACGTTCTCTTGGATTTTCTCCACGGTGAGATTGCGCTGACGAATAATCATTTGGGCAATCAACGATGGCAGCGCAAACAA
>NZ_JAWPOX010000645.1:0-648 GCF_033344475.1 Vibrio sp. 1288
CCACCACAACAAGCGCTGTCGTTGGTTCCTCCATAATGATGAGCTTAGGGTTGAAAGACAGCGCGATGGCAATAACCAGCCTCTGGCGCATTCCCCCAGAGAACTGGTGCGGATATTCACCCAGTCGATCTCGAGGGATGTTCACCAAATCGAGCAGTTTTTCGGCGCGATCTTTGGCTTGTTCGTTGCTGAGGCCTTGATGATGACGTAGGACGTCTGCAAACTGCTCTTGAATGGTCAGTACCGGATTAAGCGAGTTCATGGCACTTTGGAATACCATGGCGATTTCGCTCCAACGCAGCGCGCTTAGCTCCTTATCGGACAAACGTAAGATGTCCTTACCTTGGAACAGAATTTGTCCGCCAGAGATAAACGCGGGCGGCTTGTGCAGGCGATTGATCGAAAAAGCGATGGTACTCTTTCCGCATCCAGATTCCCCAGCAAGGCCGAATACTTCGCCTTTTCCAATATCAAAGCTGACCGATTTCACCGCATTAAAGTCACCATTGTCGGTGATGTAGTCCACGCACAAATCTCGGATCTGGATGACCGGATCGCTGTGAAAGGCGTGACTTAAATTAATCTCACTCATTAAAAATACTCAACCAATACAAAAGATAATTATTATCATTATCGTATTTGCAAATG
>NZ_JAWPOX010000646.1:0-647 GCF_033344475.1 Vibrio sp. 1288
GTAAAGACAGCCTAGCAGCAAGCGGCAGCTTTGATAGCGTAGAAGGTGCGGATACGATAGTTTCTTACCAGTTAGATTTGTCTGGTAACCCAATCAGCGGGGTAACGTCAGGCGGCCAAGTGGTCACGCTCGTACAAACTGGTGTGAATAACAACAACTACACTTACCAAGGTCAAACGCCAGATGGAAAATCGGTATTTACTCTGGTGTTAAATGCTGACGGAACATACAAATTCACGCTAGAAGGCGTACTGGATCATGGTGTTCAGGGCGAAGATTTACTGACGCTCAATCTGCCTGTGTTTGCTACGGATGTGGATGGCGATACCGCTGGTATCAATCTTCCTGTGACGATCACAGATGATGTTCCAACGATTTACGATAGTTCCATCACTCGTGTTGAAGGACAGGGAACGCGAACCGTTCAACTGTTCCAAGACCCTGTAGAAGGCGACTTAAATTATGGTGCAGATGGCAGTGAGCTGACCTCATTTAGCGCAGACGATTCAGGTATCTATTTCAAACAGAATGGAATAGATATGACAACCGTTGATCTTAACGGCAGCAATCAAACGGTTTTTGTACATAAAACCCTAAACGGCGTTGACACTGAAATTGGGCGTTTGATTGTTCGAACTGATGGCTCT
>NZ_JAWPOX010000647.1:0-647 GCF_033344475.1 Vibrio sp. 1288
AAAGCGACAAACAGCAACAAAACGTTTTTAAAAATGTTGTCGTTGAAAGCGCCAAAAAACTGAGTAACAAAATAGGGCAGGAACTTTCTTTGCGTAAGCAAGGACGGCTGTCTGTCGGATGACATGGATAATCCTTTGTTTGTTACCAGTTCATGATGTAGTTAGAAAGCAAGTTACTGATTAACTCTTTACCATCTACAGGCTCACTTGAGAAAAACTTGTCATCAACGCTAAGAAGAGTAATGCCGTGTACGCCAGCCCATAGTACGCGACTCGCTTGAATGACTTCGGATTCCGTACGTTGAGGAGCGATTTGTGCGAGTAATGATTCGAGCATGCCTGTCATGCCATCAATACGTTTCGCATGCCATTCTGGAAGTTCGGCACCGTTCATGTTGTGTTCGAAAACCAATTGCCAACGGTAAGGATGTTTTTGCGCGAAATCGTGGTAGCAGTATGCAAGTTCAAAAAGTGCTTGATGAGCATCTTTACTGCTTTTTGTTGCATTTAGCGCTTCCTGCGATAACTCATCTAAAGTTTGAGCCACGGCATGAAGTAGCAACAAATTATAGTTACCAAAAATATTCACCTAGGTGCTGGGCACGTAACCAATCATGTTAGCGATATTGCGAAGGCTAAGTTCGTGG
>NZ_JAWPOX010000064.1:0-11410 GCF_033344475.1 Vibrio sp. 1288
GCGGGGTGGAGCAGCTTGGTAGCTCGTCGGGCTCATAACCCGAAGGTCGTCGGTTCAAATCCGGCCCCCGCAACCAAATACAAGACGATAGATTGAGTACTTATTTAGTATACAATTGTTAAGTCGTCTACGGATGCGCCGCTTGATTCAACGCCTGCTTCTCGCAACCAATCACATCGCTCTTGTCATAATGCTGCGAAGCATGAATCCCCAAAAGCTAAACTTTTATCCGCATCATATGATGTCGGACGATTTCGTTTGTGTTTAAAACACGATATGAATCGGCTGACGTACAAGGATGATGAGGCTTCGCGTGTTTTATCTACTTTAATTAACAGAGTTATCCACATACGTCGTTCTGTGGATAAGTTGGTTGATAAAGTGTTTTTAGCTTGACTTTTTATGATGGGGAAGAAAGATCTTTTCTCTAAAGTGAAGTGGAAACAACAAAGAAATATCAATTAACTCTTTGTTATATAAGGGAAAAATAAGTTTTTTGTCGGATCGAGTACGTTAAAATACGATCATTAACTGGTATTTTTTTGATCCTAGTCATTTCTCCGAGCTGTGTTTAACTTTTTTCTGCTAGCTTGTTTTTCTTGAATCTCAAATTTTTTTCCACATTACAAAATTGAGAACAAGGTCATGAATTGAACATGCAAAAGTACTTTCAATCTCTTGCATATAGACTACGCTCTATGCGTCTCTCGGCAGTCCCTTCTCGACTATCCTTATTAAGCGTTGCTTTTTCGTCTCTATAGATGAATTACTCTCAGTGGGGAGTTGATTCAGTTGCTCTGTCAAAGCCCATTTAATGTGCTCATCAAGTAATTTATTTTCACCTTGCCGACTTTCCAGCGCATCTATGATTCGCTGACTATATTCTGCATTACCAAGTGCGACAGCGATGTTACGTAGCCACTGTATATGACCAATACGACGGATAGCGGAGCCTTCCATATTTTTTAGAAAAGTCGCTTCATCCCAGTTAAACATGTCGACGAGGTCAGGGTTTTTGAAACTGTCACGACGGTGGAAATCATCTTGCTCCGTTATGTCGGCGTAGCGGTTCCATGGGCAAACCAATTGACAGTCGTCACAACCATAAATGCGGTTACCCATTGGCTTTCGAAACTCTTCAGGAATCACGCCATCGAACTCGATGGTGAGATAAGAGATACAACGCCTGGCATCGACAACTTTGTCTTCAACGATGGCTTGTGTTGGGCATGATGTAATGCATGCTTTGCATTTACCGCACTGATCAACGCTTGGCTCATCTACGGGTAGTGGTAAGTCGATAAGTAGTTCACCTAAAAAGAACCACGATCCACAGTCTTGATCTAAAATCAGGGAATGTTTCCCGGCCCAACCTAAGCCCGCTTTTTGGGCGAGAGGTCGCTCTAATATTGGTGCGGAATCAACGAAAGGTCGGTAACCATATTGACCAACCTCTTGTTCAATAAGTTTGCCGAGCTTATTTAGCTGCTTTCTGACGAGCTTGTGATAATCGCGCCCTAGTGCGTAGCGGCTAATATAGGCATGACTTTTATTCGCGAGGTTCGAAGCGAATTGAGCCTCTGGTGGCAGATAGTCCATCCGGACACTGATAACACGAACGGTTCCCGGGAGTAGCTCATGGGGTCTAGCACGCATCATACCGTGACGAGCCATCCAATCCATTGAGCCGTGATAGCCTGCATCAAGCCATTTTTGTAGTGCTGCTTCATGTTCACTCAGATCAACGTCGCAGATCCCAACTTTTTGGAAGCCGAGTTCTTTTCCCCAAACTTTGATTTGTTGTGCGAGTTGTTCGTAGTTCATGTTAACCACCGGAATAAAGGGGGGCGGATCTTAACGGATCTCTGGCTTTGGTGCTACCCAGTTAGGTACGTTTTTGATGTTGTGAATACTGCTTATTGAAGTCATTTGCATATATTCTAAATCTAGGTCGATACTAAGATGATTAAGATACCGTTTATTGGATACTTTTTTCGCACATATGACATTTGAAAGCTTGTCTCTCAAAACCAACACGGTTTACTATTCCTGTTCTTTTGATTTTTATATAGTCAACGATCATTAGTTAGAGAAGCATCAATGAGCACGAAACAATTCAATTTAAAAGATGAGCATGAAACGGTTGCACTAGGCACCGCTTTGGCTCAGCTTTGTTCCCAGCAAACCACAATTTATCTGCATGGTGATTTGGGTGCAGGTAAAACAACCTTTAGTCGTGGTTTTGTCCGTGCTCTTGGTCATCAAGGTAACGTGAAAAGTCCAACTTATACTCTAGTCGAACCGTACCAGTTGGATCAGTGGCAAGTATATCACTTCGACCTTTATCGTCTTGCGGATCCTGAAGAGCTTGAGTTTATGGGGATTCGAGACTATTTCACAGACGATGCGATTTGCTTGGTTGAATGGCCTGAAAAAGGGCATGGCTTACTGCCACAACCGGATCTTGATGTAAACATTCGCTACCAAGGTGAGCAACGTGTAGCCGAACTAACAGCTAATAATGATTATGGTGTGCAGTTACTCAGTCGATTGGAGCTATGTTGAGTTTTTCAAATTTTAGAGTAGTGGCGACGTTTGTCGCCACTTTTCTCCTTCTCATCCCCAATTTAGCATTTGCTAACGTCGTTAAGAGTTTTCGAGTTTGGCCTTCACCTGATGAAACGCGTGTTGTCATCGATTTAGGCTCGGAAGCTGACTATTCCTATTTCTCTTTATCAGGGCCGGATCGCCTTGTCGTGGATTTAAAAAGCACGACGATGCAGGCCAAACTGCCTGTTACTGTTACGGATAGCCCTGTTTTAAAACTGGTACGAAAAAGCTCGCCTCCAGAGAAGGGCACTTATCGTTTGGTGTTTGAACTAAAAAAGAGCGTTCAAGCGGAATTATTTAAATTAAGCCCAACACCAGGTGGGCAGTATGGTCACCGCTTGGTGATTGATTTACCGCACGGTAAGAAGGCATCGACCTCTAAACCGAGTAAGCCAGCGGCGGCCAGCAAAGACATGAGTTCAGTTCAACGAGCTCAAGAAGTGTTAATTGTTATCGACCCTGGTCACGGTGGGGAAGACCCTGGCTCTATTGGCCCTTCACGTCGTAAGTACGAGAAAGATGCGGTATTGAGTATCTCAAGAAAAATTGCTGCTCAGCTCGATGCGACTCCTGGTATTAAAACGCGCATGACTCGTACGGGAGATTACTTTGTAAACTTAAACCGTCGTGTCGCGATTGCTCGTGAAAATGATGCACACTTACTGATCTCCATTCACGCTGATGCGTTTACCTCACCGAAGCCTCGCGGTGGTTCGGTCTTCGTACTAAATACTCGTCGTGCAAATACCGAAATTGCTCGTTGGGTCGAGAACCATGAGAAACAGTCTGAGTTATTGGGCGGCTCGGGTAATGCGTTCTTCACGAAGACAAAAGATCGTAATGTGAACCAAACTTTGCTGGACTTGCAGTTTAGTCACTCACAAAAAGAAGGCTATAAACTGGCAACAGAAATCCTAGGTGAGATGGGACGTGTTGCGCACCTGCATAACACCAAACCGATCAACACCAGCCTTGCGGTTTTACGCTCTCCACAGATTCCGTCTGTGCTAGTGGAAACGGGCTTTATTTCTAACCCAACAGAAGAGCGTTTACTGTTTCAACGAGCGCACCAAGATAAGTTAGCTCAGGCTATCACTAAGGCGGTCGTCAAGTACTTAAAAGATAACCCACCAGAGGGTACGGTGTTCTCGCCTTCAGCGAAGCCAATGGTACATATTGTAAAGCGTGGCGAGTCATTATCGGTGATCGCGAACAAATATGGGCTTAGCTCTAAAGCGCTGATGTCGGCAAACAACTTGAAGTCGACAGGCTTGGCAATTGGTCAGAAGCTCAACATTCCTTCTGCTGGTACGATTAAAGTGCCAAGTAAACCGATTACTGTTGAGACAGAAACCATTACGCACAAGGTTAAGTCTGGTGAGTTCTTAGGTAAGATTGCGAATCACTATAAAGTGAAGGTTTCAGATATCCGCCGAGAGAATAACTTGAAGTCAGATACCTTGTGGGTAGGGCAAAAGTTGAAGATAACGGTCGCGGTAAAAGATAAACCGATTCGTAAGCACAAGGTTTCTCGGGGTGAGTTCCTTGGCAAAATAGCGTCCAAATACGGCGTTAGCGTATCGAGCATTCGTAAAGCGAATAACTTACGCTCTGATCAGCTAGCGGTTGGGCAAGTCCTGATCATTCCAAACAAGTAGGTGAGCTTCTAACTCATTATGACGATTAAAATTTTGCCAGCCAGACTTGCAAACCAAATCGCCGCAGGGGAAGTGGTCGAAAGACCTGCTTCTGTGATTAAAGAGCTGGTTGAAAATAGTCTTGATTCTGGCGCAACTCGAATCGATATCGATATCGAGAAAGGAGGCGCAAAGCTGATTCGTGTTCGTGATAACGGAAAAGGTATCGCGAAAGATGAACTCGGCTTAGCGCTCAGTCGTCATGCGACATCTAAGATACATACCTTAGATGATCTCGAAGCCATTATGAGTCTAGGTTTTCGCGGTGAAGCGTTAGCCAGTATTAGCTCAGTCTCGCGTTTGACGCTCACGTCGCGTCCTGCGGCACAAGAAGAAGCCTGGAGTGCCTACTCCGAAGGGCGTGATATGCAGGTGAAGCTTAAGCCAGCAGCGCACCCGATTGGCACTACCGTTGAGGTGTTGGACTTATTTTTTAATACTCCAGCGCGTCGCAAGTTTCTTCGTACGGAGAAAACCGAATTTGCTCATATTGATGAGTTATTGAAACGTATTGCGTTAAGTCGCTTTGATGTCACCATCAATGTGCGTCATAACGGCAAGATCATCCGTCAATATCGCGCGGCGAAAAATCAGCTTCAAACCGAAAAGCGTATTGCTGCTGTCTGCGGTAACGCGTTTGTTCGACACATGCTCAGAATCGAGCTTGAGCATCAAGGGTTAAAGCTACATGGGTGGATTACCACGCCAGAGGGAGCAAGGCAGCAAAGCGATTTACAATATTGCTATGTGAATGGCCGAATGATGCGTGACAAATTAATCAATCACGCGATTCGTCAAAGCTATGAAATGAGCTTAAAGCCAGATCAGTTTGCTGCGTATGTGCTCTTTATTGAGCTAGATCCGCACCAAGTAGATGTGAATGTTCACCCTGCTAAGCATGAAGTGCGTTTCCACCAAGCTCGTTTGGTGCATGATTTCATCTATCAAGCTTTGACGGATGCACTTTCACAAAGCGCTGTGATTGATAAACCACAGGTGAATGAATCGGCATTTCATCGCGTGGAACCGACTGAATCCGAAGAGATTGAGCATTCGCCAGAGCCTGAAAAAGTACAAGAGCCAGCATCTTCACCGGTGCCAGAGCGGGTTTATCAAGCGATAGAGAGTACACCGGCTTATCCTGGACGCAGTGATTATGAAGTGAAGCCTCGTAATAGCTGTCCTAGTGAGACCTCCGTGCGAGAGGCGCGCGTAGTGGAGTCATTCAAACGTAATGATTGGGTGGAATCCAAACCCGCACCAAAGCCAAGTCACAGTAAAGAGCGCCACGTAGAACCAGCGCCAACTAAACAAGAAGTACGCGCTTATCACGAGCTGCTGAAAACGCCAGAGTTTGAGGCTCAGGCAGTCACTCCAATAGCGCCCCAAACGATAACTTCGCACACATCAATGCCATCGATTACTGCATTAGGCAAAGCGCTGATGGTGGTCGATGAACAATTTGTTTTGATGAGCAGTGACAGTGGGGCGGCGTTAGTCTCGTTACCTAGAGCAGAATTTTATCGTATAAAAGGCCAGCTCACTCCAAGCGATGGTGCACTTAAGGCACAACCTCTGCTTGTTCCTCTATCTATTAAGTTAGAGGCCGAATTAGTGAGACTGGCCCAAGATTATCAACAAGATTTGGCATTGCTTGGTATTCAATTGAAAGCGAGAAACGAGCACGCCTTAATGGTGATGGGCGTCCCAGCTCCGCTGCGTCAACAAAACTTACAAAATTTAGTACCAGATCTGTTATCTTACGCGCAATCTTGTGTGAACGAAGGTATAGCAGCGGCTCAGATGCTGTCTGAGTTGATAGATTGGCTCGCATTACAGGTCACGACAGTGAAGAGTCACTATACTTTTTCTGAAGCCATTCAAATTATTGCGGAACTTGAACAGCTAAGACATGGTCAATTGCCATTAGAAGATACAAAATTCGTATCCGCTGTTGATTTCTCTGCCACGATAGCCAAATTAAAACCATGACAGATAAACTACCTTTGGCGCTATTTTTAATGGGGCCAACTGCATCAGGCAAAACTGAGCTGGCGATTCGTCTTCGTCAAAAATTTCCGGTTGAGATCATCAGTGTTGATTCTGCTTTGATCTACAAAGGGATGGATATCGGTACGGCGAAACCGGATGAAAAAGAGTTAAGTTTGGCGCCTCATCGCTTGATAGATATTTTGGATCCAAGTGAATCTTACTCTGTCGCCGACTTTCGTCGAGATGCATTGAAAGCGATGGATGATATTGTTGCAGAAGGAAAAATTCCACTTCTTGTGGGTGGAACAATGCTGTATTACAAGGCGTTACTTGAAGGTTTATCACCACTTCCTGCTGCAAATCCTGAAATTCGTCAGCAAATTGAACAAGAGGCATTGACTAAAGGTTGGTCAGTGTTGCACGATGAACTCAAAGAGGTTGATCCTGTGTCAGCCGCGAGAATCCATCCCAATGATCCCCAACGTTTATCTCGGGCATTGGAAGTTTTTCGCATTTCAGGTAAAACTTTGACTGAATTGACTCAAACGAAAGGTGAAAGCCTACCATACCGAGTCAAGCAGTTTGCAATAGCTCCCAAGGATAGGGCAGAACTTCACCGTCGGATTGAACTCCGTTTCGAGAAGATGATGGAAGCGGGCTTTGAAGAAGAAATGAAAGCGTTACATTCGCGAAAAGATCTTCACCCCGATCTTCCTTCCATACGATGCGTCGGTTATCGACAGATGTGGGAGTATTTAGATGGGGAGTGTACACGTGACGAAGCGGTATTTCGTGGCGTATGCGCGACTCGTCAATTGGCCAAGCGTCAAATCACCTGGTTACGCAGCTGGGATGATTTAACTTGGTTGGATAGCGAGAACATTGAACAGGCATTAGAAACGATGTCGGAAGCAATAGCATCTGATTGACATAGCTGTGTATAATGTGATCGTTTTTGCGTGAACGCACTCTCAAAGGATCTGTTGTTGGCGGTTTTTATACTATGCTGCTAATTACTTAGAGTGCATTTTTGATTCGTTTAGCTCAGATGCAAAAGCCGTATCTTTTGCATTGCACCACTAGCTAAATAATTACAACTACAAATTAAATAAGGAAAATAAAAATGGCTAAGGGGCAATCTCTACAAGACCCATTTCTAAACGCGCTACGTCGTGAGCGTATCCCGGTATCTATCTACCTTGTGAATGGTATTAAACTACAAGGTCAGATCGAATCATTCGATCAATTTGTGATCCTGCTGAAGAATACTGTTAACCAAATGGTGTACAAGCACGCGATCTCAACAGTTGTGCCGGCTCGTCCAGTGAGCCATCACAGCGGTGAACGTCCACAAGGTGAGCGTCCACAAGAGAAATCAGAAGATTAATTCTTCATCGAGTATTTTTAAAATAAGGAGTTGATTGCTTGTTTGACCGTTATGAATCCGGTGAGCGAGCCGTACTTGTTCATATCAACTTCACGCAAGAAGGTGAATGGGAAGATCTGGCTGAGTTCGAAATGCTGGTTTCTTCTGCTGGGGTAGAGGCGCTACAAGTGGTAACTGGTAGTCGTCAATCCCCACACCCGAAATACTATGTCGGAGAGGGTAAGGCCCAAGAGATTGCTACAGCGGTACAATCAACGGGTGCCGAAATTGTGATTTTTAATCACGCCCTCTCTCCTGCCCAAGAACGTAACCTCGAAGCACTGTGCCAATGTCGAGTTCTCGACCGCACTGGTCTTATTCTCGATATCTTTGCTCAACGAGCTCGAACACACGAAGGTAAGCTACAGGTAGAGCTGGCTCAACTTCGTCATATCTCTACTCGTTTGATTCGTGGTTGGACACACCTTGAAAGGCAGAAAGGTGGTATCGGTTTACGTGGCCCGGGTGAAACCCAGCTGGAAACCGACCGTCGCTTATTGCGTGACAGAATCAAAGCCATCCTGCGACGCTTAGACAAAGTAGCGAAGCAGCGTGAACAAGGGCGCCGCGCCCGAAATCGAGCTGAAATCCCAACGGTTTCACTTGTGGGTTACACCAACGCGGGTAAGTCGACACTCTTCAACCGTATTACAGAAGCTGGCGTGTACGCGGCTGATCAATTATTTGCTACTTTGGACCCGACTTTACGTAAGATAGAGTTAGCAGATGTTGGTCCTGCCATCTTGGCAGACACGGTTGGTTTTATTCGACATTTGCCACACGACTTGGTTGCGGCCTTCAAGGCAACCTTGCAGGAAACGCAAGAAGCTGACATTTTGTTACATGTTGTTGATGCCAGTGATGAGCGTTTTCGTGAGAATATTCAAGCTGTTCATGAAGTACTAGAAGAGATCGACGCGCATGAAGTGCCGACTCTGGTTGTCATGAACAAAATCGACAATCTAGATTCGCAGAAACCACGTATAGAACGAGACGAGGAAGGCGTACCTCGCGCAGTTTGGGTTTCAGCAATGGATGGGTTGGGCATTGATGTCCTGTTTGAGGCTCTGACGGAACGTCTGGCGTCACAAATGGTCGAGCATCAGTTGCGAATTCCTCCACAGTATCAAGGACGATTCCGTAGTACCTTCTTCCAAATGAAGTGTATTCAACGTGAGGAATATGACCAGGATGGTAGCTTGTTGATCGATATTCGAATGCAGCAAGTAGATTGGTCTAGACTTGAAAAAAGAGAAGGGGCAGTTTTGACTGGCTTTATAGTCACTTAAAGGACTGCTACAGTATAACGTCATATCAAATGATGGAGCTTTCTAATGGCGTGGAATGAGCCTGGAAATAACAACGGCAACAATGGCCGCGATAATGACCCTTGGGGTAATAATAATCGTGGTGGCCAGCGTCCTGGTGGCCGAGATCAAGGTCCGCCAGATTTAGATGAAGTGTTCAACAAACTGAGTCAAAAGCTGGGCGGCAAGTTTGGTAAAAAAGGCGGCGGTGGTTCTCCAATCGGCGGCGGTGGTGGTAGTGCAATTGGCTTTGGCGTGATTGCTCTGATTGCTGTTGCGGTTTGGTTTTTCGCTGGTTTTTACACCATCGGTGAAGCAGAGCGTGGTGTTGTACTGCGTTTAGGTAAATACGATCGTATCGTAGACCCAGGTCTTAACTGGCGTCCTCGCTTTATTGATGAGTACGAAGCGGTAAACGTACAAGCGATTCGTTCACTACGTGCATCTGGTCTAATGCTGACCAAAGATGAAAACGTTGTAACAGTTGCGATGGATGTTCAGTACCGAGTGACTGACCCATACAAATACTTGTACCGTGTAACCAATGCAGACGACAGCTTGCGTCAAGCAACGGATTCTGCACTACGTGCAGTAATTGGTGACTCATTGATGGATAGCATTCTAACCAGTGGTCGTCAGCAAATTCGTCAAACTACGCAAGAAACACTGAACCAAATCATTGATAGCTATGATATGGGTCTGGTACTTGTTGATGTGAACTTCCAGTCTGCTCGTCCACCAGAGCAAGTGAAAGATGCGTTTGATGATGCAATCGCAGCACGTGAGGATGAAGAGCGTTTCATTCGTGAAGCTGAAGCATACAAGAACGAAATCTTGCCTAAGGCAACGGGTCGTGCAGAGCGTTTGAAGAAAGAAGCACAAGGTTACAATGAGCGTGTCACTAACGAGGCTCTTGGTCAGGTAGCACAGTTCGAAAAACTACTACCAGAATACCAAGCGGCGCCTGGTGTAACGCGTGATCGTCTGTACATCGACGCAATGGAAGAGGTGTACTCAAGCACTTCGAAAGTGTTGATTGACTCGGAATCAAGCGGCAATCTTCTTTACCTTCCAATCGATAAGTTGGCGGGACAAGAGGGCAAAGCAGATACCAAACGTAAATCGAAGTCATCTTCAACCTATGATCAAATTCAACTTGAGTCAGATCGTACACAAGAAGACACTTCGAACACGCAGTCTCGTTCAACAGGTTCACGTCAAGGGAGATACTAAGAATGCGTAAGTTAATGATCCCTGTACTGGTAATCGCACTGGCATTAATGTTGATGTCTTTGTTTGTGATTCCTGAAGGTGAGCGCGGTATCGTGGTTCGATTTGGTCGTGTCTTGAAAGACAATAACGACATCACTCGAATTTACGAGCCTGGTCTGCATTTCAAGATGCCTTTGTTTGACCGTGTTAAACAACTTGATGCACGTATCCAAACAATGGATGGTCGTGCCGACCGTTTCGTAACGTCCGAGAAAAAAGACGTTATCATTGATACCTACGTGAAGTGGCGTATTGAAGATTTTGGTCGCTACTACCTCGCGACAGGCGGTGGTAACTCGCTAACGGCAGAGGCACTACTTGAGCGTAAAGTGACGGACGTGCTTCGTTCTGAAATCGGTGCTCGTGAAATCAAACAGATCGTATCTGGTCCACGTAACGATGATGTGCTACCAGAAGACGCAAGTGCTGATGTTGTCGCAACTGAAGCGGCTCGTGAAGCGCTTGAGATTGATGGTGAACGCGACCTAATCATGTCTGAAGTATTGAAAGACACGCGTGAAAGCGCAATGAAAGACTTGGGGGTTCGTGTCGTTGATTTCCGAATGAAGAAAATCAACCTGCCTGATGAAATCAGTGAGTCTATCTACCGTCGTATGCGTGCGGAGCGTGAGTCTGTTGCTCGTAAGCACCGTTCTCAAGGTCGTGAAAAGGCGGAAGTTATTCGTGCTCAAGCAGAACTAGAAGTAGCAACTATTCTAGCTGAAGCTGATAAAACTGCGCGTGTGACACGAGGTGAAGCGGATGCTGAGGCTGCGAAGATTTATGCTGAAGCGTACAACAAAGACCCTGAGTTCTTTAGCTTCCTACGCTCGCTACGTGCGTATGAGAAGTCCTTCAGCTCTAAGAGCGATATTCTGGTGCTTGATCCGAAGAGTGAGTTCTTCCAATACATGAACCAGTCGAAGGGCAGCATGGAGAAATAATCTCCGCGTCTCATTGAAATAAAAGGCTCCTTAGGGAGCCTTTTTTGTATCTGATGTGCCGTCCTAAATAAGGTTGACACTTTCTACCCCCAAAATTGGAGAGTGTTATGAAATCAAAAACTAAAAGAACTCAGCGCGATTACTCCCTCGCTTTTAAACTCA
>NZ_JAWPOX010000648.1:0-646 GCF_033344475.1 Vibrio sp. 1288
ATCTTGTTCTTTGTACTGCAGGGCCAAACGGTCTTTACATGGCAGGTTACACTGACGAAAAAGTGAAACGTGAAACTACACACGATATTCTTGAAAGCTCTATTGAGGAATTCAATAAGTTTGAGTTCAGCCGCGCAATGCGCAAAGAAGATTGTGTGAATCCAATGAAAGTGTATTCACACATCGGTCCATACCTTGGTGGCCCTCTAGAAATTAAGAACACTAATGGCGCGGGTGATGCTGCACTGTCTGCACTGCTGCATGACATGGCTGCAAACTCTTTCCATCAGAAAGAAGTGCCTACTTCAGAGAAACACGAAGTACGCTGTCTGACGTATTCATCACTTTCTCAAATTTGTAAATACGCGAACCGCGTGAGCTACGAAGTGCTAACTCAGCACTCTCCTCGCCTATCGCGAGCTCTGCCAGAACGCGAAGACAGCTTAGAAGAGACCTACTGGGATCGCTAAGAAGGTTAGCTTTAGAGCAAAAAATATACTTAGGTCACCGTTTGGTGGCCTTTTTGTTTTGATCTAGCGCAGTATTTAGTGGATTTTGTTACTATGTAGCACGCGAAGGCGCACGAACTTCTTTACACCTAATTTTATACCAGTATTATTCTCGCGCAAACGTTTGCGCAACAACA
>NZ_JAWPOX010000649.1:0-646 GCF_033344475.1 Vibrio sp. 1288
TGATCGGGCGTTAATCCCATTTGTTTACACCAATCGTCGTAACGCTTTAACCCACGTTTGAACCAGTTCATTTTTCTTCCTTATATAAAAACGCCCTTGACTAAGTCTATAGCCAAGGGCGATTTAAAATCTAGTTGCTTTAACGCGGCGGTTGATTAGTGCTCGCGAGTCGCACGGAATTCAACGTCTGGGAAGCGTTCTTTTGCAAGGTTCAAGTTAACCATAGTTGGGGCAATGTACGTTAGGTTGTCACCACCATCCAATGCTAAGTTCGCTTGGTTTTTACGCTGGAACACATCCAGTTTCTTCGCATCGCCACACTCAACCCAACGAGCAGTCGCTACGTTAACGCCTTCGTAGATTGCTTCAACGTTGTATTCTGACTTCAAGCGAGCCACAACCACGTCAAACTGAAGCACACCTACCGCACCAACGATCAGATCGTTGTTTTGCAGTGGACGGAATACCTGTACCGCACCTTCTTCAGAAAGCTGAACCAAGCCTTTTAGTAGCTGCTTCTGCTTCAATGGATCTTTCAAACGAATACGACGGAACAATTCAGGCGCAAAGTTTGGAATACCAGAGAACTTCAGTGACTCACCTTGCGTGAAAGTATCACCAATTTGAATAGTGCCGTGGTTATGCA
>NZ_JAWPOX010000650.1:0-645 GCF_033344475.1 Vibrio sp. 1288
TTCAACTTTTCATTCCCTGAGTCATTTTGGGATGCGTTTTATGGTGAGCAGGATGAGCAAGCTCGCCAAGACACCAAATCAGCTGCTTACTTTGCTTTGATTCGTAACTATTACCGTTTTGGTTGGATGATCCCTTACTTCTTTGGTGCATCGCCAGCGTTATGTGGTTCGTTCATTCAAGGCCGTGAGACTAAACTTCCGTTTGAAAGCATCGGTGGGACACTGTATCTCCCTAAAGCGACGTCTCTTCGCTTGAGTGATCTTGGTTATACCAATAGTGCTCAAAGCGTATTGAAAATTGGTTTCAACAGTATTGACCAATATCTTGAAGGTTTAGGTGATGCGATTCGTCGACCATCTGAAGAATTCGCAAAAATTGGAGTAAAAGTGGATGGTGAGTACCGTCAGCTCAATACCAACATTCTCCAGATTGAAAATGAATTGTACGCCCCAATTCGTCCGAAACGCGTAGCAAAAAGTGGTGAGAAGCCTTCAGATGCTTTGAGTCGTGCGGGCGTGGAATACATTGAAGTGCGCTCATTAGATGTGAACCCATTCAGTGCCGTTGGTGTTAGCGAAGAGCAAGTTCGTTTCTTAGATCTTTTCCTAACGTGGGCGGCGTTGTCAGATTCTGACCCAATGGAT
>NZ_JAWPOX010000651.1:0-644 GCF_033344475.1 Vibrio sp. 1288
ACACTACGAGAAGTGTGCCCTGCGATGCCATCTTGATAACCAATCTGATACCAATCACCCGATTTGGCGAGATCTTCCGTGGTTGCAGCACACCCAGCCAATAATACCAGCGCCAACCCCAACGTCGCTTTTTTCATAACTCTTCCTTAACTGATTGTTTTCAAAACAAGCTTATCACTAATTCTCTGAATCTGCCGCTCAACACCCAGATTTCGCCACTCACGCTGCCGTTAAACCACTTAATGATAAAACGCGCCACTCACTAGCATCACAAACCACTCAATCGGTATATCGACCACTCGCTACTGTATTCGACCACTCATCTACTAAGCGAATGCATTTAACACAAGTGCCGCATAACATGCACCCTGAAATTAAAAAATTACCCTACCCAACCAAGGACAATTGCTATGATGTGGTTTCTAACTTGTGTCGCTGCCCTCATCGGCGGATACTTCATCTACGGCGCTTTCGTTGAGAAAATTTTCGGCATCAATGAGAAACGCCAAACCCCTGCACACACCAAAACGGATGGTGTTGACTTTGTTCCAATGTCAACAAAGAAGGTTTACCTAGTTCAGCTACTTAACATCGCTGGTGTAGGTCCTATCTTTGGCCCAATCATGGGTGCACTTTACGGCCCA
>NZ_JAWPOX010000652.1:0-643 GCF_033344475.1 Vibrio sp. 1288
GTCCAATGTACATTTGCACGTGCAGATACGTGGGCGAAATGGCAACAAGGTTATCAATCAGATAAACCTCTATCGAGTATGCAGGCTGTACTGCAAGTCGGCTTTAATGGATACAAACGCTTGCTGCAACATTGTCCTAAGTTTGTTCAGGCCAGTGTGGATGCACTTTTATTTTGTATCGAATTTATTTGGTCACTAAGACCTCGTTATGTCCCAATCAGGACCTCAAGTCATGCTAAATAATAAAAAACTAACAGCGTTGACAACGGCTATCACTCTCATGTGTATGTCGGGCAGTCTCGCGGCACAAGAAGTAAGTCAGCAACAACCAACGCCTTTGGCACAGCAAGATGCTGAAAATTCGACCGTATTTAAGCGTGTCATTCCATTTAGTCAATTGGGTTACAGTGGTTCAATTGCTATTCAAGGCAGTGAGGCCAGTGCTTATATTGGTTTCGGTTCGCGACTCGATGAGGTGGTGTCTAAAGCCACGTTGCACTTTGACATCACACCTTCACCAGCGTTGCTTTCTTTGGTTTCTCACGTCAAAGTGTATTTGAACAACGAGCTTATGGGAGTGGCGTCAATCGTCGATGGTCAGCAAGGTAATAAGTTGAGCTTATCGATGCCGCTGGATACTCGT
>NZ_JAWPOX010000653.1:0-643 GCF_033344475.1 Vibrio sp. 1288
GATAAAACCGCAGGTTATCTGTCTGGTGGCTTTATGTACTCCATGTGGGCGCTCCCAGCAGCGGCACTGGCGATTTACCACTGCGCGTCTCCTGAGCGTAAGAAAATCGTCGGCGGTTTGATGATGTCTGCGGCGTTGGCCTCTTGGTTAACCGGTATCACAGAGCCAATCGAATTTACCTTCTTATTCGTCGCCCCAGTGCTGTACGTGATCCATATTTTCCTTACCAGTATTGCGTTTGCGATCACCGCATTTTTGGAAATCAAACACAGTACAGACTTTGCGCACGGCGCGATCCAGTTCTTCCTTTACTACCCAATGTCGACCAACGCGTGGATGTTCATCATCATCGGTCCAATCTGGGCGACGCTGTACTATGGCTTGTTCCGCTTCCTAATTGTGAAGTTGGATCTGAAAACGCCGGGTCGTGAAACCGACATTGCAGAAGTGAAGATTGCCGGACAGCCTGATGAAATTGCGGTGGATGTAGTAGCTGCATTGGGCGGCAAAGCCAATATTAAGTCAGTCGATGCGTGTATCACTCGTCTGCGTGTCTCGGTGAAAGACATCGCTAACGTTGATGTTGCTAAGCTAAAAGAACTTGGCGCGCGAGATGTGTTAGTGATTGGCGACAGTTTACAAG
>NZ_JAWPOX010000654.1:0-643 GCF_033344475.1 Vibrio sp. 1288
ACAGTGCGCGGCAAGCCTCTTGAACAAACGGGTTGTGGTTACCTTGTACTTTGGCGATGCGCTCGTCACGCTCACATTCCCATTTGTCTACCGGATAGGTTTTGTTCCAAGCACTCATTAGCTGAGTTTGTTGCTTGGAGAGTTTGAATCCGTACTCCTTGCTCATGTACAGGTAAGTACGTGCAATCGAGCCGCGAGCTCTGTCGGGTGGCATTACTTTGCGTTGCTTGAAGTTCACTTGCATGTCGCAGCGGCCATAGCTGACACCATCCATGCCGTTCCATTGGCTGAAGTTGAAGTTAGAACGGTCTCCGTTCACCTCACCAACCGCTGGGGTCAGGTTGTGTAAATCCGCTTCCATGAGTTTAAAAGCCGTGTCGTTGCGCGAACAGTTTTTGCGCCCACCGCTTTGCCAACACTGGAGCTGGTGGCCGAATTGCCAGGCAGGAACCACATGTTCCCATTCAATGCGAGCTGCGCGTTTTTCTTGTTTGCGAACTTGGTAACCGCAAGAGGCTAAGTCTGGAACGCCTTTTTTGCCTTGCCACTGGATATCACAACCGCAGTAAAAACTGCTTGGGTGGTCTTGATAGATTTTCACCGCTTCACGTTTGGCGGCAGAAAATGAGCTAGGAGGGGCAGA
>NZ_JAWPOX010000655.1:0-643 GCF_033344475.1 Vibrio sp. 1288
TCCCATTATTGTCTCCAGAGCAGCATTTCTATTTAAAAGAAAACATCAAGGCCAAACTGGAAACAGCAATCAAAGCGGTTTACCAAGAGCAAGGCGAAATCTACACCACGTCGTTAACGACAGCTGACAAGTGGGCGATGGCTTTCTTCAATCAAGACGACAATGCGGTGAAAGAATTCAACAAAGCACTCAACCAATTAAGCCAACAAAATATTCAAGTTGAGTACCCTGCAAAACTGGAAAGCCAATCTCAGCTATCGGATGTGATTCGTGAGCGACTACGTCGTGAAGTCACAACAATGACAGGTACGGGGGATAAATAATGATTCGCCTTATTTTCCTATTTGTCGTTCTAGGTGCAGGTCGATTTGCCGGTACTCAGTTTTCTGGTCAACAAGGATATGTACTGATCTCAATAGCAAACAAGACCATCGAAATGAGCGTGACCACTTTGGTGATCTTCGTTATCGCTGCGCTAGCTGGTCTTTTCCTCCTTGAATACCTGATTAAAAAGTTGGTTTACGCAAGCTCAAACACTTGCAACTACTTCAGCGTACGTAAAATGCGTAGTTCTCGTCGCTACACCAATGAAGGCATTACCGTGCTCCTTGAAGGTGATTTGAAAGTTGCTGAAAAGAAAGGC
>NZ_JAWPOX010000656.1:0-643 GCF_033344475.1 Vibrio sp. 1288
GAAGATACTCTTTAACCAGTTCGTCATCTGCGAGAATATTGGGTAGTGACACGTACTTAGTTTTCAATAGGCGCTTGGCCAGAAAGGCGGTAAAGGCATTGACGCGATAGCCAACAACCATAGGACGTTTAAGCAACATGCACTCTAACGCTACCGTTCCAGATGCTAGCATTACCGCATCAGAGGCTGTAATAACATTGCGAGCTGTATCATCCACTAATTTGAAATCAAGCTCGGGCGCATGCTCTTTCCACGCTTGCTCAAATTGCTCTCGACGTTTTTGATTAACTAGCGCCACTACAAAGCCCAAACCAGGGTATTTTTGGTGCAGAAGCTTGCACGTCTCAATGAATGGCTGAGAGAGCATCTTGAGCTCACTACCACGGCTACCCGGTAAAACTGCTAACCATTTTTTGTCTTGTTCAAGTCCTAGCAGATCTCGCGCAGGCGCTTGCTCAGATTGCAAAGGAATAGCATCCGCTAAGGTGTGGCCGATAAACTCACAAGGCACGTTAAATTTATCGTAAAACGCCTTTTCAAACGGTAGAAAAGCCAGTACCAGGTTGGTCGCAGCCTCGATTTTGAAGATACGCTTTTGACGCCACGCCCATACTGAAGGGCTCACGTAGTGCACGGTTTTAAT
>NZ_JAWPOX010000657.1:0-642 GCF_033344475.1 Vibrio sp. 1288
CCGTCACAAGATGTGCAAGAAATGGTGGCTCAAGCAGACACGGGCGCACGTAACCCTTCGGGAGTGCAAGGACGAATCCTTTGGTTAGTCCCTCTGTGTTGGTCACTATTTCAATTATGGTACGCCTCCCCGCTACCATTTATTTTCAATTTTGGCGTACTGAATGACACTGAAGCGCGAGCGATTCACCTCACTTTCGCGATATTTTTGGCCTTCACTGCTTATCCAGCAATGAAGAACTCTCCGCGGGATCACATTCCTCTTGTGGATTGGATTCTCGCGTTAGCGGGTAGCTTTTCGGCTGCCTATATCTACCTTTTCTACACCGAACTCGCAGGACGTTCCGGCGCGCCCACCACTGCCGATATTGTGGTTGCGGTCGTTGGCATGATATTGCTACTTGAAGCGACTCGTCGTGCATTAGGGCCTCCGCTAATGGTTGTGGCCGCCGTGTTCCTGACTTACACGTTTGCTGGCCCATACATGCCAGATGTCATAGCCCACAAAGGCGCAAGCTTAGGTAAAGCGATGTCGCATCTGTGGCTAACCACCGAAGGGGTATTTGGTGTTGCGTTAGGTGTATCCACTTCTTTCGTATTCTTGTTTGTACTGTTTGGCGCGATGCTAGAGCGTGCGGGTGCG
>NZ_JAWPOX010000065.1:0-11147 GCF_033344475.1 Vibrio sp. 1288
TACATGGAAGTTACTGAAGAACTTAATGAAAACAGGATGTTAAGTCTTCAGCAACAATTAAAGGGAACATAGCCATTCGTTCAAAGGAAAGCAAAAGCATGAATTGATGCAAAAAAAGGTTACATGGTCTGCATTTGAAAAGCAGCATTCAAAAATCTTATCGGACATAGAAGCATTAGAGCGAAAATATGAGAGCGAGTATGACTCGATTAAAAAGCAGATGAAAGATGGGGTCATAACTGTTTCGGGGGAGCGAGTGATTGATGAGTCGGTGCCGGGAGTTGGGGGGAGTTTTACATACTGCACGCTAGGGGAGGCTATTCAGGTTGATAGCTTGCTTACTGGTGAGGGTATGCCTTCATTTGATGCGCTTGCTCGTTACGTGTTCTACACAGCCACGGGACAGTCGCTGGATGCTGTGTCAAAGCGTTCTGTAGATGGTTTTATTGGCGAGACCGACTTATTCCGCATCCACTTGTTCTATCAGCCTGATGTTGAGTGGTTGCGCTCAAACGAAGCTGCTCTAAATAGTGAAAAAGTTGAGGCAATTAAAGCGAGCTCAACTAGCAAAAAGAGGATAATTGTTTTTGCTGTTGCAAAGTTTATGAGCCAAAAAGAGCTGTCGCAGAATCGAATTGAGTTTTGCCAGTTACCTTATGCAGTTCACCGCATTATGGGGGGCTAGTTGATGGAACTCAAAGATTATCAAGTCAAAGTGTTGGAGCGTTTAGATACATATCTATCGACGCTATCCTCCAGTAAAGAAGAGGCTGAAGAGTATTTTGAGTTTCAGGTCAGTCGAGGCAAAGAGGCTAAATTAGATAATTATTGCGCCAAAGCGTGGGATGAGTTGAATACGCAAAGAAAGCTTCCAGAGTTACGTGACAGGTCTAACAACAGACAGGTGGCACCCTATATCAATCGTTATGATGGCATGGATAGGGGTATTCCAAATGTGTGCTATCGAGTCCCTACAGGGGGTGGAAAAACACTCCTAGCGGCAGCAAGCCTTGAGCGGATTCAGACGGACTATTTCAAAGAGCAAACTGGCTTTGTGTTATGGGTGGTGCCTTCAGATTCAATTTATAAGCAAACATGGAAAAGTTTAGCTAATAGAGAGCACCCATATCGTCAAATGCTTGAACGAGCGTCTGGTGGTCGAGTTAAGCTTTTAGAAAAAGATGATGCATTTACTAAGCGTGACGTAGAGCAGCAGCTCTGCGTCATGCTACTTATGCTGCAATCATCGAATCGCAAGTCTAAAGAGTCGCTGCGGATGTTTCGTGACAGTGGACGCTTCACTTCTTTCTTCCCGGTCGAAGATGATTGGGTTGCCAATGATGAACTCTTGTCAAAGGTGCGAAATCTAGAGTCGAATGACTTAGCGGGTGGTGGGCTATTTGGGAATAACCTATCTATCAAAATGAGTTTGGGTAATGTTTTACGGCTAGTTAGGCCAACTATCATTATCGATGAGGGGCATAAGGCTTACAGTGACTCTGCGAGAGATACGCTTTGTGGTATGAACCCTAAGTTCATATTGGAGCTGTCAGCAACACCAAACTCTAAAGGTAAGCATCATTCCAATGTTCTGGTTAATGTGCCGGGTCAGAATCTGAAAGAAGAGCAGATGATTAAAATTCCAATTAATGTCAGCAATGACAGTAAGGCAGATTGGAAGCACACATTGGCTACAGCTCATGCTCAACTTGAGTCCATTTCCAAAGAGGCTGATGACTTTCATAATGAATCGGGCCGCTATATCCGACCAATAATGGTTATTCGTGTAGAGCGTACTGGTAAGGAGCAACGTGACTCTGGGTTCGTTCACACTGATGATGTGCGTGATTATCTAGTTAAGAACCTAGGTGTGGATGCGGGCTCTATTAAGGAAAAAACGGCTAGTGCGGATGAAATAGGCGATGAGGACTTAATGAGTGAATATAGTCCTGTACGTTACATTATCACTAAAGATGCTCTAAGAGAGGGGTGGGATTGTCCGTTTGCATACGTTCTGACAGTGCTGTCTAAGATGACGGCTCAAGCAGCCTTAACGCAGATGGTAGGTCGTGTATTGAGGCAGCCGCATGCAGAGAGCACTGGAAGGCAGTTGCTCGATGAATGTTATGTTTTCACATATGACCAAGATGTGACAGAGGCTGTTGAGAGTGTCAAGAAAGGGCTGGAAGAAGAGGGGATGGGAGACCTTACTGATTTCGTAAATGGTTCAAATGAAGGTGATTCCACCAGCCCGAATAAAGTTAGAGTAGAGTCTATCGCGCTAAGGGATAGCTTTAAGCAGGATGTAAAGAGTGTTTACCTGCCAAGAGTGCTTCATAGAGACCATAGTGAAGCAGAGGGATATCGTCTTTTTGACTATGAGCAAGATATTCTTGGCGAACTGGACTGGGATGAGTTCACTTTTTCCAAGGCAGAAAGCATAGTCTTACAAGATGAAACTATGCATCGAACGGTAGCGAGAGTCGAGTTTGAAAAAGCACCTGATTTGCTTTCATTCGATACTTATGAACATACAGATAGTGGTATTGATGAGCCCTTCTTGGTTCGTCAGCTTATGGATGTGATACCAAATCCTTGGCAATGTATGAGAATTCTGTCGGATACACTCGCAACCCTGAGGGCTAGAAAGGTTTCAGAAGAACAGCTATATGTTGGTAGGCTTGATTTGTTGAAGGAAATGAAGAAAGACCTTCAGCATCAGGTTGCTCAAGCTAGTGAGCTGCTTTTCAAAAATAAGCTCTCAGAGGGTCAGATTGCTCTTACCTTGGTTGAGCCTAAAGAGTCAGAGTTAAACTGGACCGTTCAAAAAGATATGGATGTTCGACTTCAAGATGGGGACCAAGTTCTACGCAGAAGAAATGGAGAGGACATTCAAAAGAGCCTTTATGAGCGAGTCTACAAGCGCGGACTGAATAACCTTGAAATACCAGTTGCCCAACACTTGGATAAAAGTGATTCGGTTCATTGGTGGCACAGGGTGGATGTTAGCAGAAAGGAATACAGTCTTCAGGGGTGGCAAAAGCAAAAAGTTTACCCGGATTTGTTGGTTTGCTTGCGCAACCAAAAGACAGGCGACCTATCTTTCACTTTGTTGGAGACAAAGGGTGAGCATCTAAAAGGGAACGACGATACAGAGTATAAGCGCAAGTTGTTTGAGTTATTTTCTCAACATGCGTCTGACTCAATCAATTCTGGAAAGCTAAGTTTGGGATTGGCGTCTGGCTTGAGTTTTCAGATGCTTCTCGAAACAGACTGGGAGCAGGGTTTGCTCAAGCAGGGCATATAGAGTTCAAGGAGTCAGCGTAGGCTGGCTCTTTTTTTACTTGCAAATAAAAGTGATACTCATTACCAATTAAGTGGGCTTGATTATGCTTTGTTAGGCTTTCTAGTGTAGGTAAAAGTATGGCTTGACTGCTCTTGGTTGTTTAAGTTATTGATTTGACAGCTTAGAGGTACTAATGCATCAGGAGTGTGTTTTTGTTCAGCTTTCACAGGTAAGTTCTTTTGTTTATTTCCGTAGCGGCTTAGGATACGTGAATCCCTATCAAGTAAAAAGAGACAAAGGGCATTTTGGCTATGGAAAAAACAACAAAATTGAGTGCCGATTTAGGCGCATTATTGGCTAAACACGGGCATCTTTTAACGACCGCAGAATCATGCACTGGTGGTGGTGTTGCAACCGCCATTACTGACATTGCTGGTAGTTCAGCGTGGCTTGACCGTGCGTTTGTCACCTACAGTAATGAAGCGAAAATGGAGATGCTTGGTGTGCAAGCTTCAACGTTAGAAGCGCATGGTGCAGTGAGTGAGCCAGTTGTGATTGAAATGGTACAGGGTGCAATGAAAAACTCCAATGCGACCATCGGTGTGTCCATCAGTGGTATTGCAGGGCCGGGGGGTGGCAGTGAAGAGAAACCAGTCGGCATGGTCTGCTTTGCTTTTGCTGATAACCAAAGTTGGCAGCAAGTCGAAACCATGCATTTTACTGGTGACCGTGCAGAAGTTCGCAAAAAAGCGGTCGAGCATGCGCTGACTCAATTGTATCAACATCTACTCTAGAATTTCTTAAATTGTTTTAGCCCAGCATTGATAAGGGCTAGAGCAAATCACGACTTTAGGTCAGCCAAATTTTTTTCATACAGGTATGGACACTGTATGAATCAACAGTATAATAACTTTCATTGCTGAGCAGTTCTTCTGCTTAAGAAAAATGAATTACTATTCGTCGCCCAAAGAAGATGAATAAATCGGAGAAAGTAATGGACGAGAACAAACAGAAAGCGCTCGCCGCTGCGCTAGGTCAAATTGAAAAGCAATTCGGTAAAGGCTCTATCATGCGCCTTGGTGATAACCGCGCAATGGACGTAGAAACCATCTCAACGGGTTCTCTTTCTCTTGATATCGCTTTGGGTGCTGGTGGTCTACCAATGGGTCGTATCGTAGAAATCTACGGCCCAGAATCTTCAGGTAAAACAACATTAACGCTTGAGCTTATTGCTGCTGCGCAACGTGAAGGCAAAACTTGTGCGTTTATCGATGCAGAGCACGCTCTAGATCCTGTATACGCGAAGAAACTTGGCGTAGATATCGATGCATTGCTAGTTTCTCAGCCAGACACAGGTGAGCAAGCGCTAGAGATCTGTGACGCACTTGCACGTTCTGGTGCTATCGATGTTATGGTTGTCGACTCTGTTGCAGCGCTAACACCGAAAGCAGAAATCGAAGGCGAAATGGGCGATAGCCACATGGGTCTGCAAGCACGTATGCTTTCTCAAGCAATGCGTAAGCTAACGGGTAACCTAAAGCAGTCTAACTGTATGTGTATCTTCATCAACCAAATCCGTATGAAGATTGGTGTGATGTTTGGTAACCCAGAAACAACAACAGGTGGTAACGCACTTAAGTTCTACGCTTCTGTTCGTCTAGATATCCGTCGTACTGGCGCAATCAAAGAAGGTGACGAAGTCGTAGGTAACGAAACGCGCATCAAAGTTGTTAAGAATAAGATTGCAGCACCATTTAAAGAAGCAAACACACAAATCATGTACGGCCAAGGCTTTAACCGCGAAGGTGAACTTGTCGATCTAGGTGTGAAGCACAAGTTAGTTGAAAAAGCCGGTGCTTGGTATAGCTACAATGGCGATAAGATTGGTCAAGGTAAAGCGAATGCATGTAACTACCTGCGTGAGCACCCTGAAGTGGCTAAAACTATCGATACAAAACTGCGTGAAATGTTGCTAGCGCCAGCACTTGCGGAAGCGCCTGAAGCTGGTGAAGCGCCAGAGCAAGCTGAAGAGTTTTAATCTCTCATAGATTAATAAATGACAAAGCCCTGCAATGCGGGGCTTTGTTGTATCTATTGAAATCAAAAATCGAATTATCACAAAGGCCATTGAGAGCCTGTACAGCAAAAATACTTTTAGGATCATCATGTACCAAAAACGCCAGGCGCCAACATTATCGAGCAAAGAGGCTGCTATACAATTGCTTAGCCGTCGCGATCATGGTCAGTATGAGCTTTACCAAAAATTATCGATGAAGGGCTATGAAGAATCAGACATCGACATCGCAATTAATTTTTGCCTAGACCATAACTATTTAGATGATTTACGTTACGCGAAGAGTCAAATTAGACAGCATGTATACAAAGGACATGGAGAGCGTCGAATTCGTCAAGAGTTAAACCAGAAGCGTGTTGCGGAATCGGTGATTGAGCAAGCTATGGCTGAAGAGCCGCAAGATTGGTTTGAACTGGCTAAACAGGCGGCAGAAAAGAAATTCAAAGGTATTAAAGCCAAAGACCAAAAAGAGTACGCAAAACAAGTTCGTTTTCTGCAGTATCGCGGCTATAGTTTTGACCAAATCAGCTACGCGCTGAACTTTGAGGACGAAGATTAACGGTCAGTCGTCCGCACTGATTTTTGTTTTGCTTCAAATTTTTTCTCCTACTCCCTCTTTTCCTCAAGAAAACTAGTCTCAGCTGTTTGCATGATCTACAATACGGCAAAATTCTAACTCGACTATTTTCAGGAAGAGCTGCATGTACATGAGCACTGATGAGGTTCGTAACGCGTTCCTCAAGTTCTTTGAGAGCAAAGGACACCAAATCGTAGAAAGTTCATCGTTAGTTCCACATAACGACCCAACCCTGCTGTTCACAAACGCAGGTATGAACCAATTTAAAGATTGTTTCTTAGGCTTAGAAAAACGAGCCTACACTCGAGCGACTACGGCTCAGCGTTGCGTACGTGCTGGTGGTAAACATAACGACCTAGAAAATGTTGGCTTTACTGCTCGTCACCACACATTCTTTGAAATGTTAGGCAACTTCAGCTTTGGCGATTACTTCAAAGAAGATGCGATCTCCTTTGCTTGGGAATTCCTAACCGAAGTTCTTAAACTGCCAGCGGATCGTTTATTGGTAACTGTTTACGAAACCGATGACGAAGCGTTTGACATCTGGAACAAGAAAGTTGGCGTACCCGCTGATCGTATTGTTCGCATTGGTGATAAAGAAGGCGGCAAGCCGTACGAGTCTGATAACTTCTGGCAAATGGGCGACACTGGCCCTTGTGGTCCATGTACTGAAATCTTCTACGATCACGGTGAGCACATCTGGGGTGGCCGTCCTGGCACGCCTGAAGAAGATGGTGACCGTTTCATCGAGATCTGGAACAACGTATTCATGCAGTTCAACCGTCACGCAGACGGCACTATGGAACCGCTACCAAAACCATCGGTAGATACTGGTATGGGTATCGAGCGTATCTCTGCAATCATGCAGGGCGTTCACTCAAACTACGAAATCGATGTATTCCAAGCTCTTATCAAAGCAGCAGCAGAAGTGATCGGTTACGAAGACCTATCAAACCAATCACTACGCGTTATCGCTGACCACATCCGTTCATGTTCATTCCTGATCGTGGATGGTGTTATGCCTTCAAACGAAGGTCGAGGTTACGTATTACGCCGTATCATCCGTCGTGCAGTTCGTCACGGTAACAAGCTGGGCGCACAAGGTGCATTCTTCCACAAGTTGGTTGGCGTTCTAGCTGACATCATGGGTACGGCTGGTGAAGAGCTGAAGCGTCAACAAGCTGTGGTTGAAAAAGTACTGCGTATCGAAGAAGAAAACTTTGGTCGTACACTTGAGCGCGGTATGGCGATTCTAAACGAAGCACTAGATAACCTAGACGGTAAAGTACTAGACGGCGAAACCGTATTTAAACTTTACGATACTTACGGCTTCCCAGCTGACTTAACTAACGACGTAGCACGTGAGCGTGAGTTCGCAATCGACGAAGAAGGTTTCGAGAAAGCGATGGAAGCGCAGCGTCAACGTGCGCGTGAAGCGGGTAACTTCGGTACTGACTATAACGCAGCAATCAAAGTTGATACGCAAACAGAATTCTGTGGTTACACAGGTACTAAAGGCTCTAGTTCTGTAGCAGCGATGTTCGTTGAAGGCAACGAAGTAGATTCGCTATCTGCGGGCGACAAAGCAATCATCGTACTTGGTGAAACACCATTCTACGCAGAGTCAGGCGGTCAGTGTGGTGACGCTGGTGAAATCCGTACTGAGTCTGGTGTATTCCGCGTTGAGGACACTCAAAAACTAGGTAACGCAATCGCGCACCACGGTGTAATGGCAGAAGGCGTTCTAGCGAAAGGTGATGAAGTAGCAACTATCGTTGACGCAGAGCGTCGCGCAGCTATCTCTCTAAACCACTCAGCAACGCACTTGCTACACGCAGCACTACGCCAAGTTTTAGGTGAGCACGTAACGCAGAAAGGCTCATTGGTGAAGGCAGACAACCTACGTTTCGACTTCTCACACCTAGAAGCCGTAACTGCAGCAGAACTGAAAGAAGTTGAGCGTCTAGTTAACGCGCAAATTCGTCGCAACCACACGATTGAAACCAACGTGATGGACATTGAGTCTGCTAAGAAGAAAGGCGCAATGGCACTGTTTGGTGAGAAGTACGATGACGAAGTACGCGTACTGTCTATGGGTGACTTCTCGACAGAGCTTTGCGGTGGTATTCACGCATCAAGCACAGGTGATATTGGCCTATTCAAAATCACTTCAGAAAGCGGCATTGCTGCAGGTATTCGACGTATTGAGGCGGTAACAGGCGAGGCTGCATTAGACGCGATTGAAGCTCAAAACGCGAAGTACGAAGAGAAACTGGCAGAATCTGCACAGAAAGCAAAAGCGCTAGAGAAAGAAGTGCAGAAGCTAAAAGATAAGATGGCGGCAGCAGAAAGCGCTAACATCATGGGCAAAGCGGTTGAAGTCAATGGTACAAAAGTTCTAGTCGCAGCTCTTGAAGGCGCTGACAGCAAGAACCTACGTACTATGGTTGATGACATTAAGAACCAAATGGGGTCTGGTGTCGTACTGCTTGCTAACGTAACAGGTGACAAGGTTGGCCTGATTGCTGGTGTGACTAAAGATCTAACTGGTAAAGTAAAAGCTGGTGATCTAGTTAAGATGATTGCTGAGCAAGTCGGTGGTAAGGGCGGTGGTCGTCCTGACATGGCTCAAGCTGGTGGTACTGATGTAGCCGCACTACCAGAGGCAATTAAAACAGTTCAGCCTTGGTTAGAAGAGCGCTTATAAGCTTTTAACTACTAAAATTACGCTCAATCAAGTTTCTTTGATTGAGCGTAATTTTTTTTAGCAGCCAAGTGGTTTAATTGACTAAAAGTTAACCGAGTCATTTAGGCTATTTGGTTTTTGTTGTAACTACTGCTTATATAATTTTTCTAAAAGGAAATACTGACGATGTAAGCAGTTCTAAAGAGACTTCGGTCTTGGGAAGGTGAAGACTGGTGAAAAAGCCCCTTATCGTGCAAAAGTTTGGCGGAACCTCTGTGGGTTCAATTGAAAGAATCCACCAAGTTGCTGAACACATCATTAAGGCGAAAAATGATGGCAATCAAGTTGTTGTTGTCGTGTCTGCAATGTCAGGCGAAACAAACAGACTGATGGACCTCGCTAAACAGATAGATAGCGTGCCTACAGCTCGAGAACTTGATGTTTTGCTCTCTGCTGGTGAGCAAGTGTCAATGGCACTGTTAGCAATGACACTCAATAAATTGGGTCATGCTGCACGCTCGCTTACCGGAGCACAGGCGAATATTGTGACGGATAATCAACACAATGACGCAACGATTAAACACATTGATACTAAGACAATTCTGGGATTGCTTGAGCAAGACCAAATCGTGATTGTTGCAGGCTTTCAAGGTGTGAATGAGAACGGGGATATCACCACATTAGGTCGAGGTGGCTCAGATACGAGCGCAGTGGCACTGGCAGGCGCATTGCGCGCTGATGAGTGTCAAATCTTTACCGACGTTGATGGTATTTATACTTGTGACCCACGTGTAGTGAAAAACGCGCGAAAATTGGCGGTTATCGATTTTCCTTCCATGGAAGCGATGGCAAGCCGAGGCGCGAAAGTATTACATTTACCTTCAGTGCAATTTGCATGGAAGAATAATGTGCCACTGCGCGTGCTTTCGACATTTGATGTTAATGAAGGCAGTCTGGTAAAGGGGGAGTTAGGCAATCAAGCCGTCTCTGGTATAGCCATTCAACGTGACCTTGCCATAATCGAAGTCGATAAAGAACATTTATCTAGTGCTACAAAACAATGTCAGATGTTGGGTATCGACATTTGGAATGTGATCGAGGAAACAGAACGGGCAGGTATCATGATAAAACAAGATGCATGTGCCAAGTTCGATCTGGTGTTCAGCGACAAAATCCGTAATAGTGAAGTGGTAAGCCTGTTGACCGCAGTGGGGCTTGAGGCCAATGGAATGGTAGAGCACGCATGCGATTTGTTGGCAAAGCGAGATATTGAGATCAATTTCAGCGCAACGAATGCACTCACTATGATGCTAGTTTTAGCACCCGAATGTGTGGATACAGCAGCAAACATTCTGCATGATGCTTACATTACGTCTAGTGAAGCATTAAACATTCAACAAAAACATGCCTTTTTAGGCTGATTTTCGCTAACAAGGTAGTTTACGAAAATATAACTTTTGTTGGATAATAGCTTTGTAGCAAGAAAATTTAGAGATTACTCAAGGAGCAAAGAATGCTAATTTTGACTCGCCGCGTAGGCGAAACACTGATGATTGGTGATGAAGTGACTGTAACTGTACTAGGTGTTAAAGGTAACCAAGTGCGTATCGGCGTTAACGCTCCGAAAGAGGTTTCAGTTCACCGTGAAGAAATCTACATGCGCATTCAAGCTGAAAAAGGCAATGGCAACGTTGCTTCAGGTAACTACTAAGTCGCTCCTGTTTACAGAGCTTAGTTTGAATGAAAAAGGCTAACCGAAGGGTTGGCCTTTTTAGTTTTTACTGTTTTTGAAAATTTGCAGAAACTATTGTGTTGAGTATGGCTGTGAATTCATCAATAATGTTGATTCGAACTTCAGAAAGTTATTTGAAAATAAATGTCTTTTTTTCAGAGAAGACTCTCTTTTTTTCATCATAATAGAGTGATAAAGTTCGTTTAATAGTCACTTTGATTAAATCAGCAACGGTTAAGCCAGTTTCGTAGATTTTTTCAAAGAAAGTGTTTGACATATTTTCGGTAAAACGTAATATGTGCCTCCGCAAGACGGTGAGGTGGCCGAGAGGCTGAAGGCGCTCCCCTGCTAAGGGAGTATACGGTTTATCCCGTATCGAGGGTTCGAATCCCTCCTTCACCGCCATTCTTGCAACGTTGATTTATCAACAAAAAGTGCGTCCTTAGCTCAGCTGGATAGAGTACCTGGCTACGAACCAGGCGGTCGGAGGTTCGAATCCTCCAGGACGCGCCATATCTCTTTTGAGATATAACAATGAAAACGGTGAGGTGGCCGAGAGGCTGAAGGCGCTCCCCTGCTAAGGGAGTATACGGTTTATCCCGTATCGAGGGTTCGAATCCCTCCTTCACCGCCATTCATTGACTGGCCCGATGGCCTTTTTTTTGTTTCGTAAGAAATGAATGTGATTTACTTCACAACTTCTTAGCAAGAAGATCTGCGCGTCCTTAGCTCAGCTGGATAGAGTACCTGGCTACGAACCAGGCGGTCGGAGGTTCGAATCCTCCAGGACGC
>NZ_JAWPOX010000658.1:0-642 GCF_033344475.1 Vibrio sp. 1288
TGCGGATGCGGTGTTCGTTTCCGCAAACCCATTATCTGACTCGCTATTAAAATCGACAGAGCAACTTGAGCACTCCGTTATGACCCGATTTTCGACCATGGCTTTTAGCGATAACGGAATGCAGCTTATTTCTGTACGAGGTGTCGATGAAAGTTATCCTTTAATGGGAGAGTTGGTTTTAGATGGGAATGAGTCAGGTCGCGTGAAGCCTAACCAGCTTTGGTTAGACGAACGCATTATGGCTCAATTAGAAGTTAACAAAGGTGACAATGTCACCATTGGTGATGCAGATTTCACCGTTTCAGGTGCCGTGCTGATGGAGCCGGGTTTAAGTTTCAATCCATTCCAACCAATGCCTGCGGCGTATATTCACCAAAGCG
Source organism: Vibrio sp. 1288 (assembly GCF_033344475.1). Lineage (NCBI taxonomy): Bacteria > Pseudomonadati > Pseudomonadota > Gammaproteobacteria > Vibrionales > Vibrionaceae > Vibrio > Vibrio sp. 1288. Next base: position 381 of record NZ_JAWPOX010000658.1, read on the forward strand.
ACGTAGAAAAAACAGGCGCGATACAAGTCGGCAGTCGAGTGCAGTATCGACTGTTTCTAAAAGCAGACAATGCGGCGCTAAAGCAACTCCAAGATAAGACAGAGCTGTCACCAAGTGATCGCTGGCGTACTCAAGATACCGCGAGTCGCAGCAATGAAGTTTTTGATCGCACTACACAGTATTTATCATTGACCGTAGCTATCGTCATAATTATGGCCGCGACAACGTTGGTTCTTACTTGCCAAAACTACGTGAATAGCCG
>NZ_JAWPOX010000659.1:0-641 GCF_033344475.1 Vibrio sp. 1288
TAGGCAACTTGTTTTATATATGAGATTTGCAATAACAGTCACACCTTCTCATTCTTTTTTAATACCGATATAACCCCATTTTTATTCCAGAATAGCAGCCTATAAAATGACAAAGCTGGAGGCTGGTTGTGCGTGGTTCACGAGGATTTACCCTTATCGAGTTAATAATGTGCATCATCATTCTTGGTGTTGTTGGCGTTGTTGCCCTGCCCAAGTTCCTCGGAATACAAAAAGACGCACGAATTGCCGTTTTGTATGGTGCAAGAGAAGCGCTAATGACAGCCAACAACCTTGTTTACACTAAAGCCGTTATTCAGTCTCAAGAGAACATCAACTCAGAAGACACGCGAAACATCGACTTAGATAACGACGGAGTAAACGATCTTATTGGTTACTTTGGGTTAATCAAAAACGTGATTCCAGCAAAAGAACTTGCCGGTTTTGACCCACAACTCACCATCAACAAATGGTACGGCGCCGATTCAGAGGCTGAACCCTACTTCCTTATCGGCTTTGCCAACAAACCCGTGAGCATCCATCACCTGTGTTATGTCGAAGTGTACTACCCTAAAACACCAGGCGGACAACTTCGCTATGGAATTCAAACTGAAGACTGCTAAAAACCCTCCCAAACAAGCTTC
>NZ_JAWPOX010000660.1:0-640 GCF_033344475.1 Vibrio sp. 1288
AACCTTGAGAACCTACGTTGGTGACGGAAAACATCACGTTAGAACCATCAAAATTCTCGACTTTCACCAACACGTTACCGTCTTGGTAACGAGCGGCTGCCGCAGCACTTGCTTGCTGTTTCTGCCTCTGTTTTTCTCTTTCAATGTTGCTCAATTGGTTTTGCTCGTTTGCTAGGCGGTTTTCAGCCATCGCATACGATTGATCCACCATTGCCAACAGCGCTGGGATTGAATACAGCGTTAGACCTTCCAAATGGTCAAAGTCGATTTTGGCATGCTGAGTAAGTTCGTGATTCGAGAACTGGCAGTAGCCATCAATCAAGCTAACGAACGCGACTTCAAAAGTGCCCTGTAATCGGCTTACTTCCTGTGCGGCTTTTTCTAAATCTGAGCGTACTTTTCGGATCTCTTCCAACGTTTTTTGTGGCAAACGTCCATTGGGCGACACGTCATTGGACACCGAGATCAGTTCTTCGGTTACAAATGGATTGTTTTGGGCTGGAATCACCGTGGTGATGCGGTTGGATTTGGTTATGTCTTCGCCGAATAAGACCATCATTTTTTGCGATACGGCGGTTGTGTTGCCCGCTAATACGTAACTACAGTTTGGAGACGTACTCGCATACGCGGCGAATGCGGT
>NZ_JAWPOX010000661.1:0-640 GCF_033344475.1 Vibrio sp. 1288
TAGCGCAACGAAGAAACTAACACCAATCACCATTCTGCTACGCAATACATTACTGGCCATTAGTTACCTCTTGTTCTTGCTCTAACCCGTCATTCGCGTTGGATTGCAGTACTTTGTGCTGACGATCTTCGTTTGGCCAGATCAACAGCAAGTATCGTAGACGATCAAACTCCACTACAGGTTCGGCTTTGATCGATGCAAACTCTTGACGAGTATCGTGATCCACATTCGTGACCGTCGCCACAGGGTAGCCTTCAGGGTAAATGCCTCCCAGACCGGATGTCACAAGTAAATCACCGACTTGAATATCTGTACTGGTTGGAATGTGTTCCAGTTGGATTTCATCCATTTCACCATTACCTGATGCAATCACTCGAATGTCATTACGAATGACCTGAACTGGAATGGCATTTTTTGCATCTGTCAGTAGCAATACCCGCGCATTGTGCGCCGCAACAAACGTAACCTGACCGACAATACCTTTTTCGTTAATAACGGGCTGACCAACGTACACACCGTCAATTTGGCCTTTATCAATCACCACTTGATGACGATAAGGTGAAGTATCCACCGCCATTACTTCGGTCACGACCTTCTTCTCATCACGAACAAAAGACGAGCCAAGTAACTTACGCAAGCG
>NZ_JAWPOX010000662.1:0-640 GCF_033344475.1 Vibrio sp. 1288
TCCTGACTCACACGCCAGGCATTCATCACGTTCTAGAAGTGAAGCAGTCTGAGTTTAAAGACCTGCACGACATCTACGAGCAGGTGCTGGAACTTAGCCGTCCGCTTATTGAAAATAAAACGTTTGTGGTGCGTGCAAAACGCCGTGGTAAGCATGACTTCACGTCTATCGAGCTTGAACGTTACGTTGGTGGTGGTCTAAACCAAGCAGTAGAAAGCGCACGCGTTAAATTACACAACCCTGATGTGACGGTAAAAGTTGAAGTATCGGGTGACAAACTTAACCAAGTGTTGGCACGTTACAAAGGTCTAGGTGGCTTCCCTCTAGGTACTCAAGAAGACGTACTAAGCCTGATCTCAGGTGGTTTCGACTCTGGCGTATCAAGCTACCTACACATCAAACGTGGCTCTAAAGTTCACTACTGTTTCTTTAACCTAGGTGGCCCAGCTCATGAAATCGGCGTTAAGCAGGTTTCTCACTACCTATGGAACAAATACGGCTCATCAGCGAAAGTGCGTTTCATCTCTGTTGATTTCGAACCTGTGGTTGCTGAAATTCTTGAGAAAGTAGATGACGGTCAAATGGGCGTCATCTTGAAGCGTATGTTCATGCGCGCTGCTGGCATGATTGCTGAGAAGTT
>NZ_JAWPOX010000663.1:0-640 GCF_033344475.1 Vibrio sp. 1288
GTAGCCACGCTTGAAGATCTTGGGTTAGCCACTGCAATGGACAGTTTAGACATTTCTACCGTACGTCAGCGGCTCAAAGAGCAGCAAGCTGAGAGGGTTAAATACCCCGACGTTGCACAAGCCATCGTGAATTGGGTTTTACAAGGGGCGTGGGATTCGCAAGAAGAACTCTCCAAACAGTTGTGGGAGCAGGTGGATTTTCCGAGCTATGTATCCAATATCTAAGTTTGTTTGCTCGGATTGTTTGTGGCAAACACATAATAACTATTAACTACCTATTATTACGTTCCTACCAACATTCCTACATGGTACTTGGTGCAGCTTTTCGATTTCGAAGGGCTGCATTTTTATTCCCTCTCGTTCATTTCTATTCATTGTTTAATTGCAGATTATTTGACTGATACGCGCAAATTTACGCCAAAGATATAGGCGGTGTTTTTTGGTCTGTTGGTTATTGATAGGTGGGGTAAATGTGTTTCGATGTTTGTTCTTAGTCTTATCAATTTGCTAAATACATACTCAAAGAGTGTGGTTTTAGTTGTTTTATAGTTTTTTATGTTTTTCTCAATTGGTTGATTTTAAATGATTAAATACCTAAGTGGCTAAAATTTAGTGATTAAATATCAATCTAGTTGCTAAA
>NZ_JAWPOX010000664.1:0-639 GCF_033344475.1 Vibrio sp. 1288
ATTGCTGGGCAAAGGTGACGGAAACGTATTACTCAATCTGGCTGGTTTTGAATCACCAGTTCGACTTGCAGAAGTACTGGAAGTCGGCAAAGCGTAATCCATAACACGCTAGATTAGGAGATTTTGGAATGTCATATGTATCTTTAAGCGGTTTGTCCGCGGCTCAACTGGATTTAAATACAACCAGTAACAACATTGCGAACGCCAACACGTACGGCTTTAAAGAGTCTCGTGCGGAATTTGCTGATGTTTACTCAAACTCTTTGTTTACTAACGCGAAAACCACTCCGGGTGGCGGTGCACAAGCAAGCCAAGTGGCACAACAGTTCCACGAAGGCTCAAGCATTTACACCAACAACCCAATGGATTTGCGTGTATCGGGTACTGGCTTCTTCGCGGTAGCGAAAGATCGTCTTATCCCACAACAAAATGAAATGACACGTAACGGTGCATTCCATTTGAACAAAGAAAACTACATGGTAACCGCGAACGATGAGTTCCTACTTGGTTATCAAGTAAACCCAGAGTCTGGTGAGGTTTCATCTTACGAGCCACAACCAATCAATATTCCTGCGGAATTTGGTAAGCCAAAACAAACAGCGAACATTGAAGTGGGCGTGAACTTACCTGCTAACGGTG
>NZ_JAWPOX010000665.1:0-639 GCF_033344475.1 Vibrio sp. 1288
ACCGCGATAGGGGAGTTTTACAGTTCGCAGTTGTCTATCGGCCTCGTCGCGAATGAACGCGGTGCAATGTTAGCGCCATATTTTAGCCGCGCGATTGCGATGTTGGGCGTTGACAAAATTGTGGCTCAATACGATTTGCGTCCAGATTGGCGCACGGCGTTAGAGTATGAGGTGCGATTGGCAACACAAACCCAAGCGGTATTTCTATTCGTACTTGTATTGGCAATTTGTGTTTCTCTCTATCTGTATCGTCAATCCAACACCGATAATTTAACTGGGTTGAGGAATCGTCGCTCTTTGCAAGTTAAGTATCGCCAAGGGGTGAATAAGGATTTGGCGATTCTTTATTTAGATATTAATCACTTCAAACAAATCAACGATACCTACGGTCATTTAGCGGGTGATGAAGTGCTGCAATTGCTTTCGCTGAAGATACATCGAGTGTGGTCTGGGCGAAGCTATCGTATTGGCGGAGACGAATTTATTTTGCTCGGATACCCAACACAAATAGAGCTTTCGCGAGCCGTTCAAGAACTGAGTCGATTGGAGGTTACCGATAAATTGTGCGCAGAGCTGAAAACCGTCACGATTTCAGTTGGTGTTTCTGAGAAACGAAAGCAGCACATGAGCTTGGAACAA
>NZ_JAWPOX010000666.1:0-639 GCF_033344475.1 Vibrio sp. 1288
ATTATGTTGGAAACAGAAGAAGCGGGCATTATCGGCTACCAAGTTTGTAACGATGTAGCGAGTATTGGACGTATCTACAACATGCGTAAAAAAGCGGTGGGTTTGTTAGGCGCTGCAAAAGGACGCGCTAAACCGGTCGCATTCGCTGAAGATACGTGTGTACCACCAGAAAACTTGGCCGATTTCATTGTAGAGTTCCGCGAACTATTAGATAGCAAGTCTCTGAATTACGGTATGTTTGGTCACGTTGATGCAGGGGTGCTGCACGTGCGTCCTGCGTTGGATTTGTGCGACCCGCACCAAGAAGCATTGATGCATGAAGTCTCTGATGAAGTCGTCAAGCTGGTAGCGAAATACGGCGGCCTGATGTGGGGTGAGCACGGAAAAGGTTTCCGCTCGGAATATGGTCCGGAGTTCTTTGGTAAAGAGTTGTTTACTGAGCTTAGACGAGTAAAAGCTGCATTCGACCCACACAATAAAATGAACCCAGGTAAAATCTGTACGCCATTTGATAGCGATGCAGAGTTGGTAAAAGTAACCGACACCAAACGTGGTTACTATGATCGCCAAATTGACGTACAAGTACGTGACAGCTTTAAGCAAGCGATGGAATGTAACGGGAACGGTTTGTGCTTTAAC
>NZ_JAWPOX010000667.1:0-639 GCF_033344475.1 Vibrio sp. 1288
TCAAGAACAACAAATCAAAAGGAGCATCCATTGCGCTGCTAGTATCGAATGTCACACGTCGAGAAGCTTCTTTAGAAAAGAAATCTGCAGTTAACGTGTTGAGACTTGCATCGTTAATTTCCGTTATTTGAGGTTGTTTGCTAGCAGTAACCTCGGTTGGTGGCTGTTGTTGAGTTACTTCTGCAGCCACTGTTGTCGGAAGTTCCGTCGTCATTGGCATACTTATATAGATCATAGCAATAACCACAAAGACTGAAACTCTAACGAACTTGCTCAAAATAAAGTACGCACCACACAAAGCGAGCAATCCGAGAATTGCTTGGAATGATAAAAATCGTCCCAAAAGTTCGACCAGATAACTCAATTCAAACTGCATTAATTGTCCCGCTTGAGCCCAAAGACGGTCTAGCGGAGGGAGATAAGAATCGTAATGCAAGAGCCACGCTGCGGCGACAAATACAACGATATGACGCACCGTATTTAGGCTTTTCATCGAGATTGGCAGCAGGATGAAGATCAACAGCGCAAAGTTTTCCATTGGATGGAAATCGATGATTCCCTGAAAATAGAGCGCTATTTTTGCGATAAAGTAAATGTTCCACCAGCCCAATCCTATAGTGAAGGGGGTAGAGTCATGAG
>NZ_JAWPOX010000066.1:0-10503 GCF_033344475.1 Vibrio sp. 1288
TCTCCGTATGAAATGGTGAATTTATCATCTCAGAACTAACGGCTGAGTGATAGGGAGGAAGTCCATTCCATACGCTACTGGCTGACCACCAGAGGTAATGTCACTGTTTAACTCGGTTAACAAAGACTCTAATGAGGACGTTTCAGGCACAAATGAAGCAGTATCAAGTGCGAGATCCCCTGCTTCAACCAGCACACTAGAAGAAATGGTTTGCGGGTAGCTAGATAGAGAAATTGAGCCTTCTGTTACGCTAGATTGCAGTGACTGCCCACCATCAGCAAAGATCGTGACATTCAAACCGTCATCTTCGTCGCGATCATCTTCTCCGCTGCGAGTCGCAGACGTTTCAAAAAAAGTAGACGCGAGTACTTCCGGGTTATTATATTCAACCGTCACGTAGCCAGCATTAGCCGAGCCTTCAGCACCTACGCCAGCAGCTGTTGCTTCTAAGATAGCGGTAGGGTCAGCTCCGTCTAAAATAGCTTGCTGGATAGCGGCAATATCGTTGGCGTCGAAGTCAGCACTTCCAATAGCCGTTGGGTCAAAAGTCACCAAGCCATTAACTGGAGATTGTACCAATACTGGTTCTAACGGTTCAGAAGAAGGCACAGGAAGACAAGCAACACAATTTGCATCGACCAGATAAAGCTCATTATTTATCTGTACGTCGAGAGAAGCATTATTTTCTGTGATAATAATCTCGCCAGGTCTTAACTCATCCCCCGCTTTTATGACCTTAACGTTTCCATCCAGGCCCAAAACCAAAACTTCACCTTTGACAGCATTTACAATCGCGCTCTGCGGTACCGTGTGCGTACTCATCTGACCTCCGCTAATGGCTTACGTTTCCCATTAACCTTTTTAGATAATTTCTTATTAATTTAGTGCGGCATACTGCACACCTTTATGCGATTAAACTAAGTATTGAATCATTAAACAATCGATAAATACCCTACTACCGAGCAACATAAGTAAAACTTACTCGTAGTCACAGAAATGTGACACACGTGCTGACGCGTAGATATCGAATAATTATATGAAATTGATACCTTATTCTAATTAAGTGTAGTTGTTTTAAGAAAAGAAGAAAGATGAAATCATTCAGCTAAACGCCAGACTGCCGGTTGCGATCAATGATGGAAGAAAAGCAATGAGAATGTTGTATACACCGGAGCGTGATGACAGCTTAATCAATATCGGTGACGAAAAAAACGTAACGATTAAATATTGAACAACATAAATTGCAGGACAAAATGCAACGATAAAAATGTGGCTTACGATATGAATCCCCGCACACCACGAGTTCGGTTTTGTTCTGATATACAACAAAAAAAACACGACCAAGCTAATAATAAAATACATAAACACAGCACTTGAAAATAATTATCATTTTCAATCATATGTAAATATTCCCTTACTTTCAATGGTGTTTGAGCTATTAATGTCATCGTTATTATCAATCAACACAATAAGTAAAATTATCAGTAATTCCAGTCCTAAACGTTTGCGTAATCGCTAACCTTCTCTTAACCTTGATTTGAGGCTTTTATCACGGTTTTTCCATTGATATAGTGCGTCCATACAACAAAAAAAGACCATTCGAGGCATGGAGCTTCCTCATTAATCTCAAGATGAGAAGAATTGGTACCGACAAAATTCGGCAGATTTTAAGAGGGTCAAAAAATGGACATGAATATGGTTGAGATTTTAGGTTATGCAGCTTCAATCATGGTCGCTATTTCGCTAACTATGAAAGATATTGTTAAGCTTCGTATCCTTAACTTTATTGGTTGTGCGCTATTTACCGCTTACGGACTAATGATTGATTCTTGGCCTGTAGTACTAACTAACGGTTTTATAGCTTGCGTTAACATCTACTTCCTAGCAAAAATGCAGCAGGAAAAAAAAAGCCTAGAGCCTGAGAAAGCGCAATAGCATTCAAACAATAAAAGCCCGCAAATCATAAGATTGCGGGCTTTTGCTTTTAACATTCCCTTTCTATCACAGCATCCTTAAACGAGCGCTAACGAACCCAGCTAAGTGCTAATGTTTCTCGACGAGAAAACATGTCCACATGCGATGAAATGATCGCCTTAACCGTATTCAGTTTCTCTTCTGAATCCGCCTCACAGGTTATAGTTAGGCTAGATGCACAAAGGTTAAACTCCGCTTTTCCCGTCGGAAATGTCACCAAACCGCTATTTTCATTCCAAGTAGCAGGAACCTTTCGTCCAAAATGCCGACAAAGCGTCACTAAGTATTTGTCAGCGTGTTCACTATCTATTCGGGTGCTTTCTTTAATCATGAACTTACTCGTTACTTTGAAACGTCCTATGAAGAACCTTGTTAGAATTGATAAGCTGCAGAGAGCTTGAAGTTGCGACCCGGCTCGTAGTCATCAAGCGTGAAGCCACGTGCAGTACCCGAACGAGACGCATGAGAGCTGTACAACTCGTCAAATACATTATCAATACCAAAGGTCACCGACAGTCCATCAATATCAGACGGCACCCATTGAGCGTATAGATTATGCACATCATAACTTGCTTTCTTTGGCTGACCATCAAAGACGTTGTCTTCCTCTAGAACAAACATTGAGTTCCACCCGAAGATCGTTTCTAAAGCGTCTGACTGGTAATCCAAAGTTAGAGCAATGCTATCACCCATATCAATGCTACGCCCATTGCCCCCAGCAACAGGACCACCAGTATTCTTGTTTTTGGTGTCCGACTTAGAGTAAGAAAGTTTGCTGTTAAACTTGTCGTAACCATAAGAAGCACTTGCCTCAAAGCCTTTAATCTCAACATCACCTAAGTTATAAATCAGGTAAGTTTGAGTCGCGTTTTGGTACTGGTCTGCAATGTAATCATCAATTTCCGTTTGGAATACCGTAATATTCGCCCCAAAGAAATGCTTATCAAAGGTTTTATCAAAACGAACACCACCCTGCGTGTTCAATCCCGTTTCTGGCTTTAGCCCATCCTCTAAAAATGCAACGTCTTGGTAAGCAATAAAGGTTTCCATTAGCTCTGGACCTTTAAATAGAGAACGTGCACTCGCAAACAACGTCCAATCTTGAGTCACCGCCCACTCTGCAGCTAGAGCCCAAGTCACATCATCATAATTACTGGTTCCTGTCTCAGCTTTGCGTTTGTAATCATCAAAGCGCATACCTGCGGTAATAAAGAAGGCATCAGAGAAGAAGAACTGATCTTCTACAAACAGTGCGGTTGAAATCGCCGATTCGTCCATAAACTTACGACTACCGTAGTAACTCGAAGACGTTTTATCCATGTAGTCGAAGCCATAAGTGACTCGATTATCAAACTCACCTAACATAACATCTGACTGGAATTTTCCATTCAAACCAAAGTTTTGGTTTTTGGCGGTGTTCTTTGATAAACGGTTCGAGGGCCAACGAGGGGCCATCACCGTTTCGTCACGTTTAATTTCTGTCTCGGTATTATAAAGAGTGACGTTTCCTTGGTGTTGTTCGCCTCGCAACTCGTAACTCAAAGTAACGGTATCGCGGTCATAATCCGTAGGGATAAGTAACTTGCTCGACAGGCTATTATTTGCACTACCAGACATATCAGGACGCGGACTGTAATCTCCACTGTCTCGGTACATGTCATAAGAGAGCTCAAAACGATGGATGTCATTTAGTTCATACCCCAGCTTAGCCAGAATGTTGTAAACATCACCTGCAGCACCATAGGTTTTATTGCCATCACCATCTTCAAAATCATCACGCGTAACGTAATGGCCATAGACCATCGCATCAATGTTTTCGGACAAAAGTCCGTACAGTGTCAACGAACCTTGTTGGTTGTCGTTGGATGCATAGCCGCCATAAACACGCGCACCAAACTTTTCATCGTAACGAAGTAAGTCACGAGCGTCTTTCGTTTCAAAGTAGACCGAACCGCCTAACCCGTTTTGAGTCACAGAGTTATTACCTACCTGAATGTCCGCAGATTTGAGAATGTCAGGGTTCAACGTCAAGTTACCAATATGATGGAACATGCTCGCATGCTGAGAAGCACCGTCAAGACGAATGTCCAAATCGGTTTCGCTCAAACCACGAATCGTAATACGTTGATTCACAGAGTGTGTGCCACCAACATCCACACCGGGAATATCGCGCAGTAAATCAGACATATGATCCGCTTGCTTCAGTGACATGTCGTCCGCAAACATCGACTCAGTGTTGCTGGAAACTTTCGTTCCCCATACAACGACCTCTTCAAAATGTGACTCAGTATCTTGAGCTAAAACAGGGGTTGATAGCGCCATTCCCACTGCAAGGCAAAGGCTTGAAAGCTTGATAGGTGAACAAGCAGGGCTTTCCATAACTTAATTCCTAAATATTAATGATAATAATTCTCAGGTATAATAAGCATGAGTTTTATAAATACAAAGGCGATTCGGTTATGCGAAATCGCACAAGTGTTATGAGGAAGTGTCAAATGCAGGAAGTCACAACAAAACGAACTAAAATTGCCAAGATAGCTTTAACCCAAAGACTAGAGGCGACAGAGAAACAATGGATTGTCACGCAAGGCCAACCTTGTCAAACTCAACTGGCCGAAGGTAAGTTCCTATCATATCAGTACAATGATCAAATTTTTGTTCATGGCGGGCGTTGTCTAGAACTTATTGATTCGAATATTGTTTCTACTGCACACGCCTCACTGCTGGTCACTATTCTTTTAGAAGGTAGACTCTCGTTTGGCTACGACGATTTGCAATTTGATTTAGACGCGAGCGACGGCCCTAAGGGTGTAGTGGTGAACTTACTCAAACCTGCAAATTTTCGTCGTTCACTGCTCAAAGATAACCTCATTAATAAGATCAACATATTGGTTAAGCCCCAATGGCTAGAGGCCCGCCTTGAGCAAAATTGTAGTCATCGAGCCTTTTTTAACTCTCATCAGGCGTTTCAACAGTTGGAGCCTAACCAGACGCTATGCGAGCTGGCCGAAACGTTAACAAATAGAGAAACACCGCAAGAGTTCCAAGAAAAGCTAGAGGTCGAAAGCTTGATCTATCAAATATTACATCAAGCCACCAAGCAAATTCCTAAGAATTTCAGTGCTAAAAACAGCAGTATTGAACGACACATTGATGGTCGAATTGAGGATATTGTCAGCTATATTGAAACTCACCTTGATCAAGAACTACGCTTGGAAAAGTTGGCGAGCCAATTCTCAATGAGTGTTTCAAACCTACAGCGTCGATTTAAACAATCACTTAATATGACCATAAACGGCTACATTCGTTTTCGACGTCTTGAGATTGCTAGGCAACATTTGGAACGTGGCCTAGTGACGATAACAGAAGCCGCCTATGAAGCCGGATACCACCACCCTTCTAACTTCACTTATGCCTTTAAAAAGGCATTTGGTGTGCCACCACATGAAGTGATTAAAGAGTAAGGAGACTCTAGGTAACTGACTGTTATTTAGGAGTGTCTTATCCACAACATCGGTATATACTCGCCTTAAACGTTATGGAGGTTAAACATGAATATTGGTGCCGTCGCGAAGCTCACTGGGCTTTCATCTAAGTCGATTCGATTATATGAAGACAAAGGGATCATATCTCCACCAGCGCGTAGCGACTCTGGCTATCGCGAATATTCAGATAATCATATTCAAGAGCTTAACTTGGTATCACGCGCAAAAAGCGCAGGCTTTTCGTTGCAAGAATGCAAAGAGTTCGTACAACTTGCTCATAACCCCAACCGCAAAAGTAGCGAAGTAAAAGCAAGAACCATGGACAAACTGAGAGAGGTTGAAGAAAAAATTGCACACCTCATGGAGATCAAAACGCAACTTGAAGGTTGGGTTTCTTCTTGTCCTGGAGATGCAGAGAGCCGATGCCCAATCATAGACGAGCTCACCAAGTAAACCCGCCTATCTATTGATCTCGTTAAAAACGAACTAGCTCGCTTAATGATAGGTACACATGCGCTTACCGTTTAACTCTATGATGTTAAATGGCGTTTCGTAGATGTCCTCTAGCGTAGACGCTTGAATAACCTCTTCAACCGCACCACTCGCCACAACCTTGCCTTTCTTAAGCGCCAATATGACATCTGAGTAACACGCCGCGAAATTAATATCATGAATCACGACCACCATGGCTTTATTCATGTCATGGGCTAACTGCTGCACAACTTTCATGATCTGAAGAGAGTGTTTGATATCTAAGTTATTAAGAGGCTCATCAAGAAAGACATAATCTGTATCTTGTGCAATCACCATAGCAATAAATGCAAGCTGTCGCTGACCACCACTTAATTCATCCAAGTATTTGTCTTGAATATCTTGCAAATCTAAGTAGTCGATTGCTTGTTCTATGACCTCATGATCTTCTTTAGTCAGATTTCCTTTAGAGTATGGGAAACGACCAAAAGAGACTAACTCTTTTACGGTAAACCGCATTGTAATCGAGTTAGCTTGGCGAAGTACTGCCAGTTTTTTCGCTAGCTCTTTTGTGTCCCATTCCGCGATTTCCTTGCAATCAATGATAACACTACCGCCATCTCGCTCCGTTAAGCGCGAGGCCATAGATAACAGCGTGCTCTTTCCCGCGCCATTTGGACCGATAATCGATGTTACCTTGCCCTTTTCAAACTGAGTATTGGCCTCGTCTACGACTTTGTTTGAACCGAAAGCCTTCGTTAATTTATCTATTACTATCATATTTATACAACTTTGTTTTTCAGCAGCAGGTATAAGAAATACGCACCGCCGATAAAGTTAATTACGACACTCAACGTCGTCTCAAAACTAAACACGTTTTCGATTATCCATTGCCCAGCAAGTAGTGAACTTATGGATAGAAACGAACATCCGACCAATAGCGTTTTATGTTGGTAACTTCGGAACATTTCTCGGCTTAAGTTGGTCACTAGTAAACCAAAGAACATGATTGGCCCTACCAAAGCCGTAGAAATAGCAATCAAAACCGCCGAGATAATAAACACATTTCTTGTCACTTTAGGTACATCAACACCCAAGCTTTTCGCATTGTCTTGGTCGAGCCAAAACACATCTAAAGTGCGATGCATCCTAAACAACAACCAACATGCAAACATCAAAGCCGGAGCACTAAAGTAAACCAAGTTCACTTTGACATTATTGAAACTGGCGTACAGTTTCGACTGAACAATTGCATATGTGTTTGGGTCCATCAGCAAAGAAAAGAATGACGCCGCATTGGAAAATAGCTGACCAAAGATCAAGCCGACCAATAGCAACGTAATCAGGTTCTTGCTTCCTTTTGAAAAGTAAAACCCAAACAGCAGTAGCGAAAACGACACCATTACAATTACTGCAATCGCGAAATTGACGTACAAGTTAAGAACTAAGGTACTCAACCCACCAAAAATCAACACGATCAAAATTTGGGTTAACACATACAGCGCATCAAAACCCATGATACTTGGCGTTAAAATTCGGTTGTGCGTAATGGTTTGAAATACAAGTGAAGACTGAGCAATGGCCACACCCGCTAGCACTATCGCCAATACTTTAGGAACTCTACGAGACAAAAAATATTGGTAGTTGTCAGCCGTTAGCCCAATACCAATAAACAGACACGCGAAAAGAATCGCAATGCCACCTAGCAGCAGGATTTTCGTTGAATCACGCATGTTGCTTACCTCGCAACAACATAGCGATGAATACCACGCCACCCAATATGCTGATCACGATAGAGATTGGCATTTCATGAGGGAAAATAATTAAACGACTCACCAAGTCGCAACACAACACTAAAATCGCCCCATACATGGCCGTAAGCGGAATGTTCTTTTTGAGATTATCGCCATAAAAGTGACTCACGAGATTCGGCACAATCAGCCCTAAGAATGGCAACTGGCCAACAATCATCACGACACTTGCTGACATGATGGACACCAATAGCACGCCAATCGTCACAACCTGCTGATAATTCAAACCCAAGTTAATCGCGAAATCTTTTCCGATACCTACGGCAGAGATCCTTGCGGCAAAAAGATAGCTGAGTATAACCATTGGTACCGCGATGTACAGCAGTTCAAAATCACCACGCAAGATGTTAGCGAAGTTTGCGACTGTCCAAGCATTCAGACTTTGAAGTGCATCATATTTGTAAGCGATAAACGTAGTCATGGATTGGATGACATTGCCGAAAATAATCCCGACAAGCGGCACAAAAACCACGCTCTTAAATTGAATGCGCTGAATAAAGAAAACAAACGCCAGCGTCCCAAATACCGAGATGCCGAACACGAGCCAAAGGTGATTATCATTACCAAAGAAAACCACGCTCAGTACGTAGCCCAACATGGCACATTCGATCGTACCAGTTGTAGAAGGTGCAGCAAATCGGTTCTGGCTGATTTGCTGCATGACAAGACCCGCAATACTCAAGCCAGCACCAGCAAGCAATATGGCAAATAAACGTGGTATACGGCTGGTAAAGAAAAGTTCTAATGCTTTCTCATCACCTGAAAAGAGTTGTTGGGGCGTCATGTTTGCCACCCCAACAAATAACGAAACCGTGCTTAAAACCACAAGGGTTAGCAATAACTTCTTCAAAGTTAACCTCTGCTATCTTGGATTACAGTTCAACGGTTTGCTTTATCTCACTGACCATTTTTTCTGTTGCTGTCACACCAGACATCGACAAGTACCACGCGTCCACATCTAAATAGGTGATTTTATGATTTTTATATGCCGCAGTCGCTTTGACTAAGTCGTTATCCATGGATTTACGAATATCGTTATCCGGCGTACCTGTCAGAGAATTTCGGTCAACCACGAGGATATTTTTCGGGTTAGCTTCACGAATAAACTCATAAGAAATGACATCTCCGTGAGTGCCCGTTTTCACGTGCTCAACCGTTTCCAAGAAGCCAAAGTCGTTATAAATGACGCCAAATCGCGACTGGGCACCAAACGCGCTGATGTTGTCACCCATGCTTAAAATCGTTAATGCATCATTTTTGTTCGATTGGTTGTAGTCGCGGATTGCTTTGAATTGAGTATCTAACGCTTCAATTTTCTGCTCTACTTTTTCTTCGATATTGAAGATCTTACCAATATTGCGCCATTGCGCTTGCGTGCCTTCCCAATAGCCTTGGTTTTCTTTCGCCGCGAAAACAACTGTAGGGGCAATTTCACTCAGCTCTTCATATTTCGCAGACGCTCGCGGACCAACCAAAATCAAATCCGGTTTTTGCATGTAGATGGTTTCAAAATCAGGTTCAAACAAACTACCCGCAGAGGTGTAGTTATCTTTGCTGTATTTTGAAAGGTAACTAGGAAGATTAGACGAGTTAGATACTGCAACAGGATCGATACCA
Source organism: Vibrio sp. 1288 (assembly GCF_033344475.1). Classification (NCBI taxonomy): domain Bacteria; kingdom Pseudomonadati; phylum Pseudomonadota; class Gammaproteobacteria; order Vibrionales; family Vibrionaceae; genus Vibrio; species Vibrio sp. 1288. The sequence continues at coordinate 9,359 of NZ_JAWPOX010000066.1, forward strand.
AAGTTGTCCAGCGCATCTAGCGGGCCAAAGCCAATCACAACCACACGCTCTGGGGATTGTTCTAGCTCTGTTTGACCCATGTAGTGGTCAATCACAACTTTAGCAGCGAAAGAAGGAGAAACAGTAAATAACGACAGCATAGCCGCACCGACGAATTTTTTCATTTTGTTAATCCTTAATGAGATCTATTATCATACGCGTTCGCAATATAACGCTACTCTTTAATGCATTCAACAAAATTTAAGGTACTTTACATTAGTTACGTTTACTCAAGACTTAGATATATCAAAGACTTATAAAACCCATCAGTTCCAATACCTGGGCGTATCATTCATGCGCTTCAATAAACGCTTTGAGTGCCAGCTCATCAATAATCTCCAAACCGTTGTCCGTTTTTGTAATCAATCCCTTTTCAATCAAGTCCTTAACTGCACGTCGATAGACTCGGCCTGAGGTACCAAACCGCTCAGCCTCTTGGTTCACTTTATCAAAACCACCAAGCAGCTTATCCGTCTGATTACGGACGAGAAGATCATAGGCAATGTTGTAAGTAATGGGATGCAACAAACGATTAGTGTAGATATCCATGGAGTCTTGATAATCCTCAGCCAATGCTGAAGCGAAGAACACCATCATTTGGGGATGATTTTGCAGTGCTTCGGTTAGTTTTTGGATACAGATAACATCAACCTGCATATGTTCATCTGCTATCACATTCCATTGACAAGGAGTCTGAGTGAAGAACTCCATTTCACCATAAATATGATAGTCGCAGTTAGCTTCCCCTAATTGAAAACGTCGTCCATTTGCGGCCAATATGTTCATCGAGACTCGACCTACTGGCACAACATACAAGTACTGAAGTTGCTCACCTTGGCGGAGAATTGCTTCCCCAGCATCAAAGTAACGCGAATTTATTTGGCATTGATAAATCAAATCGCGAAAGGTGGCACTCTTTTCTTCAAGGTATGTTTTGAAGCGACCAGTCGGATAAGGGCTGATTTTCATTTTCTGCTCTCTCAGAAAAAGTTACGGACAACTATTTAAGGTGGATTGTACCCCGTAACTCCAAGTAAATTACCACCTTCTAAAGAAGGTGGCTTTGTGTGAGCCCCCTAAAAGGGGGCCTTTGTTTAGTCCAGCGC
>NZ_JAWPOX010000668.1:0-638 GCF_033344475.1 Vibrio sp. 1288
GGGGGCGGGAACGTCCAGTGTGCGTATGCGCTCGGCAATCTCGTCAACAGCCGCCGCAAGTTCGGTATAGTGTTCTTCGAACATGAGATGCAGTTCTCTGAAGTTCGGGCCTTCCACATTCCAATGGAAGTTGTGCGTTTGCAGATAGAGCGTGTAAGAATCTGCCAAGAGCTGCTTCAAGCCCTCTGCGGTGCTTAATCGGTGCTCTCTATCAATGCCGATATCGATGTGCGTCATGCTAGCTTCCTCTCATTCCATCTGGTTTCACGACTTTTTGTAAGCCGTCAGCAAACAACTAAAAAAAGTATTGGATAGATGTTCTGATTTGTAAAAATGATAAAAATGAATGTAACGTTCGGAAATTTTGATTACTGAATGGAAGGCGTTGTCTATAGCAAATACCAACGCCCACAAAGCACACCGAGGTAACGGCGCGCTGCTGGGTTTAAACGATTTTGATTTCGAGATTATTTGAGAGATTGCTTCGCGATACGGGAAAGCACTTCGAGACTGGAAACGTCCACATAGTTTGGGCGAAACGCGAGGGCTATTCTGCGGTGAGGGCCGGGCTCATTTAAATGCACTGCCGATAATACTGGGTAGTGCGTGACGAGCTGTTCCAGTGCCATTTCCGGGAT
>NZ_JAWPOX010000669.1:0-638 GCF_033344475.1 Vibrio sp. 1288
GCATACCAACGGCAACGTCAGCATGATTGAGCGTAGGTTTTTATTGCGCTCCGCTTTTTGTAGTTGGGCTCTGAGATCGCTCTTTTGGTGATTCACATGTCGTTCGATTTCCAGCACCGAATCTAACGAGGTTAGCTCTCGACTCATGCCGCCACCTCTTCGGTTTCTGGTTGAATCGCATCTAGCGCATGGCAATCTGTACTTTGCCACCCAATTCGACACACCGTTCCCGGAATAAGGTTCAGATGCGTTCGGTTGTCGTTCGGCACTTTCACGACAAACTGACCAACCAGTTCAACGTCGACCACTAGACGATAATGATCTCCGTGATAAATTAGCTCACGCAGCACGCCTTCAATTTGGTTATCACACGATTCGTCATCAGGTTGGATGGAAATGTTCTCTGGTCGAATAGACAAGGTGGTGCGCTCGCCGTTTTGGGTCACTCGAACCGGTTTGGCAACGAAGTGAGCGGGGCCGACCTGGACTTGGCATCGCTCTGATTGCCACTCTTTTACCACACCCGAAAGCTGATTATTTTCACCAATAAACTGAGCGACAAACGCGTTACTCGGAGATTCATACAGCTCCGTTGGCGGGGCAAGTTGCTGCACTTCGCCTTGATTAAAAACTGCGAT
>NZ_JAWPOX010000670.1:0-637 GCF_033344475.1 Vibrio sp. 1288
CATAGCCTTTCATCGCAAGCTTTTGATGGAGCTCCTATAAGCCATGATCTCGACGACTAAGTAACTGAATCGCGGCTTCTTTGCTAGATAGCGTCGGTGCTTGTCGCTTTTGGTACATAGTGATCCTAAAGGTAATTTGGCTGTACAGGCTTTTCGTTTGCCTTAAATTTCTTCGATTTTGATTTCGACAAATACAACAAAGCCCTGCAACGCAGGGCTTTGTTTTAGTCTATCAGAAGATTAAAACTCTTCTTCTTGCTCAGGCTTCTCACCGGCAGCAGGTGCTTCTGGTTGAGCTGGAGAAAGTAGCATTTCACGCAGTTTGGTATCGATTGTTTTCGCGATTTCTGGATGCTCACGCAGGTAGTTACAAGCGTTTGCTTTACCTTGACCAATCTTATCGCCATTGTAGCTGTACCAAGCACCCGCTTTTTCTACTAGCTTGTGCTTCACGCCTAAGTCAATCAACTCACCTTCACGGTTAAAGCCTTGGCCATACATGATTTGCGTGTTTGCTTCTTTAAATGGTGCTGCAATCTTGTTCTTAACCACTTTGATACGCGTTTCGTTACCTACAACTTCGTCGCCTTCTTTGATTGCGCCAGTACGACGGATATCTAGACGAACAGAAGCGTAA
>NZ_JAWPOX010000671.1:0-637 GCF_033344475.1 Vibrio sp. 1288
GCACTTCTCCCACTGGCGGCTTATAAAAAAGGGCTGACGCATAACGCCAACCCATTGTTGTTTTCAATTAAAATCCCATTTCTTTACTAAGGTTATTTGATTTAGTAACCCATCAATTGCAGTAAATTCTCCGCAGTTACAATGGCTTCTTTACGATTCGCGATGTTGAGCTTTTGATACAAGTTGCGAATGTGGGTTTTGATTGTCGTACCTGCCACATCCAATTCTTGTGCGATTTGCTCGTTACTAAAGCCAGAATAAATCAAACCTAGAACCTGCCATTCGCGCTGTGTTAACGGGCTCGTGCGTACAAGCTCCGGCACATTCGGGTGATTTACCAACTTTTCAATAAAGTCTTCATCAAAGTGGATCGAGCGGCTGCGCTGATTCGATGAAATGTCTTTCATTAGTTGTTGAGCGCGGTGACGTTCTAGATCGCCCAGCTCATGACGCAGGCTGAGTTTCTCTAGCAGGCCACCAATCGTAGCGCCATCAATTAGGAAGTTTCCGACCATACCGGTTTGGTTCGTCATTACTAGCGCTTCTTTTAGCAGCGCTTTGGCTTGCTCTTCGTCTTTTTGGCGTGCGGCCAAGACTGCTTCAACAACGAGGTTGCGATTGGTATCGGTAATGAGGT
>NZ_JAWPOX010000672.1:0-636 GCF_033344475.1 Vibrio sp. 1288
TTGACGGCAAGCTCTACATTGAAGTTGATCCAGACAATGCAGCGGTAGCAAGTAAGGACGGTAAACATACGATTCCTTATGCAGTTCTAGAAAAGGCTCGCAATCAGGCGAGCGAAGCGTCAAGCCGTATGCAGGAGCTAGAGCAACAGTTAAGTGAAGCTACAACCGCCAAGGAAAAACTACAGCTATACACCAAGCAATTAGAAGAAGCTGGCATTACGCCTGAAAAGCTACCTGAAGAATTGCTGAACGATGAAAATGCACTCAATGCGCTGCGTGATGAGTTGCCAGAAACGGCAGCAAATTTACTAACGGCGCTAGTTAAGCGTTTTCAAAGTAAGGCTACGACCACTCAACAAGAAGCCAATGACGGAGTTAACGAAGTTACTAACGCGCTAAACGCTGACGAACTAACAGAACTTCGCACTTGGGAATCGAGTGACCGTGACCGTTGGGATATGGCCCTAGTTATCGACAACAAGCTCAAGAATGATCCAGCGTTCCAAGCCATGCCACTAAAAGAACGCTTTGCAGAAGTGCAACGCCGAGTGAAGGCCGCTTTCGGTGATCCGGTTCAAGCGTCAATTGATGCTGAAAAGGCACAGAAACAAGCCGAGCAAGGCCAGCAGCAACCTC
>NZ_JAWPOX010000673.1:0-635 GCF_033344475.1 Vibrio sp. 1288
CGACTGTGCGCTCAAAGCTTTCGCCGTAGTTACCCACTTGTTTGACGACTTGGTAACCCCAATCATCACGAATACCTAGGCCTTTACCTTTCGGACCATCAACACCCAAAATACGTTTGATGTTTGGATCTTGAGATTTTAACATCTCATCCGCATTCTTAGAGGTGATGCCGTATTCTTCCGCATTCACCATTGCTGCTAACGTCCACTTAGCGATGTTGAACCACTGATCGTCGCCTTGACGAACCACTGGGCCAAGTGGCTCTTTAGAAATGATTTCAGGTAGAACCGCCGCAGAAGAAGGATCTTTCAGATTCAAACGAAGTGCGTACAGACCTGATTGGTCAGTCGTTAGCACGTCACAGCGTCCGGCATCGAAACCTTTTGAGGTTTGCGCCGCCGTATCAAACACCACAGGTTTGTACGACATGCCACTGTTGCGGAAGTAATCCGCTAAGTTGAGTTCGGTTGTTGTACCTGACTGTACGCAAACTGACGCACCATCAAGCTCTTTAGCGCTAGAAATGCCAAGATCTTTCTTGACCATGAAACCTTGACCGTCATAGTAGTTAACGCCAACAAAGTTTAGGCCGAGCGCAGTATCTCGGTGTAATGTCCAGGTAGTGTTACGAGAA
>NZ_JAWPOX010000674.1:0-635 GCF_033344475.1 Vibrio sp. 1288
AACTGCTTAAAGCGTTTGAAGAGTTCAATTACCCGAACGAAATCGGCCCAGGTGTTTATGACATTCACTCACCAAATATTCCGACGGAAGAGTGGATTGAAGGCTTAATCAAGAAAGCGGCAGAAAAGATTCCGGTACAACGTTTGTGGGTAAACCCAGACTGTGGTTTGAAAACACGTAACTGGGCAGAGACGGAAGCTGCACTTGCCAACCTAGTGTCTGCTGCGAAGAAGCTTCGCGCAGAGCTTGCATAAGGTAGCTCGTCACCAATTTAAAGTGGCTAATAAAAAAGCGGAGACCATCGTCTCCGCTTTTGTATCTTTTATTTAATGTCCGCCTAGCTCACTAACGACGGCTCTCGTTGTCGTCGGGCTTGAGCGACAAGCAAATTACTGTGACTATTTGATTTTGCTACAGGTTTGCTCTGAAACCAATTCATCAGCAATTAACTGACCGCGTGAGTTACGCACTTTCAATCGGTACATCAAACCCATATCAATTTGCTCTCTTACCGACGGCGTATTGCAGTATGTATAAATACTGGTATTCAGTACTTGGTTTAATGGTTTCGCACCTAAAGCATCGTCGTTGTAAATCATCATCATTTCTACCACGTTCTTGTTAGAAGAAACACG
>NZ_JAWPOX010000675.1:0-635 GCF_033344475.1 Vibrio sp. 1288
TGATCACGGATCACCGTCAAACCTTCTTTTAGGCTCAGCTGGAACCAATCACGGCAAGTCACGCGGTTGCCTGTCCAGTTGTGGAAGTATTCATGGCCAATCACAGCTTCAATACCCAAGTAATCGCGGTCTGTCGCCGTTTGGTCATTCGCCAGAACAAACTTAGAGTTAAAGATATTTAGGCCTTTGTTTTCCATTGCGCCCATGTTGAAGAAATCAACCGCCACGATCATATAAATATCGAGGTCGTATTCTAGACCAAAGCGTTCTTCGTCCCACTTCATTGAGTTGATTAGCGATGTCATCGCGTGACCCGCTCGGTCTAAGTTGCCTTTATCGACAAAGATTTCTAGGTCAACGTTGCGACCAGACATTGTGGTGTATTTATCGCGAAGAACATCAAAGTCACCAGCGACAAGCGCAAATAGATAAGCTGGTTTTGGATGTGGATCTTGCAATTGCACCCAATGACGACCGTTCTCTGCTTCGCCTTGTGCAATACGGTTACCATTGCTGAGCAAGTATGGATATGTTGCTTTATCTGCAATGACTTTGGTTGTGTATTTTGCCAGTACGTCTGGGCGATCTAAGTAATACGTGATGCGGCGGAAGCCTTCTGCTTCACACTGTGTACA
>NZ_JAWPOX010000676.1:0-635 GCF_033344475.1 Vibrio sp. 1288
GATGCGTTAAAGCGTGAACGTCAGATGATCAACATTGCCGAGTTAGAAAAGACGTTAGGTTGCCCAGTGATCAGTTTGTCTGCCACTAATAAAGCACAAGTTGCTGAGTTTAAAGAAAAGCTCCACAAAGCCATAGTTCAGGGTGTTGCGCTAACAGACTGCTCTTTGAATTACGGCGATAAGATGGAAGCAGCGATCGAGCATATTTCTTCTCTATTTAACGATCAAACCGTTTCTCATCGCGCATTAGCGATTCGTGCTCTAGAAAAAGACACGATGGTTCTCAATAGCCTTTCCGATCTTGATAGAAGCAAAGTACTGGAAGCGATTGCGACTTTAGATTTGGATATTGATTTACACGTTGCGGATACCAAATACACACATCTGCACGAACAATGTAAAAAAGTTCGCCGCAGTGAAGGCAAACTCAGCCGCAGTGTTACCGAAAAACTTGATCAGTTTATTTTGAACAAGTGGGTGGGGATTCCATTCTTCTTTGTTGTGATGTACCTAATGTTTATGTTCTCGATTAACATTGGTAGTGCATTTATCGATTTCTTTGATATCGGCGTTGGCGCACTTTTGGTTGATGGCGGTCATCACCTATTGGATGGTCATTTGCCAGTTTGGCTTGT
>NZ_JAWPOX010000067.1:0-9839 GCF_033344475.1 Vibrio sp. 1288
GTGACTGAAGCATAGGAGTTCCCTCCAATCGTTGCCTACTTTAAGTATAACAACAGTTAAAGGGAACATAGCCTTTATAATTGAACTACAACAATGTTTTCACCTTTTTTAAAGGTGATTTTTTTCGATTCAGGCATGATGTCCCATTCTACTGACTTATGCTTTTCGTTGAGATTGATAAAATTACCAGATTGATTTAGATCAATTTTTAGAGTGCTACTTTCTGTCGTTTCGAGCGAAATTCCCATTGAGTCACGATTAATCGTGATTATTTCTCCTTCAATTGTTACATCGCATCGTTCTTTTTGTGAACAGTCAACGCTATTAACACTCTCGTGTGTAAAGGTACGCCAGAAAAATGCGCCTATTAAAACACTGAGCATGATTAAGATTTGTGCAAGTCGCGCCTTTGTTAACTTTTGTGCAGGCATAATTACTAATATCCTTGTTACAAACTTCAAACTTTTTAAATAAAAAATGATTTCCAGAGGTCCAGTAAGGTTACTACCCTGTCATTGAATTGTTAATTCAAGTATAGTGTCACGCTGAAAATGCCACTTTTTATTAAAGTCAGCAATGGAAATAAGGTGATGATAACACTTGAATTCTAGAGTTTACTTGGGTGGTGTTACGACGCAAGTCGTGTTGGAAGTAAAAGTGTAGTTAATTAGAAATTGGAAGCATGCAAATGAGCCAAGTAAAGCAGCTTGAACAAAACTACAACTATACAGTCGTTCGCCAATTTACCCTTGTGACCATTTTATGGGGCATAGTTGGTATGGCTGTTGGTGTTTTGATTGCCGCTCAATTAGTTTGGCCACAGCTAAACTTTGATACGCCGTGGTTGACGTACAGTCGCTTACGTCCACTGCATACTAATGCGGTAATTTTTGCGTTTGGTACCAGTGCTCTGTTCGCAACGTCTTATTATGTTGTACAGCGCACATGTCAAACACGTCTTTTTGGTGGCCCACTCGTTGCCTTCACCTTTTGGGGTTGGCAAGCAATCATCCTGGCAGCAGCCATTACTTTGCCTCTCGGTTTAACATCGGGTAAAGAGTATGCTGAGCTAGAATGGCCTATTGATATCGCAATTGCGCTAGTATGGGTATCATATGCGGTGGTGTTCTTCGGCACACTAGTGAAGCGAAACACGTCACATATTTATGTGGCAAACTGGTTCTTCGGTGCCTTTATTATCACAGTAGCAGTACTTCACATCGTGAACAGCATGGCTATTCCTGTGTCACTTGGTAAATCTTACTCGATTTACTCGGGCGCAGTGGATGCGATGGTTCAGTGGTGGTATGGACACAATGCGGTAGGTTTCCTACTGACCGCTGGTTTCCTAGGTATGATGTACTACTTCGTTCCTAAACAAGCTGAACGTCCTGTTTATTCTTACCGTCTATCTATCGTTCACTTCTGGGCACTTATTTCTCTATATATTTGGGCAGGCCCTCACCACCTTCATTATACAGCGCTACCAGACTGGACTCAGTCTCTAGGTATGGTTATGTCGCTGGTTCTATTTGCTCCTTCTTGGGGTGGTATGATCAACGGTATTATGACGTTATCTGGTGCATGGCATAAGCTTCGTTATGACCCTATCCTACGTTTCCTAATCGTTTCACTGTCGTTCTACGGTATGTCTACCTTTGAAGGCCCGATGATGTCGATTAAGACGGTTAACGCACTTTCTCACTACACAGACTGGACCATTGGTCACGTTCACTCTGGTGCGTTAGGTTGGGTTGCGATGGTTTCTATCGGCTCTGTATATCACTTGGTACCTCGCCTATTTGGCCAAGAGCGTATGTACTCTGTTGGTCTAGTTAATGTGCATTTCTGGCTAGCAACAATCGGTACCGTTCTTTACATCGTTGCGATGTGGATCTCTGGTGTAATGCAAGGTCTTATGTGGCGCGCGGTTAACTCTGACGGTACGCTAACTTACAGCTTTGTTGAGTCTGTAGAAGCGTCTTATCCGTTCTACTTTGTACGTTTCCTAGGCGGATTTATCTTCCTATCTGGTATGTTCCTAATGGCATATAACACGTACAAAACGGTAAGTGCACCAAAAGAAAGCCTAAAAGCTATCCCACATCCGGCATAAGGAGATTTAAGAATGAGTAATAATTCTAATAATCGCCATGAAATCTTAGAACGTAATGTCGGTTTGTTGGCTATTTTTATCGTGTTTGCTATCAGTTGGGGCGCTCTTGTAGAGATCACTCCGCTGATTTTCCAAAAGCAAACGACTGAACCTGTAGAAAATCTGCGTGCTTACACTCCTTTGGAGATGGAAGGTCGTGATATCTACATCCGTGAAGGTTGTAACGTCTGTCACAGCCAGATGGTTCGTCCTTTCCGCTCAGAGACTGAACGTTACGGTCACTACTCTGTTGCTGGTGAGAGTGTTTGGGAACACCCATTCCTTTGGGGCTCTAAGCGTACAGGCCCGGATTTAGCTCGTGTTGGTGGTCGTTATTCTGACGAATGGCACCGTGTTCACCTGTTAGATCCTCGTGAGCTTGTACCTGAGTCAAACATGCCAGGTTTCCCGTGGCTAGCTGAAAACGTTTTAGACGGTAAGCTAACTCAGAAGAAACTTGAGCTATTTCGTGATCAGTTCGGCGTTCCATACACTGATGAAGAGATCGCGAATTCGGCTAAAGAAGTAGAAGGTAAAACAGAGATGGATGCAATCATCGCTTACCTTCAGTCTCTTGGTCATGCAATGAAGTAAGGGGATCATATGGATTTCGGTACAATTCATAGTATTTATACCGTTGTACTCTTCGCTAGTTTTATTGGCATCGTATGGTGGGCATTTAGTAAAAAGCGTAAAGCACGCTTTGAAGAAGATGCCAACTTGGTGTTTGCTGACGAAGAACAAAAGACCCCTAATAACCAAGGAGTGAAGAAGTAATGACTACATTCTGGAGTCTCTGGATTATCGTGATTACTGTCGGTACGCTAGTAGGCTGTGCGATTCTCCTGACTTGGTGCGCTAAAGATAAAATGGGCGTCGAGGAAGGGGAAGACATGGGCCACGAGTACGATGGTATTCGCGAGCTAAACAACCCTCTACCAAAGTGGTGGACTTACCTGTTTGTAAGCACATTTGTGTTCGCAGCAGTTTACCTTGCCCTATTCCCAGGTCTAGGTAGCTTCAAGGGCTTTTTAAACTGGCAGAGTTCGGCTCAAACCGTTCGCTCACTAGAAGAGTCAAAAGAAGCCATCGCTGCAGCACAAGAGAACAAGCAACTAAACCAATATGCAAAAGAACTGGATGATGCCGACGCTTACTTCGGCGAAGCATTCCGTAAACTTGCGCACAATGACAGTGGTCTACGCCCAATTCCTGAAATTGCGCAAGATCCTGAAGCATTAAAAGTTGGTCAGCGTTTGTTTTTGCAAAACTGTTCTCAATGCCATGGCTCTGATGCACGTGGTCAGAAAGGCTTCCCTAACCTGACTGATGATGCATGGCTGTATGGTGGCGAGCCAGCAGCGATCGTTACAACCATCATGCACGGCCGTATTGGTCAAATGCCAGCATGGAAAGATGCCCTTGGTGAGCAAGGTGTTCAAGAAGTTGTAAGTTACACACTTAGTCTATCTGGTCGTAAAGTAAATGCTCGTGAAGCCGCGGCAGGTAAAGCACGCTTCGTAGTGTGTGCAGCTTGTCATGGTACCGATGGTAAGGGTAACCCTGCAGTCGGTGCGCCTGACCTTACAGACCAAGACTGGTTATTTGGTGACTCTCGTGCAGCTGTAACAGAAACCGTAATGAACGGACGCTCAGGCGTAATGCCTGCGTGGAAAGACATTTTGGGTGAAGATAAAGTTCAGCTCGTTGCCTCATATGTCTGGAGTTTAAGTAACTCAGAGAGTAAGTAACTGAGATATTACGTAACATAGCAATAACAGCCCCTTTCATAGGGGCTGTCTTTCCTTTAAATTTAACGCCTTACATTTTTTTCATTTAGCTGTTGAGAACTTTTTTATGGTAAAGCCTTGGTATAAACAATTTTGGCCGTGGTTCCTAATCATCCTTCCTCTTACTGTCGTAGTTTGGACTGTGATTACTGTGGTCGTTTTCTCGAACAACTCTGTTTCTTTAGTCGCCGAGGATTACTATAAAAAAGGCAAAGGCATTAATATCGACATTAGTAAAATGAATGTCGCTCGTGACCTAGGTCTTAACGCTGAGATTTCCTCTGAAAATAACAATGTTGTGATTGTTTTCGCTAAAGGGAAGCTACCTCATTACCCTGCTCTAACGGCCACTTTCACTCATCGTACTCTTCCTGATCGTGACTTCACAAAGCTTGTAACAGCGGATGCATCTGGTAATTACCGACTAAAAGCTGAGGAATCTATTCAAGGACCATGGTTTGTTGAACTACAACCACACGACAAGCAATGGATGATCCAAGGTAAAGTTGAGTTTCCTGCCTCTTCAACACCGTTAATGAAGTAAGCATATGTGTAAATCCTGTTATCACTGCGGTGAAGATGTACCAGCCAACACGGATTTCAAAGTAGAAATATTGGGTGAAATTCGCGACATGTGTTGTCCGGGCTGCGAAACTGTGGCGCAGACTATTGTCGATAGTGGTCTTGTATCATATTACCAATACCGCACTGCGCCTGCAGAAAAGGCAGATCTAGTACCAGAGCAACTCCAAGCTTTAATTCATTATGACAATGCGGATGTACAATCTGAATTCGTACGAAATCGCGAAAATGTTTCTGAAGTAACCCTTTCTTTGGAAGGCGTTTCATGTGCCGCTTGTGCGTGGTTAATCGAAAAGCAAGTTTCTAATACGGCCGGGTTGGTATCTATCCGTGTTAATACAACCACCAATCGAGCGTTACTAGCCTGGGATAAAACTCAGGTACGGTTAAGCGAGCTCCTTTCCGTTATTCATAAACTTGGTTACAAAGCTGCACCTTTTGAAGCAGATAAGCAAGAAGCCTCTTACCATCGAATGATGAAGCAATATCTATATCGGCTAGGTATTGCAGGTTTAGCAACCATGCAGGTCATGATGCTCGCCGTTGCACTGTATCTCGAAGTCTTTGGTGATTTAGAGCCAGAGTTTAAAAGTTACTTTCGTTGGGTAAGTTTGATTTTTGCTACTCCTGTTTTGCTTTATTCCGCTCTTCCATTTTACTTAAACGCATGGCGCAGTATCAAAGGCCGAACCCTTGGTATGGATGTCCCGGTTTCTATCGCGTTGATCTTTGCCTATGTTGCAAGTTTAGTTGCAACAGTAACTGAACAAGGCGAAGTCTTCTTTGAATCTATCTCGATGTTTACCTTCTTTTTGTTAGTAGGTCGATTCTTAGAGATGCGCGCTCGTCGCAAAGCTGCTGCAGCGAGTGGTAACCTTCTTAAGTTGATTCCTGCAATTGCTACAACGCTGGACGGTGATCAGATACCCGTGAAGACGCTAAAAGTCGGCGATCGTATTCGCGTTCTACCTGGTGAACATATCCCCGCTGACGGTAAAGTTATTTCAGGCCGTATTCATATTGATGAATCCATGCTAACGGGTGAGTCAGTGCATGTTGTGAAACGAGAAGGCGATATTGTTTATGCGGGAACGCTAAACGGAGACGAATCATTTGAACTTGAGGTAGTAAGCTCAAAGGCCGATTCAATGATTTCTAACATCGTGCGTTTACAAGATGAAGCTCAACACTCCAAACCTAAAATTGCGGAAATTGCAGACATTGTCGCCCGTTACTTTGTTGGTGTGATTCTTATTATCTCTGCTGGTACTTGGTTTTACTGGCATCAAACAAAACCAGATGATGCGTTTTGGATCATGCTGTCTGTGCTAGTCGCTACGTGTCCATGTGCGCTATCTCTGGCCACTCCGACCGCTCTCACTTGTGCTACCTCTAGAATGGGTAATTTTGGCATTTTGCTTCGTAAAGGCCATGTGTTTGAGACACTATGTAAGATCAACCACTTAGTTGTAGATAAAACAGGCACTCTAACGAAAGGTGATATTGAGATCTGTGAAACAAAGGTACTTAGTGATCTCCCACAGAAAGATTGTCTATCACTAGCTGCAGCTTTAGAGGCTCATGCAAACCACCCTATCGCTCGTTCTTTTGCAACTTACACCAATGATGACTTTATCGTGTCTGACGTGCAAAACGTGATTGGTTCAGGGATTGAGGGTATGTGGAATGGCAAAATCGTTAAGATAGGTAGTGCTGCTTTTGTTCAAGGCAAAGAAAGTGGTGAAAGCCAGGCGGTCTATCTGTCGGTTGATGGCAAGCATGTCGCTAGCTTTTACTACCGCGACCCTATCCGAAAAGAAAGCAAAGCCTTTATTCAACGTTTTGCTGACGCTGGAATTAAGACAACCCTGCTAACTGGTGATTCTCTCTCAAACGCCCAACCAGTGGCGAATGAAATTGGTATCGATCACATCGTCGCGTCAGCAAAGCCAGAAGATAAGCTTGCATACCTTAAGAGCTTGGACGAAAACAGTATCACTATGATGGTTGGTGATGGAATCAATGACGCGCCGACTCTCGCCGGAGCTCACCTTTCTGTCGCAATGGGCGGTGGTACAGATGTCGCTAAAGCTTCTGCAGATATGACGTTACTTGGAGATAATCTCGAAAAGCTACTAGAAGCACGTTTGCTTGCACTGCGTACAAGAAAGGTTATTCGAGAAAACTTGGCTTGGTCTTTGGGTTACAACCTGTTAATTTTGCCTTTGGCGGTCGCAGGTTTAGTGGCTCCCTACATTGCAGTAGTTGGCATGTCTGCAAGCTCAATTATCGTTGTATCTAACTCTTTGCGCCTGCTCAAAGAGAAATAAGTAGAGAAAGCAAACATGGAAAGTCTTTATATATTGATTCCCATCGCTATCGTTCTCGTTTGTGTTGCTGTCGCCGTTTTTCTTTGGGCGGTAAGAAGCGATCAGTTTGAAGATCTTGAACGGCAAGGGCACAACATTCTTCTCGACGAAGAAGACCAATCTAATAGTGATAAAAAGTAGCGACCTTTATGACTCCTGATTTTATCGGTGCGTTGATGATCGGCTTAGTAGGAGCCGGTCATTGTATGGGTATGTGTGGTGGTATCGCGTCTCTGCTTACCATGGGCTCTTCTGCTAAAAATAAAACCACCCCTCTTATCCCTCTCTTCTACAACCTCGGACGATTGATCAGTTATACCTTAATAGGTGCATTAGTGGGTGGTGCTATATCAGGTTTATCTGAGCTTAGTGGGTTAACGCACTCTCTTGCTTGGTTAAGGCTGATTGCTGCGTTATTCATGATCCTGGTCGCGCTGTATATTGCTAAATGGTGGCAAGGCTTACTTTTAATAGAAAAGCTAGGGCAGTATATCTGGCGCTTTATCTCGCCGGCAGGGAAGAATCTGTTGCCACTAAAGCATCCTCTTCACGCGTTGCCATTTGGCTTTATTTGGGGTTGGTTACCATGTGGCTTAGTTTATTCAGCGCTTACTTGGTCGGCGGTTTCTGGTAGTGCGATGAACGGCGGCCTAATTATGCTTGCGTTTGGGCTCGGAACGCTACCTGCAATGCTTATTATTGGATACGGTGCCAATCATTTTCAGAAATTACAAAAATCATTAATATTTAGAAATATTTCAGCATTAATCCTTATTGGCTATGGTACGTATACCGCTGTAGGAGCCTTAGCGTTACTCGGTTTCATATAACGTTAAACTCTATTGAGGTAACATTTTTGCTACCCTTTAGGATTAAGCGATGCTAAAATATTGATGTATATCAAATAGTGAAAGGTTGTTATGATTTCTGAAAAACCTGCAACAAAGCGTATCCAATCAGGCGGTTGCGCCATTCATTGCCAAGATTGTAGCATTAGTCAACTGTGTATCCCGTTCACTCTAAATGAGGCAGAACTTGATCAGCTTGACCAAATCATCGAACGTAAGAAGCCTATTCAAAAAGGACAAGAGCTTTTTAAGGCCGGTGATGAGCTAAAATCGCTATACGCTATCCGCTCTGGTACCATCAAGAGCTATACGATCACAGAGCAAGGTGATGAGCAAATCACAGCGTTTCACTTAGCTGGAGACTTAGTCGGTTTCGATGCTATCACTGGTGACTCCCACCCTAGCTTTGCTCAAGCACTCGAAACGTCGATGGTATGTGAAATCCCATACGAAATTTTAGACGATCTATCGGGTAAAATGCCTAAGCTTCGCCAGCAAATCATGCGTTTGATGAGTAACGAAATTAAAGGTGATCAGGAAATGATTTTGCTTCTTTCTAAAAAGAACGCAGAAGAGCGACTAGCTGCTTTCCTTTACAACCTATCAACGCGTTTTTCTCAGCGTGGCTTCAGCCCTAGAGAGTTTCGTTTAACTATGACTCGTGGTGATATTGGCAACTACCTTGGTCTTACAGTCGAAACGATCAGTCGTTTGTTAGGTCGTTTCCAGAAATCTGAGATCCTAAGCGTAAAAGGTAAATATATCACTATCTTAGACCACGATGCATTGATGGAACTTGCTGGTGTAACTAAAGAATAATACACCCTAATTATTGATGTAGCTCAAAAATGAGCTACATCATATTTCTCATAAATTCCTTTCGAAAGTCCTCAAAAAGTTCTCCAAACTAAGCTACAGTAAAAATGTACGGTGAGTACTCCAAAATACTGATTTAATTTACATTCAGTATCTGGTTTTGCAATAGAAGTGGGCTTAGTTATGAGTATATACAGTAAGATCCTTGTTGTAGCTGACATCAATAATGATGAGCAGCCCGCACTTGCAAGAGCTGTTCAATTAGCTCAGAAAAGTGTATCTAGAAGCCGAATCACTTTCTTTTTATCCATTTACGATTTCTCGTATGACATGACGTCAATGCTATCAGTGGATGAAAGAGATGCTATGCGTCGAGGTGTCATTCATCAGCGTGAGCAGTGGATGCGTAAAATTGCTCAACCATACCTAAACGATGGCTTCGACTTTGATGTTTGTGTTGTCTGGCACAACCGCCCTTATGAGGCGATTATTGCTGAAGTCTATGCAGGCAATCATGACCTAGTCATCAAAGGCACACGTAAGCATGATGTTTTAGAGTCTGTCATTTTCACACCGACAGATTGGCACTTGTTGCGAAAATGCCCTATTCCAGTGCTTCTTATTAAGAATGCTGCTTGGCCGGAACAAGCAAGTATCCTTGCCTCAGTACATGTGGGCTCAGAAAACCCGACTCATATTGATCTCAACGATACGATGGTCGAGCGATTAAAAGAAATCACCACTCGGCTTGAGGCCAAGCCATATCTTGTTAACGCCTACCCCGTTACACCGGCGAACATTACGATTGAACTTCCTGAATTTGACCCAACGACTTATACCGATGCAGTGCGAGGTCATCATTTAACGGCTATGAAAGCACTACGCCAAAAACATGGTCTTGATGAAGAACAAACGATAGTTGAGCAAGGTTTACCTGAAGATGTCATTCCGGCAGCTGCAGAGCGCTTGAACGCAGCAATGGTTATTTTAGGTACCACAGGGCGAACAGGGCTTTCTGCTGTCTTTATTGGTAATACAGCGGAGCACGTAATTGATAAAATAAATTGCGACGTGTTGGCTCTAAAACCAAAAGGCTACATTAGCCCTCTCGACCCAAATACAGCAACCTAATCTCTCTTTAGTATTGCTATGTATTGAGCGCTTTCAAATAAGCGCTAATAAATCCCCCGAATACAGGGGGATTTTTGTTTTCAGCCCTAAACCACCTACTTCAGTAGGTGGTTATCATCCGTTTCGGCTTTGCCTGTAAAACTACTCA
>NZ_JAWPOX010000677.1:0-634 GCF_033344475.1 Vibrio sp. 1288
AACATCAATTATTGGGTAAGCAGCGACATCCTACTGGGTGCTTCTGGTCATTATGTCGTGTCTGAGCTAAAAACTAACGGGAAGTGGGAAGACTTAAGCGCAGGTAAAGCAAGCACATCAAAAGCGAACGCGTGGGCGGCTTACTATCAGGATGATTATTCAGTGCGTCTACAAAGCCAAACGATGTTTGATTACGAAGATGATGCCAACAACAAGCTTGATGGTTACACCACGTTTGATCTGCTGGGCAATGTGAATTTGCCAGTTGGTCAACTTGGCTTTGGTATTCAAAACCTGCTTGATGAAGATTACACCACGGCTTGGGGCCAACGTGCACAGATCTTGTACGCAGCTCACTACGATGCGGCGGCGTATGATTACAAAGGTCGAGGCCGCACGTTTACACTGAACTACAGCCTTGAATACTAAGTTCAATATTCTTTTCTAAAAGTAAAAAAGCCGCATTATGCGGCTTTTCTTTTTAAGCTTGGTCAGCAGTTGCTGTCTCTACAACGTTTTCAGAAGATTGCTGTTGTTCTTCGGCTTCCATTTTCGCGCGCTCAGCTTTAGAGATGTAGCGCGGTTTGTTGCTTTTATGCAGCTTCGCGTTGTGCTTCTTCTGCTTCGCTTTTAA
>NZ_JAWPOX010000678.1:0-634 GCF_033344475.1 Vibrio sp. 1288
CGACTTTAAAGCAGACACGCTTTCTCTAGATGATATCGCTTCTCACCATGAAGCAGCGATTAAGCTACTAGATGAAGTGAAATTTGACCTTTAATTCCTTGTGGGGGTATAACTATACCCCCATTTGATTAAAGGATATGAGATGTATTTGCACCAGCATTTGTATTTCATAAAGCCTTGCAGTAATTAGGCAATGAAAGATAGACATTCTCTATGGAAAACCAGTAGTGGAGCGATAACTCTGTTACTGGTTTTGCCGATCTTAGCGATCTTCTACACCGCAATTGGTGAAACGGATAACCTGTTTACACATTTGATGTCGACGGTGATGCCAATCTATATCTATAACACCGTCGTCTTAACGATTGGGGTTATGGGCCTCTCTCTTATTTTCGGTATTCCAAGCGCTTGGTTGATGGCAATGTGTAAGTTGCCAACGGAAAAGTGGTTACAGTGGGCGCTTGTATTGCCATTGGCAATGCCGGGTTACATTATTGGTTACATATTTACGGATTGGTTCGACTTTGCTGGTCCAATTCAAATATTCCTGCGTGATGTCACCGGGTGGGGACCTGGCGAGTATTGGTTCCCTGATATTCGAACCTTACCGGGGGCGACCTTTGTCCTGTCTCTA
>NZ_JAWPOX010000679.1:0-634 GCF_033344475.1 Vibrio sp. 1288
CTTTTTCATCGGAGCGGAATCGTGGACGATCATCTGGTCGTAAAGCTGGTCGGCCATTTTTATCCGACACAAAACTCAACACACCATGTACCGCTTGCTCACGGCATGCTTGAATACACTGACCACAACTGATGCAGCGGTTAGCATCAAATTCAATGAACTCAGAACTGCGGTCTACTTCGTATTTGTGACGAAGATCTTTCGCTCGTAAATCGAGCCAATCTTGATGACCAATCACGTTAGCAGAGGAAACGACCACGGAAACATCGAAATGTTGCTCGGCATGATATTCCGTTGAGTAATCTCGCAAGGCACAGTCGGTATTCGCTTGGCAACCACACTCTAAGCAGCGCGCCGCTTCTTTCATGGCCTCTTCGTTATCAAAGCCCAGTTCCACTTCAGCAAAACTCTGCTCACGCTGCGCTGGAGTCAACTCCGGCATGATTGAACGAGCAACTTTTTGGATGTTTTCAAAATGAAGTGGGTCAACCTGCGCCAGTTTTTTCTCTTTACGAGAGTTGAACGCAGGTTTCGGCATATCCGCCATATCGCCATTGAGGAACAGATCAATCGCTTTTGCCGCCACTCGCCCATCCCCCACTGCTTCAACCGCTGTCGCAGGACCACGACGAAA
>NZ_JAWPOX010000680.1:0-633 GCF_033344475.1 Vibrio sp. 1288
AAAGGGCTAGAAAGTGCGCGTACCGACTGGACGCCATTAGCGCAAAAATTCCAAAACACGCTCTATCGAATGGTATTTCACGGCGAAGACCCGAGTGACTATGTGCGTGAAGTAGTAGAAAAAACCAATAATGGGGAGTTTGATGACCAATTGGTTTATCAAAAGCGACTACGCCGAAAGCTGCATGAGTACCAAAAAAACATTCCACCTCAAGTGCGTGCAGCACGTTTAGCCGACGACATTAATGCCAAGCTTGGTCGACCTTTACAGTATCAAAATCGTGGGCGCATAGAGTATTTGATTACCCTAAATGGCCCTGAGCCTCATGAATACCGTAACAGTCCTATCGACTACCAGCACTACATCGACAAGCAGCTAAAGCCTGTTGCAGATGCGATTCTGCCATTTATCGGCACAGACTTTGAAACCCTCTCAGCACCACAGATGGGACTGTTCTAACCAATACGAAACTCAGTCTTTTGGTACTGCTTCACGAGCCAGCCGCCGAAAGCATCAATTAGGCCAATGACCGAACGCTTGGGAATTGGCCTTCCAGATAACAATATGCAGAGGCGGTCAATCTCCAGTTTTTTCTCGGGATGATATTGCAAAAACACTTCACCACATTCTATG
>NZ_JAWPOX010000681.1:0-633 GCF_033344475.1 Vibrio sp. 1288
GGCAAATCCAGCAAGCTCAATTCTTGATATTGACAAGAAAGTTGCAGACACAATGCGCAGCGCGTCATTCCCTACAGACAAGTTCGGCGTACCACTAGCTGGCTCGTTGATCCCGTGGATCGATGTGAAGCGCGATAATGGTCAGAGCAAAGAAGAGTGGAAAGCGGGTGTTGAAGCGAACAAGATCCTTGGTTCGCAAGGTTCTCCAGTTCCTATCGATGGTACATGTGTGCGTATCGGTGCGATGCGTTGTCACTCTCAAGCATTGACTATTAAGCTTAAGCAAAATGTGCCGATGGATGAAATCGAAGAAATCATTGCAACTCACAATGACTGGGTGAAGGTGATTCCAAACGATCGTGACATCACGGCTCAAGAGCTAACGCCAGCGAAGGTCACCGGCACTATGTCAGTTCCTGTTGGTCGTCTACGCAAGATGGCAATGGGTGATGATTTCCTAAACGCGTTCACTGTTGGTGACCAATTACTTTGGGGTGCTGCTGAGCCACTGCGTCGTACGCTTCGTATTATCCTTTCTGAAAAAGCGTAATCGACAAAACTTCGTAAAAAGAGCTCCTATATAGTAGGAGCTCTTTTTTTAACCTTCTATTTTAACCTTCACCTCGAACCACT
>NZ_JAWPOX010000682.1:0-633 GCF_033344475.1 Vibrio sp. 1288
ATATCACCAAGACTCATTTGCTAGAACAACGCCTTAAACAATTATCAGAAACTGATGCACTTACTGGTCTTCTCAACCGTCGGGCGTTTATCTCCAATTTAGATAATGCGATCATTCAACATACAAAACGTTCTAAAACACTTTCATGCTTGATGATCGATATTGATCACTTCAAAGATATTAATGATAGAGTTGGCCATTTTTCTGGTGATCATGTTATCACTCGCATTGCTCACGTTTGCCAAGGAGTCATTCGTGGCAGCGACTTTATAGGTCGATTGGGAGGAGAAGAGTTCGCAGTAATCTTAACAGATACGAATGCGATTCAAGCGTATGAAGTAGCTGAACGCATCCGCCAAGCTATACAAGCAACGATCTGTCATGTCGATGACGTTGAAATTACGACCACTGTTAGTATTGGTGTAGCAGAGTTGAATTCACAACAATCCAACGCAAAAGAGCTTCTAATCGAGGCCGATAAAGCGATGTACTATTCAAAGCACTCAGGACGCAATCAAGTCACCCTAGCTTACGAAAACCTGCCAGATCTTAAGCTTTATCAAGCCGGTCACTTAAAAATACAAAGAGTTTCTTAAATATAAGTTCCCCCCTTTCTGACCACAATAGCCTCTT
>NZ_JAWPOX010000683.1:0-633 GCF_033344475.1 Vibrio sp. 1288
AACCCAGAGCTTAACGAGAAACCAAAAGAACTCGAAAAGCGCGGTGGCCAATATTACTCAGAAGCAGCCTGTGAGCTGATGAGCTCTATCTACAACGACAAGCGCACCATCATGCACGTGAACACTCGCAACAACGGCGCGATTGCGGGCTTGCCGGACGACTGCACTGTGGAAGTCAGCTGTATGATCACTAAATCAGGGCCAGTCGCTTTGAATGTTGCGCCGTTCCCAATAGATACGCTGCGCCTGATTCAATTGATGAAGGATTTTGAATCACTCACTGTCGAAGCCGCGGTCACTGGCAACCGCAATGCCGCGCACCGAGCGTTGATTCTGAACCCACTGGTCACAACAGGAACGATTCTAGAGCAGGCATTGGAAGAGACCATTCAAGCGAACCTCGATTACATGCCGCAGTTTCGCTAAGCCCAATTAAAACGCAAAAGGGAGGGCGAGTGCCATCCCTTTTTGTGTTCACATGGTTAGAATAATCTTGCCACTCCGCGCTAGTGATTTTTCTTCAATTTGTTCAATCGCAGTTTGAAATGCTTCTAACGGTAAGTAGTGTGCAACTGCGAGCTTTATATCATTGGCAATAAAGTGTTTTAACATTTCAGCGAATACCGTCTTTCT
>NZ_JAWPOX010000684.1:0-633 GCF_033344475.1 Vibrio sp. 1288
GGTAAACCCAGTACTTCGTGAAGGCAACTCTGACCGTCGTGCGCCACTTTCTGTTAAGAACTATGCAAAGAAAAACCCACACTCAATGGGCGCATGGTCATCAGATTCTAAATCTCATGTATCAAGCATGGCGGGTGACGATTTCTTTGGTAGCGAGAAATCAACAACCATTTCTGGCGCAACAGAAGTAAAAATCGAGTTTGTTGGCGCAGATGGCTCTGTAAAAGAGCTAAAATCTGCTTTCCCACTGTTAGACAAAGAAGTTATTGATAGCTCTGTACTGAAGAAAAAAGCATTGGTTGAGTTCTTCGAAAAAGAAATTGCAGATGCAAAAGAGCAAGACGTACTGCTTTCTCTACACATGAAAGCGACGATGATGAAGGTTTCTGACCCGGTTATCTTCGGTCACGCTGTAAAAGTGTACTACAAAGACGTTTTTGCTAAATACGGTAAGTTATTCGAAGAGCTTGGCGTTGATGTAAATAATGGTCTTGGTGATGTTTACTCGAAAATCGAGTCACTACCAGCAGCACAGAAAGAAGAGATTGAAGCGGCAATTCAGGCGGTTTACCAAACTCAGCCTGAACTTGCGATGGTTGATTCGGATCGTGGCATCACAAACCTGCATGTCCC
>NZ_JAWPOX010000685.1:0-633 GCF_033344475.1 Vibrio sp. 1288
GCCGATTGAAGGCTCGATAGACGTGCTACTTGATGGGCGAGTTTTTCTTCTACCCCACGCTCCATCCATGTTTGAGCCAACTCATTGTGCTCTTCCACTTCAGATTCAACCAGCATGCTATCAAGAGTTTCAGTAATGACATTCACATCTTGTTTGTAGATTGCAATCAACTCACCAACGGTAGATTTACCGCTGCGATTACGCAGTAACCAACGAGCAATACGACGTAGTGCGCGGCGTACGTAGAACATGATCTCGTACTGTGCATCTGCCGTTGCAACGTTGTCTAACGCGCGAGTTTGCTTAAGAATTTCAGCAAGATCAAATATTTCACGAGCTGCACTGTAAGCATTTGCAATATCAACAACACTTGCGCCCGTTTCTTCTTGAAGACGAGTGACGAAGTTACAGCCCATTTCGTTAACCATTTGGTTTGCTAGCGCAGTCGCGATAATTTCTGCACGTAGCGGATGGTTAACCATTTGATCTTTATAGTTACGGCGTAACTCACTTGGGAAGTACTCAACCAGTTGTTTCGCATGGAATTCATCATTTGCAATGTCATCCGTCACGAGCTGCTGTTTCAGAACCATTTTGCCGTAAGCGACAAGCACCGATAGCTCTGGACGAGTA
>NZ_JAWPOX010000686.1:0-633 GCF_033344475.1 Vibrio sp. 1288
CCAACTTGTCATTGGTTCCTGAACACCAAGACCAAGGAATGAGAGGAATGATTCGGTCAGAATCATGCTCGGAATTAGAAGCGTAGAGTAAACCGCTACAATACCTAATACGTTCGGTACAATATGGCGAGTAATGATCTTCCAATTACTTACACCACAAACATGCGCCGCTTCGATGAACTCTTTACTACGTAGGCTGAGTGTCTGACCACGTACGATACGCGCCATATCCAGCCATGCGATTGCACCAATCGCAACGAAGATAAGAATGATGTTACGGCCGAAGAAGGTAACAAGTACGATAACTAGGAACATGAACGGTACAGCGTACAAGATTTCTAGAATACGCATCATAATGCGGTCAACTTTACCGCCAATGAAGCCAGAAGCCGCACCGTAAAGTGTACCAATCAATACCGCTACGAATGCACCCATCACGCCAACCATTAGCGAGATACGGCCGCCGATTAGAGTACGCACGTACAAATCTCGACCAAGACTGTCGGTACCAAACCAGTGTTCAGAGTTTGGCGCAACGTGCATTGCATACCAGTCAGTATCGTCAAAAGCATAAGGAGCGATCATCGGCAGAACAATTACCGCCAACGTCATTAAAACAAGAATAAATAAGCT
>NZ_JAWPOX010000068.1:0-7908 GCF_033344475.1 Vibrio sp. 1288
GATGTGCGGCCGGTTGAGCCAATCATGGAGCATCGGCAGGTCGCGCTCGGTCATGAGGCGAAGAGTTATGGGGGGGGTGCTCGCGGCCTTGCGGCCCATGGCTCGCTGCTGTTCGGCAAAGCGGGCCTGTCGTATAGCGTTAGGGGTGGCCAGCAGGTTGCCGGTACGCTTGTCGTGTTGGTCTTTCATCTCAAACCCTCCATTAGAGCTAACAGTATACCACCAGTTAGCGCTAACGCAAGCATTACATACTTAAATCTGGCCCCCGACTGCGCTGCTTCTGGGTCTGCTTCGCCAGCTCGGCGCGGGCCTCCTGCACCTGCGGCAGCTCCATCACTTTCTGTACCGTGCGCTTGATGTAATCGGCCTCATGGCCTGCCTTGCGCTCCATGATCGCGGGGCTGGCCTCGGCCATGGCCTTGGCGATCTCGTCCGGCTCCCGGCCCTTGCTGGCCAGCTTCATAGCCGCAATGAAGTCGCACTTGCTGAGGTCGTCACCGAAGCGTTTGACCAACCCGGCCATTTCGCTGCGGTAGTCGTCCACGGCGCTGCGGCGATACCGGCGCACACTCCGCGGGGCGGTGATCTCGGCCAGTCGTGCCGTCCGTTCCTGTTGGCGCTTAATGCTGTCCAGCACCTGCCCGGCCTGCTGCATCAGCTCCGGCCCTGCGGTGGCGGTCTTGCCCTTGGATTCACGCAGCAGCACCCACGGCTGATAACCGGTGCGGGTGGTGTGCTTGTCCTTGCGGTTGGTGAAGCCCGCCAAGCGACCATAGTGGCGGCTGTCGGCGCTGGCCGGGTCGGCGTCGTACTCGCGGGCCAGCTTCCGGGCGATTACGCCCCTGTGACCTGCTGGGGCGTCCTGAGCCACTTTTACCCATGCCTGATAGTTCTTGGGGCTGGTCTCCACGATCAGCGCCGGCTCCCGGCCCTCGGCTTTCATGTCATCCAAGTCGAACTCACTGAGATCGTCCACCAGCACCAAACCATGCCGCTCCTGCTCGGCGGGCCTGATATACACGTCATTGCCCTGGGCATTCATCCGCTTGAGCCATGGCGTGTTCTGGAGCACTTCGGCGGCTGACCATTCCCGGTTCATCATCTTGCCGCTGGCGGCATCCCGTATGCCGATGTCGTACCGGTCGCAGCCCATGGCCTTGAGCTGCCGGGCGATGGCTTGCGCGGTGCGGTCACCCTTTACTTGAGCTTGAAAACCAGCCATATACCCCCCTGTTGTTCGATGATTTGCGGCTCCAGCCAAAGCCATGATGCGATCAGCAGCGCCAGAATAGGCGTCACGGAAGCGATCAAGACCCCGGCCCACAACTTCCATGTCCAGCCACGGGCGGCGCTCCGGGCGCTCTGCGCGGCGCTGCTCACCTCGGCGGCTACCTCCCGCAACTCCTTGGCCAGCTCCACCCATGCCGCCCCTGTCTGGCGTTGGGCTTTCAGCCACTCCGCTGCCTGCGCCTCGCTGGCCTGCTGAGTCTGGCTCATGACCTGCCGGGCCTCGTCGGCCAGTGTCGCCATGCTCTGGGCCAGCGGTTCGATCTGCTCCGCTAACTCGTTGATGCCTCTGGACTTCTTCACTCTGTCTATCGCGCTCATGCTCGATAACCTCCCGGTATTCTTGTAAGTCGATGATCTGGCCGTTGGCCGTGTCGATGGCTAGGGCGGTGTCGGCCCGCTCGGTGCGGATGCCCCGGCCCTCCATCTCCACCACGTTGGGGCCAAGATGGATGCCCGGCAGGCGCTCGATGCCCTGCGCCTCAAGTGTTCTATGGTCAATGCGGGCGTCGTGACCAGCCCGCTCTAATGCCCGGTTGGCATGGTCGGCCCATGCCTCGCGGGTCTGCTCAAGCCATGCCTTGGGCTTCAGGCTCTCGGACTTCTGCGCCCCGCCCCGCTCTGGCTGTTTGGCGTTGTACCGCTTGAACCACTGGTCAGCCGGGCGCTCGATACCGTCGTTCTTCCGCTCAGAGATCATCAAGTGGCAATGGGGGTTCTCACCTTTACCGGCATGAATGGCCAGCGTATACGGCAGGCGCTCGCCCTCGGTCAGATGCCGGGCGAATTCGTCCACCAGCTCCCGCTGCTGATCTAGGGTCAGTTCGACCGGCAGGGCAAACTCAACCTCTTTGAACAGCCGCCCATTGGCGCGTTCATACAGGTCGGCAGCATCCCAGTAGTCGGCGGGGCGCTCGGCCCACTCGGGCAGGTGGCCGGACTGAGTGTGCAGCACCTCGTCACGGTCGCGGGAGTAACGGCCCTCCCGCTGGATGTAATCGGCTTTCGCCTTGGCCGACTGGCCGCCGTTCCGGCTGCCGGTCTTGGCCGTAAGGTGATAGATGGCCATAGGGGTTTAGCTCCATGCAATGGCCCTCGGAGAGCGCACAGCCCCAAAGGGGTGCCCGCAGGGCAGTTTCTCGAAGAGAAACCGGTAAGTGCGCCCTCCCGTTAGAATGACGGTCGGGGTTTGCGGTGTCTGTGCTCCGATGATAGCATGATGGCAAGCACATAACCAAGGGGAATGTCAACATGGCAAAAGCAGCGGAACGGCTCGCCAAGCTGGAAGAGCAACGGGCACGGATCAACGCCAAGATCCAGCGGGTCAGGGCACGGGAGCAGCAGCAAAAGCGCAAGGAGGACACCCGGCGCAAGGTGCTGGTAGGCGCGTGGATACTCGGCAAAGTCGAAAGCGGCGAGTGGCCAGAACAGCGCTTGCTCGATGGGCTGGACAGCTACCTAGAGCGCGACCATGACCGGGCGCTGTTCGGACTGCCACCCAAGCAGGAATAGCAGCCACAGGAGCATGGCCAGCCGGAGCCGCAAGAGGGGCAAGGGTGAGCTTCTACCGGCTGACACCTGCCGAGATCGAAGCCCTGCAGCAAGAGATGCGAGAGGCGGGCGCGACCATCAAGGCGGAGATAGCCAAGCGCAAGGTGGCCAGCATGGCCCCTGCGGGGCTTCACACGCGCCCCCGCCCTGCGGGCAGGGGTAAAGGCCGCTAAAGCGGCTAAAGGCGTCTGCGGCTTCCTGTGGCGTCTGTGCATGGGGTTTGGGTTTGCGGGCCTTGGCCCGCCTTTTCCCTACCGCGGAGCGGTGGGGGCGGTGTGTAGCCTAGCGCAGCGGATAGATCAGTTATCCGGCCTCTGGCCGGGCATTTTGGGCAAGGGCAAACAGCGCCCCACTAGGGCGCTGTTAACCGCGCCTAGTGGATTATTCTTAGATAATCATGGATGGATTTTTTCAGCACCCCGCCAGCCCCCGCCCCTGCTGGGTTTGCAGGTTTGGGGGCGTGACAGTTAACGGGGGGGTTCGTGACAGTTAACGGGGGGGGGCGTGACAGTTAACGGGGGGGGCGTGACAGTTAACGGGGGGGGCGTGACAGTTATTGCAGGGGTCAGCCTGCCGCCTTGGGCCGTGCGATGTCGTACTTACCCGCCGCATACTCGTTCACCGTCCAGCCCAGCGCGATCAGCTCCGGCAGCGCCTCGCGCACCCGCTGGCGTCTCTTGCGCATGGCGGCCCCACTGGCCTCTGACGGCCAGACGTAGCCGCACAGGGTATCTATGGCCGCCTTGCCGGTCTTGCCGGGGTCGATCCAGCCACACAGCCGCTGGTGCAGCAGGCGGGCGGTTTCGCTGTCCAGCGCCCGCACCTCGTCCATGCTGATGCGCACATGCTGGCCGCCACCCATGACGGCCTGCGCGATCAAGGGGTTCAGGGCCACATACAGGCGCCCGTCTGCCTCGTCGCTGGCGTACTCGGCAAGCAGCCGGAAGCCCTGCCGCTTGCGGCCATTCTGGGCGATGATGGACACCTTCCAAAGCCGTTCAATGCAGTCCCTGATGGGCTTTGAGTCCTCGATATTGGCATAGCCTATTTCACGAGCCAGCGCCCGATAGCTACCCTTGACCACCATGGCGTCAGCGGTAACGGCTTCCCATTTGGGTTCCAGGAACAGCCGGAGCTGCTGCCCGCCGGGGGTCTCCGGTTCTGGCTCTAGCACCAGACCACTAGGCCCGGCCATGGCCACCAGCCCCTGCAGGATGCGCAAATCATCAGCGCCCAGCGGCTCCGGGCCGCTGAACTCGATCCGCTTGCCGTCGCCGTAGTCATACGTCACGTCCAGCTTGCCGCGCTTGCGCTCGCCCCGCTTGAGGGCACGGAACAGGCCGGGGGCCAGACAGTGCGCCGGGTCGTGCCGGACGTGGCTGAGGCTGTGTTTGTTCTTAGGCTTTGCCACGAGGCACCCCCTTGCTCTTGTGCTGCTTTTCCAGCACGGCGGGCTTGAGTACCCCGCCGTCATGCCGCCTGAACCAGCGGTCTTTGAACGGTGCCCCATAGTTGGCCTTGCTGACTCCAAAGCGGACGAAATAGGGCCGCTGCGTGTCGTCTACGCCCCATTCCTCGGCCTCACCGGTGGTCATGCCGGACAGGTACGATTGCCAGCGGATGTTATCCACCAGCACGGACGATCCCCGGCTGGCCTGCTGCTGGTCGCCTGCGCCCATCATGGCCGCGCCCTTGCTGGCATGGTGCAGGAACACGATAGAGCACCCGGTATCGGCGGCGATGGCCTCCATGCGGCCAATCACTTGCGCCATGGGGCCGCTGGCGTTCTCTTCCTCGATGTGGAACCGGCGCAAGGTATCCAGCACCATCAAGCGGCGTCCCTCAGCGGCTCGCTTGAGGCCGTCGAACCACTCCGGGGCCATGATGTTGGGTAGGCTGCCGATCAGCGGCTGGATTAGCAGACCGTCAGCCACGGCTTGCCGTTGCTCGTCGGTCAGGCGTTCCCCCAATGCGTGCAGGCGGTGATGTATGGCGGTGGGCGGGTCTTCGGCGGGCAGGTAGATCACCGGGCCGGTGCGCAACTCGCCCACGTCCAGCAGGTCGGGGCCGCCTGCGATCTGTGCGGCCAGTTGCAGGGCCAGCATGGACTTGCCGGCCCCACCGGGGGACACCAGCGCCCCCACGGTGCCGGCCACCATGTTGGGCAGTACGTAGTCAATCGGTGGCGGTAGCTCTGTGAAGCTCGCCAGAATGTCGATAGGCTTATGGGTAGCCATTGATTTGCCTCCTGTGTAGGCGGTTGGTGGTTAGGCGCTGGCGGGGTCACTACCCCCGCCCTGCGCCGCCCTGAGTTCTTCCAGATACAGCCGCAGCGCCTCGGCCTCTGCGTCTGTGGCCCATATCTTCCGGGCCTTGCGGCCCATGGCTCGCTGCTGCTCGGCAAAGCGGGCCTGTCGTATAGCGTTGGGGGTGGCCAGCAGGTTGCCGGTACGCTTGTCGTGTTGGTCTTTCATATTTCCTCCGCATTAGAGCTAACACCATAACAGGCATTAGCTCTAATGCAAGTGTTTTATCCTAATGTCGGCCCTCGGTACTGCTGTTTCTCGGCCTGCTTCGCCAGCTCGGCGCGGGCCTCCTGCACCTGCGGCAGCTCCATCACCTTCTGCACCGTACGCTTGATGTAATCGGCCTCATGGCCCGTCTTGCGCTCCATGATGGCGGGGCTGGCCTCGGCCATGGCCTTGCCGATCTCGTCCGGCTCCCGGCCCTTGCTGGCCAGCTTCATGGCCGCGATAAAGTCGCACTTGCTGAGGTCGTCACCGTACCGCTTGACCAGCCCGGCCATTTCGCTGCGGTAACACCTGAGTTAAGCCGCGCCGCGAAGCGGCGTCGGCTTGGACGAATTGTTAGGCCGCATATCGCGACCTGAAAGCGGCACGCAAGACCTCAACCTTTTCCGCCCCGAGTGAGGTGCATGCGAGCCTGTAGGACTCTATGTGCTTTGTAGGCCAGTCCACTGGTGGTACTTCATCGGCATAGTAAAAGTAATCCCAGATGATCGCCTCCCAGCTGTTACAACGGACTGGCCGCCCGGCGATGACGCCCTCAGCCGCCTCTGGGCACGAGCCCTGCGGAGCCTCCGCGATTTCATACGCTTCGTCTGCCCACCAAGCAGGTTCGCAGTCAAGTAACTCATCCCCGATCTCCGCTAAGAATCCATAGTCCAACTCCTCCATGACGCGCCCGCCGAGCATTTCAACTATTGCCTCGAGCTCGCCGCGCCTCTCGCCGGGAAACGTCAGATCAATATCATCGTGCTTGCGTGTTACACGCCCTAGCCGTGCATCGATCGCCCAGCCCCCACCGATCCAGAGCGGCAGATTTCGCTCATCTGCCGCAGCTAGAATTTTGTGTATCAATGTGACCTGCGTTGTGTCCATGCGGCCTAACGGTTTGGGCTATGGGCAGTGGCGGTTTGCGTGAGCCTTTCCTGTCAAACCGAGAAAACGCTCGGGCGGGCTACCGACTTTGCAAATTGCACTTCAACCCGCCATTGCCTATGAGCCAGTGTTAGCGGTAGTTTTTTATTTATTCAAATAGTAATCCCACGTTATTTTTGCAATGTCTGAAATAATCTTTTCATTAATTTCCGAAGTTTCTTTGGACTCTGCAACAAATACGCTTATAAAAATTAATTGTCCATTCGGTAAAGTAATTACCCCAACATCATTAGTGGCTGCTGCAATTCCATTATTTATTCCGGAAGTCCCTGTTTTATGAGCAACAATTGTATTCTTTGGTAATTGTCCTTTTAATCGGTTACTTCCTGTTGTTGTTTCTCTCATAATTTTCCAAATAAAATCATAACTTTTTTTAGAAAGTAATTGGTTCTTATTATTATAAGTATCTATTAACAGTTTGTTCATCGCTGTTGGGGTTGCCCAATTTTGATATTGGGTATTCCAATCCTTGTGCATTTGTTCTTCGTTTGCTTTGATTGAAATATCAGTGAAATGATTAGCATTCAAGAATTTTTGAACAGAATCAGTTCCTCCGATTAATTTTAGCAAAATATCACAACCAATATTGTCGCTCTCTGATACTGTATAATTTAGTATTTGTTCAATCGTCAAAGTTGTTCCATTAGGGAATTCCTCTTTAATCGGACTCCACATTTTAGGCAAAAGGTCTTGAGGGGTAATCTCTATTTTTTGTTCAAAAGAAAGATTCCCTTTATCTATCTCAGACAAAACGGCTAAAGCAATCGGAAATTTCATAACGCTTTGCATCGGGAAATGGAAGTCGTTATTAATCTTCAAAGTATCCTTCTCATTGCTGTTGAATATTGCTACTCCTATTCTGGCATTTTTTGCCTTTAAAACATTCTCAATTTTCAAAGTTAAGTTGTCAGTTTGAGCATTTGAATACGCAATTGTAAAAAATAAACTTAACAATACTAATAATATCCTTTTTACGATTTTCATATGTCTGTACTCCTATCTGGTTAAATTACCGCTAACACCTGAATTAAGCCGCGCCGCGAAGCGGCGTCGGCTTGAATGAGTTGTTAGGCAACACCGCGCTTTCTCTCGAAGGCTTGTCGTGTTTGAACCATGTAAACCGCCGGCCCGTCAGGCGTGGTGATGATCTTCTCCCGCACGAATCCTGCCTTCTCATAGCAGCGTATGGCTCGATGGTTGTTCGGAGTCGGGTCGGTCTGAATCTTCGTCACGGTGGGGTCCGAGAACAGTAGTTCAACGAGAGCGCGGACAAGCCTTGTTCCTAGGCCTTTGTTCAACTGTGTCGGGTCAGCCAGAGACTGGTCTATTCCTCGCACTCCTGGATCAGTTTCATCTTCCCACCAGCCATCACCGCTTCCGAGCGCGACGTACGACTGAGCATAGCCGATCGGTTCCTCGCCCAGCATTGCGATGTACGGTGTTACGGACTCTTCCGCCATCGCTCTGGGCAGGTAGTGTTCCAGCACTTCATCAAGAGTCGGTCGCTCTTCGTCACCACCCCACCACTCAACGATGTGCGGCCGGTTGAGCCAATCATGGAGCATCGGCAGGTCGCGCTCGGTCATGAGGCGAAGAGTTATGGGGGGGG
>NZ_JAWPOX010000687.1:0-633 GCF_033344475.1 Vibrio sp. 1288
TCATTCGCTTTCGCTCCTTTCTCTGTCGTTGGTTTTGATTCTGCTTCGCCCATCGCTTCTTTAGACTTCACTTCTTCATACCAAAGATCGTGATGCTCTTTCGCCCATGTTTCATCGACTTCACCAGTCACCATGCCTTCTAACGCACCTTCCATACCGAATAGACCGATATAGATGTGGAAAATAAAGCCACAGATCAGAATCAGGGCTGAAATGGCATGAACTAGGTTAGAAAGTTCCACATCTCCGCGAGTTTGCCCAAAGATTGGGAAATCCAAAACTAAACCACTTACCGCGACAATAGCGCCAAAGAAAATCAACAACCAGTAGATGGCTTTCTCACCACCGTTTGAGAACCCTGCCGATGGATGCGTTCCTTTGTGCTTACCAACCATGCCGCCCATTTTCATGAACCAACGAATATCCGTCATGTTTGGAATCGACTTGCGCCACCATTTCAAGAGTACAAACATCAGTAAAATGAAGAACAGTGGCCCCATGTAGTTGTGGTATTGCTTCGCCAACATGACGATAAAGCCCCAAAACTCGGTAGGAACATACGGTTTTAAAAAGTGCTTACCGTAAACCAGCATCAAACCACTAAATGCAAGCGTTACGAATGTAAACGCCATA
>NZ_JAWPOX010000688.1:0-632 GCF_033344475.1 Vibrio sp. 1288
TAGAACGATGAAACTGACCACCACGAAAACCAGGCACGGCTTGATCGTCATCCTTACCAATGTCCAGTAATAAACCTTCGACCAAACCCATTGGGTCGATCAAGAAAGAGCGAATAATCGATGGATATAGACTCTTAAAATCCAGCACTAAAACTGAGTCATAAAGGTTAGGGATAGAGTCCATTACGTAACCGCCGGGACTCGCAATCCAGTTTTCAGGGTGCAAATTGGGTGCGACGTAACCTGCTCGATGAATTTGTGGCAAATAAAGATTGGTGAACGCCGCGACTGAGCCTCCGACGCGATCCAACTCAACTCCCGTCAACCTCGACCGTTCAATAGCAAACGCGAGGAGATGAGTGTGTTCGAAGATGTTGTTTACTAGCACGCAATCTTGAAGGTTGTATTTGGCAAGTGAAGGCTTATCGGAGCGATACATGCGCTTGATTTCGTCCATACGGTCATGCACGTTATGGATCTCTTTGCCTTCACCGAGTAATTCTTGTGAAACCGATTCTAATGACCAAGACCGAAAGTGATAAGTCGCGGTTTTTAGTGTATCGATGCCATCGAGTACTACACGTCCGGGAATTGAGATAAACCCCTGTTGGCTTTGGGATGAGCTACGAAAG
>NZ_JAWPOX010000689.1:0-631 GCF_033344475.1 Vibrio sp. 1288
TTATGGTGGGTTATGAAATGTTGGCAGAAAGCCAACGAGATTTAACTGCAGAGCAAGCGTCACAGCGTCTGCGTGATTTAAGTTACGTTCACTACAAAGAGCAGTGATTTAGTAGGTTCTAGGATCCTAGAACCTAAAAAACAGAAAATCAAACAAGTGGTTCACGAGCGCGAATGAACAAAGGGTTCGGGGATCTAAATACAATTTGAAACCGAGATTTAACTATGTCAGATCTAATCCAAAATGTGAAAGCTTCTTTTGAGCAAGTATTGGGCTATGCACCAAGCCATATCATCCAAGCGCCGGGTCGCGTCAATCTGATTGGTGAGCACACTGACTACAATGACGGTTTTGTCCTGCCGTGTGCTATTAACTACCAAACTGTCGTTGCTGCCGCAAAGCGTGACGACAATCTAGTCCGTGTGGTGTCTTTTGATTACGGCAATGCTGTGGATGAATTCGATATTAGCCAGGATATCACTTTTCAAGCAGACAAAATGTGGGTGAACTATATTCGTGGTGTGGTGAAGTGCTTGCTTGATCGTGGTTACTATTTCACTGGCGCTGATATATCAGTCAGCGGAAATGTACCGCAAGGTGCGGGTTTAAGCTCGTCTGCGGCGCTTGAAGT
>NZ_JAWPOX010000690.1:0-630 GCF_033344475.1 Vibrio sp. 1288
TTGTAGCATGCCACATAGAATGGTTTGCTCACCCATTAGGTCTGATTTCACCTCAGCGACAAAAGAAGACTCAAGACAACCCGCACGGTGACCACCTGTAGCTGCAGCCCAAGCTTTCGCGATATCCCAACCTTCACCTTTCGGATCATTCTCTGGATGAACCGCGATTAGGGTAGGCACACCAAAACCACGTTTGTATTCTTCACGAACCTCTGTACCAGGACACTTAGGAGCAACCATGACAACGGTCAGATCTTTACGAATCTGCATGCCTTCTTCCACAACGTTGAAACCGTGAGAGTAACCTAGTGCAGCGCCTTCTTTCATTAGTGGCATCACCGTCTCAACAACGTTAGTGTGCTGTTTGTCTGGCGTTAAGTTAACAACCAGATCTGCTTGAGGAATTAGCGTTTCGTAGCTACCAACTTCAAAGCCATTATCTTTGGCGTTTTTAAACGATTGACGCTGTTCATCGATCGCAGCTTGACGTAGTGCGTAAGACACATCAAGACCAGAATCGCGCATGTTTAGGCCTTGGTTTAGACCTTGAGCACCACAGCCCACAATGACCACTTTTTTACCTTTCAGGTAATCCGCTTCAGATACAAATTCTTCACGGTCCATAAAGCG
>NZ_JAWPOX010000691.1:0-630 GCF_033344475.1 Vibrio sp. 1288
GCAAGAGATTTACCAAGCGATTCACCATCAATTGGTGGCGAATGCTAAAGCGGTGAAGCTGTGCCAGAAAATTGTACCGAATGGCAGAATCGGCAACATGTTACTGGGTGCCATGAACTACCCATACACTTGCAACCCTGATGATGTGTTAGCCGCCATGCATGAAAACAACAAGTGGTTGTTCTTCGGTGATGTGCAAACTCGTGGTCAGTATCCTGGTTATATGAAGCGCTATTTCCGTGAAAATGGCATCGAAATTCAGATGCAAGACGGCGATTTAGAAGACATTGCCTCGGCCAGTGTCGACTTTATCTCCTTCAGCTACTACGCCAGTGGCTGTGCGAGCGCGGATCCGAAACAAAAGGAAGTCGGCAATATTGTTGAGAGCGTGCCAAATCCATATTTGGAAAAGAGCCAATGGGGCTGGTTGATCGATCCCAAAGGTCTGCGTATTTTGCTGAACTTCTTGCACGATCGCTACCAAAAGCCGCTCTTTATCGTGGAAAATGGTTTGGGAGCGAGAGATGAATTTGACGAAAATGGCGAAATTCAAGATGACTACCGCATTGCCTACCTCAACGATCACCTAGTGCAAGCGCACGAAGCCATTCTTGATGGCGTTGAATTAAT
>NZ_JAWPOX010000692.1:0-630 GCF_033344475.1 Vibrio sp. 1288
CTCCCAGTGGGCTGCGGCTCGCGACTATCGTACCGCTGTGCTGACGAATCGCACTTTCGGTGATGGTTAACCCTAATCCTGTGCCGCCAGAGTGACGATCACGAGCAGTAGACACACGATAAAATGGACGGAAAATCGCTTCTAACTCTTCATCCGGCACACCATCACCGTTGTCATCGACGGTAATCGTCAGTGTGTCAGTCTTGTCTTGAATGTCTATCTGCACTTCATCTTTTCCGTAATAAATCGCGTTGCGGATGATGTTTTCTACCGCGCTCATCAACAGTTTTGGGTTGCCTGAGATATGTCGCTCAGGGATCTCTGAATAGCGGAGTGTTTTACCCATTTGCTCGGCTTCAAACTGCGCATCTTTAATGATCTCTTCCCACAAACTTTCTATTGGCTGTGTCTCGCGTGTCATGTGGCTGTTCACCTGCATGCGCGAGAGCTCAAGCAATTCGCTGATCATCTGCTCAAGGCGCTGCGCTTCGGTATCAATGCGAACCAATTCAGGGCTGTCACCCTGTTTGCGCGTTGCTAATGCACTGGCCATGCGCAAGCGAGTGAGTGGCGAGCGTAATTCGTGAGAAATGTCCGACAGTAAACGCTGCTGACCTGAAATCATCTGAT
>NZ_JAWPOX010000693.1:0-629 GCF_033344475.1 Vibrio sp. 1288
ATGAAAGTAGCCGTTATTGGTGCCGCTGGTGGCATCGGTCAAGCCCTTGCCCTTCTGCTTAAGAACCGTCTTCCTGCTGGTTCTGATTTAGCCCTATACGATATTGCTCCAGTTACGCCTGGCGTAGCAGCAGATCTTAGCCACATCCCAACACCAGTATCGATCAAAGGTTACGCTGGTGAAGATCCAACTCCTGCGCTAGAAGGTGCAGATGTAGTTCTTATCTCTGCGGGTGTTGCTCGTAAGCCGGGCATGGATCGTGCGGATCTGTTCAATGTAAACGCTGGTATTGTGAAATCACTCGCTGAAAAGATTGCGGTTGTTTGTCCTAAAGCATGTGTAGGTATCATCACTAACCCAGTGAACACAACAGTGCCAATCGCTGCTGAAGTTCTGAAGAAAGCGGGCGTTTACGACAAGCGTCGCCTATTCGGTATTACCACACTAGACGTGATCCGTTCAGAAACGTTTGTTGCTGAGCTAAAAGGCAAAGATCCTAGCGATATCCGTGTACCAGTTATCGGTGGTCACTCTGGCGTGACAATTCTTCCTCTTCTTTCTCAAGTAGAAGGTGTGGAGTTTACAGCTGAAGAAGTAGAAGCTCTGACTAAGCGTATTCAAAACGCGGG
>NZ_JAWPOX010000694.1:0-629 GCF_033344475.1 Vibrio sp. 1288
GCCGTTACTGGCGGTTTTTTGTTTTCGTAAAGACTGAACACTCAATTTAGGTGCTTTATGATAGAAATACCTGACTTTTATTTCGTGTTCTAACAATTCGCTACGTTTAAGTTCAGTTGCAGTTTGAATCTGTGCTTCGACAGACGCGTGGTTAGCTGTTTTCGAGTTTGTTCAAGAGTGTCGAGTTCAATCATGTCATCATCAACGTGTAGATCAATGTTCACGCGAAGCTCTTGACCAACCTTCGTTATACCAGCCAGTTTTAACTGATGGTCAGATACTTTTTCAATTTCTAAAACGTCGTTACCAACAACCTGACAAAGTTCTTTGCTTGGTGTCATCATTAGTAACTCACGCAATGCGCCACACAACATATCAAATGGTACTTTTAGGAAGTAGAAGCCCATAAGTAGCATCATCATTGGGTCCGCGTAGACTGCGTAATGCGCGAATGGGGTAAGAGATACTAGCCATGCAGCGATAAAACCAACAGTAACTGCCACGCTTAATAGCGTATCCATTTGCCATTGTTTTTTCTCCGCATCGATCAGACCTGATGAGAACCGACGACTTTTTTTCGACATAAACCACCAAGCATAACCACAACCGATAACGTTCACGAGACCAAA
>NZ_JAWPOX010000695.1:0-629 GCF_033344475.1 Vibrio sp. 1288
CGCTTCTTAAGACCACGCAAGGCTCGACCGTTGTTGCCAAAACACACCTGAAAAACCTACAAACGCTAGCCAACAAGACGGGCGGTATGTTTGTTCCTATTCAGCACAACAACCGAGACGTGGATAGCATCGCAGCGTACACGAATAATACTGGGAACAACTTGGCAGCAAAACAGAATCAAGAGGTCAAAACCGATTCTCGTTTGAATGGTGGATTTTGGCTATTGCCTCTACTGCTACTGCCTACCGTTTTCCTGTTCCGCCGTGGTGTAATTTGGGTATTTATCGCTGCGCTGCTTCCAATGACTTGGACACCAGACGCACAAGCCAACCCGTTCTTAAATGCCGATCAGAAAGCGGCTAATCTCTATAAACAGGGAGAATATGAACAAGCCAAAAACCTGTTCACTGACCCAAGTTGGCAAGGCGCGGCAAGTTACCAAACTGGCGATTACGAAGCGGCCATCAAAGCGTTTTCGAATGACCCATCACAAACCGGCCGCTATAACCTAGCGAACTCGTTAGCACAAAATGGTCAGTTAGAAGACGCAGCTGAGCAATACAAAAAGCTGCTTAAAGAAAAAGACGCGGTACTTATCGCTCACTACTATACCGATCCTGAGATCCAA
>NZ_JAWPOX010000696.1:0-629 GCF_033344475.1 Vibrio sp. 1288
GCTTTGGCCACTGGAGTTATAAATGAACCCTGTGTGGCTGTATTCACCACGAGCCGCGAAGCTGGTTGCTATGTACTCCAGCACCTTTGGGTCAACAACGCCGGACGATTCGTAATATTGGTTTTCGGTGTAATAAAGCAGATTTTGTTTGCCGTCGAGGATAGCCATGCTCACATCCCCTTTATAACCATGACTCAGGACATCAGCGGTTTCATCCAAGCGGCTAAAAAGCACTCGCTCACGGTAGGGATTGTCGTGATTGATAAAATAGTCCTGCAGCACATCACTTTTACTCAGCGTGTACGCATAGCTGTTAAGAAAAATATTGGCTTGTCGAAATTGCCCCGCCAGTTTTCCATCTGAAGTTGTATGTAGCTATCTTCGCGCTTGATGAGTGTTACTTTTTGAATGCTATAGATGATGTAACTCGATACCAGCGCACTCAAAATGATCACGGGTGCGACAAGCAAGATAACTCGATTGCTTAATTTCATTATGGTTCTTCGACTTCCGTTTGTGTCCCTACAAACGTTGCTTACCTAAACGGTACTGAACGGATGATATATTTTTTGCAAATTGTAACCAGATTGTAAGGTGGGTGTTCTCGAAAATCAGACAACCATTTTAGA
>NZ_JAWPOX010000069.1:0-6369 GCF_033344475.1 Vibrio sp. 1288
GGGGTCGCGGGTTCGAGTCCCGTCCACTCCGCCACTTATATTAAGCCTCAGTCGAAAGACTGAGGCTTTTTTCGTTTCTACTGCGGCGTTTCCCTGAAGTGTGTTTACACCTAACTAGACTACTCCCCATAATCCCTACTAAGCGAACTCTGCGTGATTACACACTAGGCTTTAATTAATATAGGCCGTTGATGCTGTGGAAAGACAATATGACCTACAAACAAACCTAAGTAATCTATGGTATTCAAAGGCGTTCAACGGCTTGAATCTTGATGAGAAAGAAAAAACGAACTGTGCGCATAATCCAGAAAAGCGTCATATATACCCCCAATCTCTCCTGGCTCAAAAATCAAACGACTTGAAAAGAATTGGAAGGTGAAAGATTGAAGGAGCTCTTCATTAGCGAGGTGATGATTTTCGACGCTGAACATTTGATGAGTCTCAGAAAAAATATATCGCCAAGGGGTAAGAAGCGCCAGAACAGAGAGGGGGAGCTTAGCTCGAGGCTGTAAGCTATGCGGAATAACTCACAAACGTCAAAGCTCAAACCCATTAAGAGAGTCGCTCTAGATCTAAGTGGTTATGTGCTCACTAGCGGTACTAGAAAATAGTTAAGTATTCCAAATGGATTATATGAAAAAGCCAACTGCTAAAGCGGTTGGCTTAGTATAAAAATCTCGACGTACTTTAGAGCGAGAAATGATGTCTAAAGAATACGCTTTAAAACACCATCTGCCTTTAGGCGGGTAATTTTTCTGACCAGTCGCTGTACCCCTATAGGATAGTCTTCTACTTTCTCTAATTGCTTATAAGTACAGATAAGGTGAGTATGCTCAAGAATACGCGAAACTTCGTCTTCAAACTTCTCAGTGAGCTTCGCATAATTGTCTTGTATGAGTAGTCCATTTTCTAGGTCGAGTGACCAAGCACGTGGATTTAAGTTATTCCCAGTAAGTAGCATATAGCGTTTATCAACCCAAATACCCTTAAGGTGGAAGCTGTTATTGTCATGCTTCCATAGGTGAATTGACAATTTACGTGCGGCGATATTCGCTTCATTGGTTTTCGCAAAGCGACGTAAATTCACTTCGTAAAGATATGGAAGTCCGCCAATGGTTTTAAAGTCTTCCTCAGGTGCAATGTAAAAGTCGTTGGCGGTTTTATCACCCACAACAATAGTTACTTTCACACCACGCTTCATGGCTCGTTTCACTTCACGATGAAGTGCTTTAGGGAAGTTAAAGTAAGGCGTACAAATGAAAATTTCGTCTTGGGCTGCTGCCAATAACTTTACAATCTGTTGATTGAGTAGATTACGGCGTTTGCCTAGCCCAACTAACGGAGTGACTTTTACGCTTTCTTCTGTTGCAGCTTGGTCTTCAAACTTATAATTGGCTTGAGCAAGAGAAGCCCTCAGTTGGCGAATCGCCGACTTAATTTCTTTGGTTTCTGGCTTATCTTTTCCTGCAAGATCATTAACGGCAGGGTGAGCAATCATTTCTTCCTGAATGAATTGCACCATTGAATTCGCTAAAGATTCATGTCGAATCACATGGTAACGATCAAATCGATAACGTTCATGATAATGGAGATAAACGTTATTTAAGCTCGCCCCACTGTAGATAACAGTATCATCGACAATGAAGCCTTTTAAATGCAGTACCCCAAAAACTTCTCTGCCACGCACTGGTATGCCATAGACAGGGATTGGGTGTTGGTATTTGCTGGCATATGCTTTGTAAAGCGCTGAATTACCCTCAGATGTCTCCGCACCAATCAGGCCACGCTGCGCTCGATGCCAGTCGACACAGATATTGATGTCCAACCCAGGATTGCGCTGTTTCGCTTCATAAAGCGCAGTGAGAATTTCACGTCCAGCTTCATCATCTTCCAGATATAGAGCGACTAGGTAAATTCGCGACGTTGCTTTGCTGATAGCATCTAAAAGACGGGTTCTGAATGATTCTGCTGAATACAGAACATCAAAGTCTTCCGGATTGACAGCGAGACTTGGCAACTGTTCGAATGGATTCCTACTTACTATCATATCGGTATGAGTACCTTAGTTTAGTGCAATATTGCGAACCTGCCATTTTATCAAAGATATGATTTACCTGGCTACAAAAGCACGCGTTTTGATGTCGTTGAAGAGATGAATTGCATTGGAATGAGATCTTTACCGCTATCTACATAACGTTGAAATGCCATTTTTAGCGGGTGTGGTAGCTCAGAGCAATCAATTGTTGTGAATCCATGCTTGGAATAATAGGATTCGAGATGTGTAAACGCGAAGCAATAATCGCCATCAGTGAAAACATTGTTTTTACAATGAGTTAGTAGTTCTTTTCCAATCCCTGTTCCCCTAACTTTCGGAATGACCAACATTCCTGTCAATAGACGAACTTTATCTACACTTTTTAAACGTAGTAACGCAATGATTTCACCTTTATGGCTTGCTGTAATGATCAATTCATCTTTTTTGGCTCGACCCGCAGGGTAATACGCTTTGTATAGTTTCTTAATGAGGGGGAGCTTGATGGGATTTAACACTTCTATGATTAATGAGTCTGGTATTGTCACTGCGGTTAAAAGATAACTAATGTAGAATGTCGACAGTTTAAGAGAATCTTATCTGGTGTTGCAAACCTACTATGCAAATTAAAACAAATGCGAGCCTAAAGGCTTACCATACTTTTGGAATTGAACAATCGTGTTCCTATTTAGCTATCGTTGAGTCGCTTGAAGATGTTATTGAGCTATTTCAAAACCCAAGATTCACCCATTTACCGAAACTTTTTTTAGGTAAAGGAAGTAATGTTCTTTTTACAGAACATTTTGAGGGATTAGTGATTGTTAATCGAATCATGGGTAAAGAAGTCACGGAAACGGATGAGCACTACCTATTACATATTGCCGGTGGTGAAGATTGGCCTGAATTGGTTTCCTGGTGTGTGAATCAGGGGATCGGTGGGATCGAGAACTTAGCTTTGATTCCAGGTTGTGCTGGCTCGGCTCCTATTCAGAACATTGGTGCGTATGGCCTAGAGCTAAAAGACATCTGTGATTATGTAGATGTTCTTGATCTAACTACGTTTGAAAACAAAAGAATGCACGCCCAAGACTGTGAGTTTGCCTATAGGGATTCCATATTTAAACATGCGTTGCACGGAAAGTGCTTTATCACCGCATTAGGGCTTAAGTTGGCGAAGCAATGGCAGCCGATTAACCAGTACGGTCCTTTACAAAGTATCCCAGAAGAACAACTCAGCCCTGCTTCTATCTTCGAACGAGTATGCCAAGTGCGAAAGGCAAAACTGCCAGATCCAACCAAGATAGGTAACGCAGGTAGTTTCTTTAAAAACCCAGTGATCACGCAAGATCACTATGATCGACTCACAAAAAAATACCCTAACGTAGTGGCCTACCCAGCTTCTGGAGGAATGAAAATTGCTGCTGGTTGGCTTATCGATCAGTGTGGATTAAAAGGGAAGTCTGTACACGGTGCGCAGGTCAACCCTATGCAAGCTTTGGTTTTGACCAACATGGATAATTGTAGTGCTGATGACATT
Source organism: Vibrio sp. 1288 (assembly GCF_033344475.1). NCBI lineage: Bacteria > Pseudomonadati > Pseudomonadota > Gammaproteobacteria > Vibrionales > Vibrionaceae > Vibrio > Vibrio sp. 1288. Next base: position 3,570 of record NZ_JAWPOX010000069.1, read on the forward strand.
GTCGCGCTTGCTTCTTTAGTGAAGCAGACGGTATGGGATAAATACCAAATCATACTTGAGCATGAAGTACGCTTTCTCAATCGTACCGGGGAGACGAATTTGACTCAGATCGAGGCATCTAGATGAGAAAAGATCACTCTACGAAACTTCATATTTTAAGGTTATTAAGTGATGGAGAGTTTCATTCAGGAGAAGCGTTGGGCGACGATCTTAATGTTTCCAGAGCGGCAATCGCTAAGCACATTAAAGGTCTTAGTGAATGGGGTATTGATATTTATCGAGTGCAAGGGCGTGGTTACCAATTAGCTTCACCATTGCAGTTGTTAGACGAGACACTCCTGACCACTAGCTCGGAGTCACTTGTTGAACTTGTCCCTGTGATTGACTCAACGAACCAGTATTTGCTCGACAGAGTCGTGGATTCGGAAAAGGGCCGTGTTTGTATTGCTGAATATCAAGCACAAGGGCGTGGTCGCCGCGGTAGACAATGGGTCTCACCGTTTGGCTCTAACTTATATCTCTCTATGTATTGGCGACTGGATGCGGGAATGGCTGCGGCAATGGGCTTGAGCTTGGTGATTGGGATTGCCGCAGTGGAAGCTCTGGAAGAAGTAGGCATGCAAGGTGTTAAACTCAAGTGGCCGAATGACTTGTATTATCAAGATAAAAAACTGGCCGGAATCTTGGTTGAAATGTCGGGTCAGGCCGGTGGGGCTGCTCATCTAGTGATTGGGATGGGCCTGAATATTGGAATGCCTGACGACCAGCCTGAGATTGACCAGCCATGGACCACGTTGAACCAAGTAAATCAGAGTCTCAAGATCGATAGAAATGTTCTAGCAATGACACTTATCAAGCATTGGAATTCCGCACTTGTCGAATATGAAATGAAAGGACTTACTGGCTTTATCGAACGTTGGAATCGGTTAGACAATTTCCTTAATCGTCAGGTCAAACTGCTTATTGGTCCTAGAGAGGTATATGGCGTCGTTCGAGGCATCGATCATCAAGGTGGAATATTAATTGAAACCTCCCAAGGACTAGAGACTTATATTGGTGGTGAAATCTCGTTGCGTAAAAGTGACTAATCTTCGATTACTTTCGCAACGAGACTTTATCAACCAAGTGGTTAACGCCTTTGTGTAGAATCAAGTGGGCTCTCTCACGAGTTGGAAGAATATTCAATTCTAAATTGAGCCCATTAATATCATGCCAAATTTGCTTCGCTTTTTTCTTTGCGTCATCGACAGAGAGTTGTGTGTAGTGGCTAAAATAAGATCCAGGTTTCGTAAAGGCCCCTTGGCGAAACTTTAAAAAGCGTTCTACATACCAATGTTCAATGGTCTCTGTTTCTGCGTCGACATAAATTGAAAAATCTAAAAAGTCAGAGACGAAGACACGATGCGGGTCATGTGGATAGTCCATTCCACTTTGCAGAACGTTTAAACCTTCAATAATAAGAACATCCGGTCTATCCACTTTTCTTAGTTCATCAGTAATGTCATACGTGATGTGAGAGTAGATGGGTACTTCAAGATCGGGCTTTCCTGCCTTTACGTCAGACATGAACTCGACTAAACGCTTGATATCATAGGATTCAGGGAAGCCTTTACGATGCATGATACCGCGTTCTTCTAGTACTTTTTTCGGATATAGGAAGCCATCTGTTGTAACCAAGGAGACTTTGGGATGATTCTCCCAACGAGAAAGCAATGCCGTTAGAATACGAGCAGTCGTACTTTTGCCTACAGCAACACTGCCAGCGATACCAATTACGAAAGGGGGAGCATGTTCCTCTGTATTTAAGAATTGTTGTAATACGGAATTGCGGCTTTGACGAGCTTGGACATACAGATTCAAAAGACGAGACAAAGGAAGGTAGATCTCTACCGCTTCCTCCATGGTTAGGTTTTCATTAATGCCCTGAAGCGCAGTCAAGTCGTCTTCAGAAAGTGTCATCGGTACAGAGTTTCTTAACTCGGCCCAATTTGCACGGTCAAATGACAAAAATGGACTCATGGGTCTCTTTTATCCTTGGTTTAATAGAAGCAAGAACATACATCAAGCGAACTTCAAAGCAAACGACAAAGGTCGAAGTTTGCTTTAAAAAAGCTAAGTTTGTACGAATTTGCAGCAAACGAATCTAAAAAATCGAAATTTATGATTTTTTTTCAAATTACTATTGCAACCTAGAAAATCATTCAATAGAATGCGCACCACTTATGCCGACTTAGCTCAGTAGGTAGAGCAACTGACTTGTAATCAGTAGGTCACCAGTTCGATTCCGGTAGTCGGCACCATTCTTTCCTTTAGTAGTCTGAATGGCTTGAAAATTTGGAGGGGTTCCCGAGTGGCCAAAGGGAGCAGACTGTAAATCTGCCGGCACTGCCTTCGATGGTTCGAATCCGTCCCCCTCCACCATATTCTTTAGGAAATAGCTCTCAGAGTTACGTGTTGCGGGCATCGTATAATGGCTATTACCTCAGCCTTCCAAGCTGATGATGCGGGTTCGATTCCCGCTGCCCGCTCCACTCTAATTTGAGTGCTGATATAGCTCAGGTGGTAGAGCGCATCCTTGGTAAGGATGAGGTCGGCAGTTCGAGTCTGCCTATCAGCACCAGCTCTCAAGTTTATTTCCTTTTGATATTAGATTTACCAATTATCTTTTTTTGGTTGCGTGGTCAATTTGGGCCACCTAAATCCGTACCTAGAGGGACCACTCATGTCTAAAGAAAAATTTGAACGTACGAAACCGCACGTTAACGTTGGTACTATCGGCCACGTTGACCACGGTAAAACA